>JANXAH010000240.1 GCA_025062415.1 Anaerolineae bacterium | reverse complement strand
GGGGTAGTGTTTACTGGTTTGTTTTTTTTTCGCGGGGGTTTGTTGTGGGGGCTGGGGGCGGGGGGTGTGAGGGCCTTCTGTTATACACCCGGGTTGTGGGGGGGGGCGCGCTGGGGTTTCGGGGGCGGGGGCCGACGCCCGCCGCCACAGAAACCCCCTCCGCAGACGAAGGGCCAGGGCATAGAGCCCGTAGGGAAGGGAACGCAGCGGGCGCTCCCACGCCCCAATGCTCCGAACCATACGGCCCCCGAAGCCCCGCTTGAACCGGTAGACCCCCCAGAGACCATCCTGGCGGCGGGTGAACTCCGCTTCCAGGGTCTCTTCCTCCTCGTCGGGGATACCCCAGAGGTCGTATTCGGTACAACCGCGGGCGCGGGCCCAGCGGATGGCCTCCCACTGGAGCAGGTAGGTGGGCATCTTTTCCCGATGGGCATCGCCGGAGGCGCCATAGAAGTACCAGGCGCGCGGCGGCAGGGCGAAGACCATCAACCCCGCCACAGGCTCACCCTCCACCTCCGCCATCAGGAGCGCGGCCCGGCCCGAAGGAACAAAGAGACGGTAGGCGCGCTCGTAGTAGGCCCGAGGATGGATGCCGAAACGATCGCGCGCCGCCGTGATTTCCATTAGACGGTAGAAAGTGGGGAGATCGGCCTCGGTCCCCTCCCGGACAGTCACCCCCTTGCGCGCGGCCAGCCGGATGTTGTACCGGGTCTTCTGCCGCATAGAAGCCAGAATCGCCTCTTCGGTCCGTCCGATGTCCACCACCAGCGTCCGACGGGGCTGGATGCTCCCGAGAGGGGAAAGGCGAAAGCCCAGAGAGGCCAGAAGGCCTCGCCAGCGGGGCTCGTCGGGAAGGTCGGGCTCCAGGATGAGGACCAGGGCCCCGCTGGCCCGGGCGGTCCGCTCTATCGCGGCCAGAAGGACCATTACCTCCTCCGACTGCTCCCAGTTCACCAGGGGGCCGCGGGGGACATAGGCCAGGGAACCCAGCCCCAGAGGAAGGGCACGGTACAGGATAAGCGCACCCGCGCGGGGAATACCCCCCTCCGTCCACGCAAGCCGCTGGGCCCTCCATCCGAAGGCGGACTTCAGATCGCCCCAGGCGGCCGTCTGGAGGACATGGGTGTAAGGATGGGCTGCGACGAAGGCATCCCAGGCTTCGGCCGAAACATCGGAGCGGATCTCAACCTGCACATCCATCTACCTGTGTCCGAACCAAAATAGTGAGGGAATCCTCCTTCATCCGGTTGGAAATGGACCGGGCCGGTAGCGGACAATCAGCACCGGGCAGGGGGCTGCCTCCGCCACCTCCAGCGCGACGTTGGGCCGGTAGAGCCGCCGCAAACTCCGGGTCGCGTAGGGCGACCCAACCCCGACCAGGTCGTAATCCCCCTCGGCGATTTCCTCCAGAATCTCGTGAACCACTGTTCCGTGACGAATGCGAAGTTTCACGGGAATCCCCTGTTTCTCCAGAGAGTGCTGGGCCGCCTGAAGATGATGGCCCAGAGGGGTGTTCGTCTGGGGGAGTTCCTGCCAGTGGGCCCGGATTTCCTCGGCCAGGGGATAAGTCAGGGTGATGGGCTCCACTACGTGAAGCAGGGTGATGGTTCCACCGACCCTCTGGGCCAACCAGCCCAGCACATTGACCAGCGCCTCCACGTAGTGAAGGCCACCGGTGCAGAGCAGGATGTTCTCCAGCCGTTCCCGGTAGGCGGTGGTATGCAGGATGGGGAATTCGGCCTGGGCCAGGAGACGGGAAAGGACACCGCCCCAGAGCAGGGAGGGGACCATCGGGCCCAGCAGGACCAGGTCCTGCGGATGGGCGTGTCGGAGCAGGATGGATCGGGGGCGCCCCTCCTCCACGAGGGCCTGATGAAGGCAGCCGCACTGCTCCAATCGGGCCCCGTACTCCTCCACCAGAGCCCGGACGGTCGGACGGTAGGCCGGTTTTTCCGCGATCCCCAACACCGTGGCCGGGAGTTCCAACCGGGGGGCCAGCCAGGTGCCGTATTCCAGGGCGGGTCGGGTTGCGGGGTTTCCGTTCGTGCAGAGAAACAGTTCCATAGGACTTACCGAAAGAGCCAGATGCCGATCAGGCCGGAGGCCAGGAGGACCAGGGCGGGCGGGACCTTCAGTTGGAAGGCGATGAAACTGGCCAGGGCGAGGAACAGGGCCTTCCAGTTTCGGGCATCCTCTCCGAAGATTTTCCAGGCGACCAGGACCATCAGGACCGCCACAGCAGGCGCCAGGCCCTGGACGAAGTTGCTTACCCACGCCTCGCCTCGGATACGCTGGAGGAGGGTAACGATGGTTAGCATCAGGACGGTGGGGGGCAGGATGGAGCCCAGCAGAGCGACCAGGGCACCGGGAATTCCTCCCAGGGCGTACCCGACGAACATCGCCAACTGGAGGGCGTCGCTCCCGGGCAGGACGCTGGAGAAGCCTACTGCCTCAATGAACTCCTCTTCTGTCATCAGTCGCCCGACCGTCTCTTTGTAGAGCAGTCCTGCGGAGGCCGGGCCGGAGGTGGTCAGCAGGTTGATTTTCAGAAACAGCCAGAAGATCTGAAGCCACTTTTCCATTTCTCCCTCCTTCAGCACTCGCCGTTGACTTCGGCCTCCAGTCGGGCGAAGAATTGGGCCATGAAAGCGTGGCGTTTCTCCGCCAGCGCGCGCCCGGTGGGGGTGGTCATGCTCTCCCGCAAGCGGGAGAGTTTCAGGAGGTACTCGTGGACGGGGGTGTGGTCGGGAGTGCCATCGCCCTGGGCCAGCGCGACGTCGGGAGAGACCCAGAGCCGCTGCCCGTGGGCCCCTGCGTAGGCGAAGGCTCGGGCGACGCCGATGGCGCCCATCGCGTCCAGTTTGTCGGCGTCAAAGAGGGCCCGCGCCTCCGGCGTGGCCGGTGGGGGGCCGTGGCGGAATCGGTGAGCCGCGATGGCCGCGGCGACGGCCTCCACTTTCTCCGGCGGGTGCCCAGCCAGGATTTCCCGCGCCCGCCTGGCGCCGATCTGGGCGTGGTCCTCGCCGGTCTGCTCCTCCTCGGCCCGTCCGACGTCGTGCAGGAGCGCTGCAGCCCGGACCACTTCCAGGTCCCCGCCTTCGGCGCGGGCGATGCGCTCCGCCAGAACCAGCACCCGCAGGACATGGTCAAAGTCGTGGCTGCTGTGGGCTCCCTGATAGTAGCGGCGGGCTTCTTCTACCGAGATCATTCTGCTCCCGGAACGGTCTTTCTGCCGAGATCGTTCTGCTTCCGGGAGGGTCTTTCTGCGGCGGGGGGGGGGGGGGGGGGGGCCGGCGGCGGACCCCCGAACACACCCCACCCGCCCCCGCGCCCGCGCCCTCGGCCCCCCCGGGTGGTGTGTGCCTGTGGGTGTCGCGGTGCTCCTGCGCGGGCGGTGGGGGGGTCCTCCGGCTTCTTCCACGCCGCCCCGCCGGCCCCCCCCCCCCCCCCCCCCCGGCCGCAGAAAGACCCTCCCGGAA
>JANXAH010000196.1 GCA_025062415.1 Anaerolineae bacterium | reverse complement strand
CAACATGCCGACCTGGTCGTGGATACCGATTCCCTGACCCCGGAGGAAATCTGCCAGCGGGTGCTGGAGTTTCTGGCGACGTAGGGGGGTTGGGGGGGGGGGGGGGGGGGGGGGGGGGGGGGGGCGCCCCCCCCGCCCCCCCCCCCCCCCCCCCCCCCCCCCCGGCCCGGCCCCCCGCCGCGGGTTTTTTTGTTTGTGTGTGGGGGGGGGGGGGGGGGGGGGGGGGGGGGGGGGGGGGCGGGCCCCCCCCCCCCCCCCCCCCCCCCCCCCCAACCCCCTACGTCGCCAGAAACTCCAGCACCCGCTGGCAGATTTCCTCCGGGGTCAGGGAATCGGTATCCACGACCAGGTCGGCATGTTGCCGGGCGTGGGACAGGCGGGATCGGAGTGCTTCCCATTCCCCCGGCGTGAAGTCCTGCCCCAGGCGCCAGACTGCCACCTCCCGCGAGACCTCCAGGTAGACCAACCGCCGGGGCCGAGTAAGGCGGGCCCACATCGTCGGAACCCCGGAGTGTTCCTGGGCGATCTCCCGCGCGTCCACACCGTGGGCCCGCAGGAGGCGGACCAGAGTGCTCTTCCCCGCCCCGCACGGCCCGACCACCCCTACTTCCGGTCGCTCCGGCGCCGCAGGCGATTCAACGCCTTCCGAATCCCTCGGCCTTCCGGTGCACAAGTTTCCTCCGTTTCCTGGTTCATCCGCTCCAGGTTGACCAGCGCCTCCAGCGGAGCGAAGACGACAATCTGATCGCCGCCTTTCAGGACGAGGTCATCCGGAGGATGAAAGTCTATCCCACCGGGACCGGAGTGCAGAAGAACAGAGAGGTCCAGTTCCTGCTCCACTTCTCCGACCGTCTTGCCTGCCAGCGGAGAGTTCGGGGCCACCGTCAGACGGCTCAGGTTCAGCAGGACGCCGTTCAAAAAGACTGAGTGCTCCACAGCGGCGCGCGTCGCTGCAGCCGCAAAGGCAGGGGCTGCCAGGGCCGACGCGCTGAAGGCGGCAAAACCGAAACTTTTCCGAAGGTCGTCGGCCAGTTGGTCGTCAAACATCCGCAGGACGACCTGGAGCCCGGGGTTAAGGTCCCGCGCAGTCAGCGCGATGCCCAAGTTGGTCATATCGTCCTCCGTCGCTGCGATCAGCGCGGAGGCCGCCCGCACCCCGGCCTTCTCCAACACCTCCCGCTGACGGGCGTTCCCAATAACCACGGGAACCCTCTTCTGGCGGACAGCGGTCAGGAAGGGCGCGTCGGGATTCCGTTCCACCCCGACGACTTCATATCCCATCTGGAGCAGGTGGAGAATGACCCGATAGCCAACCCTCCCCAGTCCACAGACAATCACGTGAAGACGATATGTAGATGCCACAGCCGCCTCCCATATGTCCCGGCGCTCCCGCCGATTGAAGAGCGCCGTCCAGAACTGAACCACCCCGTTGACAACCAATGCCAGCCCCAGAAGCGGCCAGAGGACAAAAACGACCTGAGCTGGAGGGGCGTGGGGATAGTCGTGGGTGGTCTCAAAGAAGAGGAGTTTGAGGGTGGTGTCCAGTGCCTCCAACCAACCGAGACGCTCCACATCGTAGGTCAGGCGGAGAACGAGGGTACCGACCAGGAGCAGGAGAGCGAACGCAAGCAGGGTAAAGCGGAATTCCCGCAGCAGAAGACGGAGGTCCCGAAGGTGGGCCTGGAGCGTCCGCCTCCAGGGAGGGCGGAGATAGGAGCCTGCAGGTCCAAGTGAGCGCCGGGCCATTCTCATCACCGATAATTGTACCCCGCAGGGGAGAATCGGGCAAATCCCCGCCGGGCGGAGGGAAAGGTCTCTGCCCACCGTTATCTGGAGTATCCGGCGCGAGGGTTCGGAAGCCTGCGGCCTGAACTTGCGTTGGGTGCTGCTGACCAATGGGCCCATCCGCACCTGGAACAGGCGCGGGAGATTTGGACCAACTACCGTCGGCAGATAAATGGGGTCAAGTTATTTGAGATTGAGAAGAACCTGATCTCCGGCTGGCTGGCCTTCCACCAGAATTTGCCATCGTTCCATCGTATCCAGCCAGTAGGCGCCGGTGGCCAGGGTGTATTCCCCCAGGGATGCGTTGGCGGGGATAGAGAACCGGTGCCGCTGGATAATCAGATCGCCCGGCTCCCAGAATTCGGGCGAGAATCCCATGCCGTCGGCAATTGCGATGGGAATCCCGTCTGGCCCCAGCAGGTGACCCATCAGCGACAGAGGCCGGGTGGGTCGCTCTTTCACCCGCCAGAAAGTCCAAACTTCTATTGTCCGATCCCTCTGGTCTAAACCTCCGGGCCCAGGAGCCGAACCAAGCAGTACGGAGTATCCCTCAAAATCCAGCGGTCCCCTTAAGGGAACCACCAGAGGATGCTCCGGCGTCGGGGTCACCTCCAGCCGGTAGAGGTTGTAGAGGGGGCGGCCGTCGGCGCGGCGGGCCGGGACATCCAGTGCTGCGCCGGGTGGCGGTTCCCCTTCCGGCGGTAGAGCCAGAACGCCGGGCGGCCCGGGAGAGAGGGAGACCCAGGTTTGGGAACAATCCAAAAAGGCCATCCGGAGGTCTGGGCGGCCCAACCCATCGCGCAGGGCCTCAGGCCGGATAGCGGCCAAGAGATCGGTGCAAATAGCCCCCCAGCGAGGCGCGGGGCGGGGCTCTACCCGGTACAAGAAGAGCGCGTACCCCAGCCGGTCCAGGGGCTGGCGGGCTCGGAACCAGGCATATGTGTTGACATCTTGAGTATAGACGCCTTGAAGCACCGTCGCGCCGATCGCGTAGATACCAGGAGCCGGATCCAGCGGTGTGAAGGGAACGGCACGCGGGTCCGGGGGTAAAAAGTTTGCAGAAACTCCATAGACCTCTGGCCGGGCGGGGCCATAGTGAGCATAGAAAACCCGCCCCACACCCTTTTTCTGCATCCAGTCCCGCAGTTGCCAGAGGTTCTGGCCCCAGTCCAGGTTGGAGTCCACCAGATAGCGGTATCCACCCGCTGGTCCGCCCGCCAGTTCGTTGAAGAAGGCCAGGTAGTGGGGAGCCACTCGCAGGGTGCCCAGGGCCAGCCAGGCCAACAACGGAATACGGAATGCGAAATACGCAGCACGTACTCCGTACCTCGTATTCCGGGCTGCCCGGCCTGCGAGAATGAACAGGAACGGCAGAATTGGCAGCAGGTGGCGGTAGCCGATGTTGACAGTGCTGAACGGAGTGGAGGCCAGGTAAACCAGGGGAAAGATCACAAGTGGCGCCCAGCGACGGAGGACCCTCGGGGTGAACTGGGGCTTCCCGGCGAGGCCAACCAATGCCAGCAGAAAAGTGGGCAGGGGGGTTTTCAGAGCAAAGGCAACAGGGAAGTAGTACCACCAGCCGTGGGTGCGATTTTCGCCCATCAGAAAGGCTGGGTGGCCGAGGCGATAATGTTCCTGCAGGGAGCGGTAAATCTCCAGGTGCGTCGCTGCGGGCAGGGGAACCGAAATTCCAGGAACAGGGCGAACCTCAAAGCCATAGACCGTCCAGAGGATCAGCGCGGCCAGGGCCAGTCCGCCGAAAAGGGCCATCAGCCGGTAGCGAACGCGGACAGGGGCCAGCAGGGCCAGGACCAGCAGGGATGGGAGAAGGGAGATGCCGGAGACTTTGGAGGCCAGGGCCATCCCCAGAGCGACGCCGGAGCCGACGGCGTAGTCCCAGCGCGGGCGGCGCAGCGCGCGGGCGGCCAGAAAGAGCGCCGCCGTCCCCCAGCATGTCACCGCCATATCGGTGGTCACCAGGGAGCCATGGGCGATGATATTGGGATCAAAGGCCAGCAGGAAGAGAGCCAGCAGACCACCGCGCGGTCCCCACAGGTCGGCGGCCCAGCGATAGACGAGGGCCGCCAGCAGAAGGGTCATCCCGATGATAGGGAGCCGGGTCGCCAGCGCTATCCGGGCCGGGTGAGGATACTGCCAGACCACCGTGTCGGTAACGGCGGAGAGGCTGGCGATCTCCCAACCGTCTATTTGGCGCGGGTCGGGGAGATCTGGCTGAAGGAGCAGCGGCGCAGCGGCCAGGACGTTGGCCAGCGGTGGGTGGATGTGGACCGGCTGCAACCGCAGGTCGCCGGTGCGCAGATACGCATACCCCGCCGCAATGTG
>JANXAH010000188.1 GCA_025062415.1 Anaerolineae bacterium | reverse complement strand
AAACTTGTCCCGCAAGATACCCATAATCAGCAGGTCGTGATAGGCAGGCCTGCCTTCGGGCCCCTTCGTAGCGAAAGCCGACTTTTTCGTAGTATCGGCGGGCACGAAGGTTAAAGAAAGACCTCCAGTTCCGCCCGGTGGAGATTATGAACTTTAAAAATTTAACCCGGATATAGGCCGATATGGCAACTTAAAAAATTGCCCGGCAATCCAACGTTCTTCGCCCTCATCCCAACCCCCTGCTCCCTCCCCTCTCCCGCTCGCCTGCGGCGGCGGGCGGAAATCCTCACCCCTCCCCCGACCCCTCTCCACTCCCGCAGGCGGGCAAGGGAGGGGAAATCTGCTCCCCCTTCTCCCCCGCTTCGGGGGAGAAGGGGGGTAGGGAGATGAGGGAGTGTCCCACCCACAAAGGGCTACTGTTGGAATTTGTTAAACCGCAATATCACGTCCGGATTCATTTGTTAAAACTCATCATCTCCCCAAGGGCAAAGCGGAGCACGGCTCGGATGGCGTCGGTGCCGTAGCCCTGGTTCCAGCCTGAGCAGATATTGCTGGACTTCGGGGTCGTTGAACCATCGGATGAAATTTGGGAGGTCCGAGCGCTCTATGGCCCGCAGGCGGACCCGTTCGCCAAAAGTCATCGCGGCCTCCGCACTTTGCGCTTTACGTCCTCCTCCATAGGCGCACTCCGTCTTCCAGCGCGGACGAAACTCTTCCTTCCGCTTCCAGTATGTCCAGGTGCCCGATGACTTCCGAGATCGCCAGGAAACGGTTGACCGGGTCCAGCCGGGGGAAGAGCATCCGGGAGATCTCGTAGGGGGTTTTAGGCCCACTCTCAAGGGTCTGAAGGATTTCCTCGCCACGCCGGCGATGGAACTCCAGACGCCGGGCCACCAGCCCGGGGACGTCGTCTATAGGCGGGCCGTGGCCCGGAAAGGCCCAGGCCACAGGCAAAGCAGCGACCCGTTGCAGTTGGTCAATGTAGTCGGCCAGCCGGCGGGGACGATTCTCCCCTTCCTGCTCCGGCGGTTCCACGATGGGGTTGGAGGAGATGTCCCGTAGGAGGTGGTCGCTGGAGAGGAGTAGGTGCCGCTGGGGCTGGTAGAGGCAGATGAGACCCCCCGCGTGACCCGGCGTGTGCAGGACCTGCCAATCCTCATCCCCCAGTCGGATCGTATCCCCGTCCTTCAGCGCGCCGGTTGGGCGAACAGGTACGGCGAACACGCCCATCTGTCTGCGGACGCGGTCCACCAGCAGGACCTCTTCCTGCGGCGTTCCAGCCTCCCCCATCAGCGTGCGATAAAAAGCCAGCCGGCGCTCCCGTTCCACCTCGTAGTCGGCCATCAACGCGAAGTTGGCCGGATGGGTCAGGACGGCTGCGCCCGAGGCGGCAGCCAGTTCTCCGGCCTGGCCGTAGTGGTCGCTGTGGGCGTGGGTGAGGACGAAGCAGCCAATATCAGCGAGACGGAGCCCCTTTGCGGCCAGGGCTGCCTCCAGCACCTCCCGCGCCGGTGCGTACCGGGGCCCCACATCTATCAGCGTCGGGGGGTCTCCCTCCGCCAGATACAGGTTCACCGGCCCCACTGGAAAGGGGGTGGGGACCTGGAGAATATGAAGATATTCAGGAAAGCCCAGTGGGCGTTGGGCTTTGGTCATCTACTTGGCCCGTGAGGCATAGTATTCGCTGTACTTTTTATCCGTCTTTGCGATGTGCGTGTAGAGCCAGGATAGGACGAAGGCTGCCAGTTCCCGTGCGGCCTTCCGATCCCCCTGCCCATACCGCTCCCGCGCTGAGTGGACCTGGTCTATCAGGCTCTGATGGATTTTCCGGTGGTTCTCCAGGTCCGGGTATCCGATATCGGCCATAAACTGCTCTTCGGCGCTAAAGTGGAAGGAGGTGTACTCTTCAACACCTTTAAAGAGGTGGCTGATTGCCTCTTCCCGGTCGCCGCGCTCTATGGCGTCGTAGAAACCGTTCAGGATGTCTATCCAGCGCTGGTGTTGTTCGTCCATCTGGGGGATGCCAAGGCTGAGTTCATCGCTCCATATGACCTTCATACGACCTCCTCTAAATCGCAGGGGCCCGCTTGTTCTCTCCTATTGGGCTCCGGTTGTTTACTCCCTGATTATAACTCTAAACGGAGATACCGCCAAGTCGGTGCACGCTTCGGGTGTGTCCCGGATTCGTTAGACTGGGTGGTTGCCATCGGGTGCGACGGAAGTTGCCCTTGACCTGGGCCTTTGGCTGTATTTGAGTGATCCCTCCGGAAGTCTACGGAGATTGGGTCATCCTGGCAGGGTGGAGAGGCCCCCACGGGGGTGAAATGCTGTTTCCGGGCATGGAGAGAGTGTCGTTGATACTGAGGATTGAGGGGCCCAACGTGCGGAAAGTTGAGGAGCAGTTTTCAGAACCTCTTCTGGTAGAGAAACTTGTGCTTTCCTCCGACAAAGCGAACGTTGTCGTGGAAATCGTCACCCCACTCCCTCTGGAAACCAGGAAGGAGATCAACGGGAAACCGGTAGATTTCGTAGAGTGTCCGGGACCTCCCCACGTTGCCACTCTTCACTGGATTCGGGAAGACGACGGCGTCGCCTACACCTGACCGCCAATCTGGAGGTGGTCTCGCGGGAGGCTCTGTTCCGTGTGGCGGAGACGATTCGGTGAGGGGTGAGGCCGGGGGGCGGCGGCCCTTCGGGCCGCCGCCCTTAAAATCTTGCGCCTAAACGCCCCGCGATAGAGATACGATACCCCCCACTCCGATATACAGAATCCCGGCACCCACAATCAGAAACTTTGGCAGTGCGCACCCGTAGGCCAGCGCGGGCCAGAGCGTCCGCTCCGACCCCAGGAGCAACCGGATGAGGGCGTAGTTCTCCACCGCATCCAGAAGTGCCGCCAGCCACTGCCCCCAGGAGAGGGCCACCCCCACCGCGGCCAGTCCCCCGCTCCACCGGCCCAGCCGGCGGGCCACCAGCACACACCCCAGCCCCAGCGCGCCAGCGTAAGCGACCATAAAAAGATAATCCAGGCCCAGACTGAGCCCGGCGTAGACCCGGGCCTGGGGCCCCCAGGAGGCCAGAATCCGGCGCGCGCCGTCCAGGTCGCGGGCGAACTGGAAGGAAATGATGCCCGAGGGCGCGGCCGCCGTCCGCAGCGGAATATCCAGCACCTGCAGGGAGACCAGGGTCAGGAGGGCCAAGATTGAGGTGACCGCGAAGGTCCGGGATTGTCCGGGTTCGGTGAGCCAGAGGAACGGGTGGGGGAATTTCATCTTTCCTCCTGCAGGGACTTGTAGAACACTCGCTGGACCTTGACCTCCTGGAAGCCCAGGCGGCGGTAGAAGGCATGAGCGCGCTGGCGCACCACGTTGGCCCGGACGGTCAGCCCCGCACAGCCGCGCGCCCGGGCCCAATCCTCCGCCACCCGGACCAACCACGCGCCGATGCCCTGGGAGCGGTGGGCCTCATCCACCACCAGCCCGCCGATTTCGGCCCCCAGGTCGGCAATGACCAGTGGGCAGAGGTAGACGTGAATCCAGCCCACGATCCCGTCGTCTGCCTCCACTGCGACAAAAACGGCGTGGCGGTCGTCCTCCGCCAGCGCCTGCAGGCGAGTCGCCATCTCTTCCGGTGTGGTGGGATACCCCAACTGCCCTGCCAGTGCGGCCAGCGCGGGAGCATCTTCGGGCTGAGCAGGCCGGATTCGGAGCGCCATCCCCCTGATCCCGCCCCACAAATATAGACCAGATTCCGAAAAGCGCAAATCGCTGGAACAGTTGGTAGGGGATGGCCGGAGGGGGGTAGTGAGCAGGGAGCAGCCGTCTATGGTCTATCGTCTAAAGGGGTCTTGACACGGGGGGGGGGAATTGTGGTATAATCCCACCGGGTAGCAGGAGGTTTTCCGATGGGTGCGTCGCGGACGGAAGTGTTGTTGCTGCTCCTCACCGGCATCGTCCTCCTCCTGATGGTCGCCCTCATCGGCCTCTTTCTCCGGAT
>JANXAH010000009.1 GCA_025062415.1 Anaerolineae bacterium | reverse complement strand
GATTGGCGAGGTGGTCAGCGCTGTGCGGAGTGCCGTTGGGGACGTGCCTTTCCTGGGGTTCTGTTCCTTCGGTGAGCAAGGGACGTTGGTTCCCGGGGTCAATCTGCATGGCAACCTGATGCTCTCGGCGCTGGTATTGGGGGAGTAGGTGGGCTGTTGGGGGGGGGGGGGGGGGGGGGGGGGGGCGCCCCCCCCCCCCCCCCCCCCCCCCCCCCCCCCCAACAACCGCCCCCAGACCCTTTGGGCCGCGGAAATGCTCAAGCGCCTTTGCAAAAGGTTCGCAGACGAATCGGCAAGAGCGGGAGGAAAGACAAAAATGGAGGACGAGAAGGGCCGCCTTCCAGAGGAGATGGAGCCCGTGCGCCCTCCCTCTCCGATGGAATTCGGCTCTATGCCGCTGGACCCTATCTACGGATGGGGATTCGTTTTTGAGCCGGTAGAGACATTAATCAAAGAAACGGCAGCCTATATTGAGGAACTGGCGCGGGAGGCCTATCGCCGAGGGGAGGAGTTCAGCGACGAGGAACTCCAGAGCCGGTTTTTTGCTCTCTGGGACCGTCTGATAGCGGAGGGAAAGTTGCAGCGGCTCCCGGATGCTCCACCGGAGTTCGGGCGGGCCATTCTGGGTCCCCGCCGCTGGCTTCGGGCCCAGCGCATCCGGATTCGCCGCCTGGTGGAATACTGGCGGGCAACGGGTACGGAACCCGAAGGAGTATCCGGCGCAGGGTCGGGCCTCTCCCGGGAAATCCCTCCGGCGGGGATGTCCTGAGAGATACAATCTGCAGAGAAGGTCGGCAGGGGAACCCTTCTACGTGGTAAGGAGACGGTATGGATCAAACTCTCTTCTTCATTCTTCTGTTTGTTGCCCTCATTGGCTTCATGTTCTGGAGCCAGTGGCGGGCCCGACGGCGGTATCAGCAGCAACTGGACCAACTTCAGGCTGGAGATCAGGTGATGACCATTGGCGGTATCTATGGGAAACTGACCCGGGTGGATCGGGAGGCGCATTCGGCTCACCTGGAGATCGCGCCGGGCGTGGAGATTCGCATCAGCCTGAGCGCTATCAGCCGGCGGCTGGGCCCTGGTGGGGAGTGAGGCCGCGGAAACTGTGCGGGTAGAGGTCGCTGTCGCCAAGGTCCCCCGCTGGGCAACCCCGGAGAGTGGGGATACCCTGGAGATGATAGAGCGTCCCCGGGGCGGCTTTTCCTTCGTCCTGGTGGACGGACAGCATACCGGGCGCGCGGCGAAGGCCGTCAGCCATCTGGTTGCCCGGAAAGCCATCGCGGAGTTGGCCGAGGGAGTCCGGGACGGTGCAGCCGCCCGCGCAGCCCACGATGCCCTCTATACCTCCAAAGGTGGCAGGGTCTCCGCAACGCTGAACATCGTCTCAGTGGACCTGACCACCCGGACCCTCGTCCTTTCCCGCAACAACCCCCTCCCGACCCTTCTGGTGGACCCGGAAGGCGTCGTTCGTCTGCTGGACGAGCCCTCTCAGCCGGTGGGCATCTATCCCCGCACCCGTCCTGTCATCACCGAGGTTCCCCTCCAGCCCGGTCTGGTGGTGGTCGTCTATACAGACGGGCTGGCACTGGCGGGGGAGCATCGGGGAGGTCCGATGGACCTCCCCGCTGTGGTCGGAGAACTGGTATCTCACGGCCTGGATGCCCGGCAGATGGCGGACGAACTGATGGCCCGCGCGCTGGCGCTGGAGGAGGGCCGCCCGCGGGACGACATCAGTGTGCTGGTCCTGCGGGTGACGGAGGGAGACGAGGACTTGGCGCGCCGTCTCTATGTACAGATTCCCCTGGGAGTGTGAGATGGCTCGGGTCCGCATCCTGACCGATAGCACCGCTGACGTTCCTCCAGACCTGGTGGCCCGGCTGAACATCACGGTTGTGCCCGCCTACATCCAGATGGAGGGCCAGAGTTTGCGGGATGGAGAGCAGATTTCGCGCGCAGAGTTCTACCGACGGCTTTCCTCCCTTTCCCAACTCCCCACGACCGCCGTTCCGTCGGCCCACGAGTTCGCTGCTGCGTTCCGTAGCCTGGTCGGCCAGGCCGACGAGGTCATCGCCATCCTGCTCTCCAGCACCCTCAGCAGTATGCTCTCTGTCGCCGAACTGGGAAGTCGGGAGGTCCCGGAATTGAAGGTTCATCTGGTGGACTCCCGACAACTGGCGATGGGGATCGGTTGGCAGGTCATCCTGGCAGCGGAGGCCGCAGCGCGGGGCGCGACCGCGGAGGAGATTCTTGCCATGCTGGAGGGCCTTCGGCCGCGCATTCGCATCCTTGCCGTCCTGGATACCGTGAAATACCTGGTTCACAGCGGCCGGGTTTCCTGGGCAAGGGGGCTTGCTGCCCGTATCCTGCAGATCAAGCCCATCATTGAGTTCCGGGAAGGGGAAGCCATCCTGGTTGGTCAGGTCCGCACCCGGCGCCAGGCGGTGGAGCGGCTTCTGGAGATGCTGCAGGAGTGGGGGCCGCTGGAACGCCTGGCCGTTATCCACTCCTGTGCACCAGACTGGGAGACCTTCTACGAGCGTGTGCGAACTCTCTATCCTCATCTGGAAATCCCCGTCAGCGAGGTGGGGCCCGTCATCGGCTGTCATGTCGGCCCCGCTGTGCTGGGAGTTGCCGGAATCCTTGCTTTTGCGTGAGGAGGTATGCGAGAACCCAAGCTCCTTGAGACGCTGAAGAAGATCTTGAGCCTGGAGAGGACCGAGCATGACTTTCAGGACCGGGCTGTGATCGGAGGGCTGGCCCGCTACGCGGAGACGTGGCTTCAGCAGGCCAGCCGCGCTTTCGGCCCGGAGGCAATGCCCTGGGTGGAGGAAATCGCCCGACGACTGCGGGAATACAGCACCCTTCCTCGCGAAAAACGCCCTGCGGCCCTTCAGGAAATCTTCCAGTTGCTGGACGAGGGCCCGGAGAGGATGCCCGTGACGGAGCCGGCCATAGTCCCGGCAACCCCGCCTGAGACGCCTGCTCCGGAGATCGCGCCAGCAGAGCCGGTGCAACCCTCAGCAGCGCCCTCTCCAGAAGCCAAGCCTGCGCCTGCCATGGCGGAGGCCCCTCCGGTGTTGCCCCGACCTCCGAGGCCCCGGCCTCCGAAACCAGCACCGCCCCCGCCGATGGAGGAGCCTCCGGGCCTGAAGGCGCCCGTCACTACTATCCGAGGAGTTGGAAAGAAACAGGCGGAGCGGCTGGCCCGGCTGGGCATCCGCACTGTCCGGGACATCCTGTATTTCTTCCCCCGCCGCTACGACGACTACTCCAACCTCAAGCCCATCAACCGCCTGGAGTACGGCGAGGAGGTCACCGTCGTCGCGCGCGTCTGGGAAGCGGGAAAGCGAGAGAGCCGCAGCGGGATGCCCATCTTCAAGGCGATCCTGACCGATGGCACCGGTTTTATTGAGGCCACCTGGTTCAATCAGCCTCATCTGGCCGAGCGCATCCGTCCCGGCGATATGATTTCCGTCAGCGGCCGGGTGGAAGAGTACCTGGGCCACCTCTGTTTTAACTCCCCGGTCTGGGAACCGCTGGACCGGGAGATGCTGCATACCGGGAGAATCGTCCCTGTCTACCCGCTCACCGAAGGGATCTACCCGAAATGGTTGCGGGAGGTGATCAAGCGGACCGTGGAGTACTGGGCACCGCGGCTTCCGGACCACCTCCCCGCTTCCGTTCGGGAACCCTTCGGCCTTCTGGACCTCGGCCTGGCGCTCCGGCAGGTCCATTTTCCGGATAGTAAGGAGATGCTGGAGCGGGCCCGATACCGCCTGGCCTTTGACGAACTCTTCGTCTTCCAGTTGGGGGTACTCCGTCAGCGGCACCTCTGGCGGAGCGCGCCGGGGCGCCAGTTGCCCGTGGACCGGGAGATGCTGGAGGCTTTCATTGGGAGCATCCCCTTCCCGCTGACGGGCGCACAGCGGCGCGCGCTGGAGCACATCGTGGCCGACCTGACCTCGCCTCATCCGATGAACCGGCTCCTTCAGGGCGACGTCGGCTCCGGCAAGACGGTGGTCGCGGCGCTGGCGATGGCCCTGACGGTGGCGGCGGGCGCGCAAGCGGCGATGATGGCGCCGACGGAGATCCTGGCGGAACAGCACTATCAGACTTTGACCCGCCTGTTCGCTAACTTTCCGGGCCGTCCCATCCAGGTCGCTCTGCTGACGGGCAGCGTCACCGGCGCAGAGCGGAGGGCCGTCTATGCAGGCCTCGCCGACGGCTCTATAGACGTCGTCGTGGGGACCCATGCACTGATCCAGGAGTCCGTCCAGTTTCAGAACCTGGCGCTGGTCGTCATAGACGAGCAGCACCGCTTTGGGGTCCGCCAGCGGGCCGCGCTGCGGCAGAAGGGCTACAACCCCCATCTGCTGGTGATGACGGCCACGCCGATCCCCCGGTCTCTCCAGTTGACCCTTTGGGGTCATCTGGACGTCTCGGTGATAGACGAGATGCCGCCGGGCCGCCAACCGGTGACGACTCGGGTCATTATGCCCCGGGAGCGGGAGCGGGCCTACGCCTTTGTCCGAAGTCAGGTGGCGAAGGGCCGACAGGCCTTTATCATCTGTCCGCTGGTAGAGGAGTCGGAGAAACTGGAAGCGAAAGCGGCGGTGGAGGAGTACGAACGGCTCCGTCGGGACATCTTTCCGGACCTCCGGCTGGGGCTTCTGCATGGGCGGATGAAGTCGGAGGAGAAAGAGGCGACTATGGCCGCCTTCGCGCGGGGAGAACTGGACATTCTCGTGGCGACGTCGGTGGTGGAGGTGGGGATAGACGTTCCTAACGCTACCGTGATGCTCATAGAGGGTGCGGAGCGGTTCGGTTTAGCCCAACTCCATCAGTTCCGGGGCCGCGTTGGGCGGGGGGAGCATCCTTCGTACTGTCTGCTGGTCGCTGAGTCTGCTTCGCCGGAGGCGGAGGAGCGGCTGAAGACTGTGGAGTCTACGACGGATGGCTTCGTCCTGGCCCAGAAGGACCTGGAACTCCGGGGGCCGGGGGAGTTCCTGGGCACCCGACAGTCGGGCATGCCGGACCTGAAGATGGCCTCCCTGGCGGACCTGCGGCTTCTGGAGCGGGTGCGGGAGGCCGCGCAGCGCGTTCTGGAGGAGGACCCGAATCTGGAATGGCCTGAACATCGTCTCCTGGCCCGCCAGATGGAGGAGTTGTGGGCCTCCGGCGAGGGGGAGGTTAGTTGAGGTATTCACCCATTCCAGTCCAAGGAGAAATCCGATGTGCCGTGCGCTTTATCCCGGTACCTTTGACCCCATCCACTTCGGCCACATGGACATCGCGATCCGCTCGGCAACCATCTTTGACGAACTGGTGGTCGGTGTCTACGACCGCCCATCCAAAAACCTGCTCTTCACTCTGGAGGAGCGGGTGGAACTGGCGCGGGAGGCGCTGCGGGACTACCCGAACATCCGGGTCCTCCCTTACGGCGGGCTGACGGCGGAGTTCGCCCGGCAGATTGGCGCCAAAGTGATTGTCCGGGGGTTGCGGGTGGTCAGCGACTTTGAGTGGGAATACCAGATGTCGTTGACCAACCGCCAACTGGCCCCGGAGGTGGAGTTTGTCTGTCTGATGACGCGCCAGGAGTACACCTTTCTCAGCGCAAGCATTCTGAAGGAGGTTGCCCTGCTGGGTGGGGATGTGACGATGTGGGCGCCGCCCAACGTGGTGGCTGCGCTGGCGCGCAAGCGGGAGGCCCTGCAGCATCAGCAGGTTCTGGTCCCCCTGGTCTCGCTGCGGGATTAGGGGGCAGAGAATGGGGCGGCGGCCCGCAGAAGCGGGCCGCCGCCCCCATCTTGGGGCCCGGACGCTACTCCCCCGTCACCCGGCCCGGCGAGGGGTTCCAACTGACGTAGAAATCCCGGGAACAGTCGTTTCGGTCGCTGTGGGGCGGGTAGCGCTTCAGCGAAGCACCCCACGGGAAGGTGTCCTCCGGGTCCATCGGGAAGGGAACGACCCCCGCACGCGGCTCCCCGCCCCAGGCCACGCTGTCCATCAGTGCGCCATCTGGGCGCAGAAGCAGGACCTCGTCCTGCGCATTTCCCAGAGCCAGCCCGAAGCCCGGCCAGGCCCCTGCCGGTACCAGATTCGGTACCAGTGGGTCACAGTCCGTCCATTCATAGGCGGGATTCAAGCCGTAGGCGCGGGCAAAGTTCGTCGCACAGGCCGCCACGACGACGACCTGTCCCTTCAGAATCTGCGCGCCGGGCGGGAATGTATACTGTCCGTCTCCGTAATCTCCAATATGGATCGCATCCCCGATGGTCCAGCCCGCCAGGCTTACCGTCGGGCCAGGGTTGTAGAGTTCTATCCACTCGTAACCCCCATCGGGGCCAGAGGGGTTGATGAAAACTTCGGTGATCAGTGGGTAGTCCGCCGGAGGAACGTAGTCCCGCAAGACCAGCGGGAGGTAAAGGGAGAAGACCAGCGGTGGATGCGCCTGCGCCCAGTCGTGCTCAAAGACGGCCATCAGGAAGTCGTGGGCATCGGCGGAGGCCAGTTGCAGCGCCACCTCGCGGTTGGCCTTGTGGGACGTTTCGGTGCCGTTGACGCTGCCAATGTGGACCCACTTTTCGCCGCCCACCTGGACGAAGAAGGCCTTGGCGTGCACACCCAGCCCGGTGACGTTCCCCAGGCGGCAGGAGAGGGGGAGCGACTCCGCACGGGCCAGGCTGTTCAGGTAGAGGCAGGTAGCGAAGTTGGTCCCGGAATCGTAGTACTTGTCCAGCAGAATCCGCACCTGGGCGCCCCGCCGGGCCGCAGCCATCAGCGCAGCGATTCGGGGATTCAGCCCAGCATCGCCGATCCCGGCTGTCCAGGTGACCGCCTCTGTCAGTTGCATCCCGGCGACTGAGTCTCCTGCTCCAGCCCGGCCCAGCAGCCCCAGCAGGCCATCGTCGGGGCGTAGGAGGTGTTCGGGGCCGTGCAGGACGGTCAGCGTTGTCGCCGTCGTCGCCAGGAACCCGCTGAAGGGGGCCGTGTAGGTGGTCCAGTCGGGCGGGGGAAGGGGAACGTAGCCCGACGGCGGGGCATAGGTGTCGTCGTACGGCGCAACGTCTATGTGGGCCGGGTCCGCGTCCCGGCGGAAGACCTCCGCCAGCCGCGCGACCACGCCGGGGCTGTCCGTAGCCAGCAGGAAGCCCCGGTGGCCCATAGTCCCGTTGGCGATGGGATCGGAGGGGAGGGAGCGTTCGGTGAAGTTGTCGGTGCTCACCAGTGCCAGGCGGTCGTCCACCAGGATGTACTTGGCGTGCTGGTAGCGGTAGCGGGCCCCCGTCCGGCCCATCAGGTAGACAGTGGAGGTGGGTGGGTTGTGTAACTGCCGGGCGATCCACTTTTCGCTGGACGAGATTCCACCAGTGGGCCCGCTTTCCAGAAGAAGTGTCACCACCACTCCGGCCCGAATCCGTTCCTGGATGGCCTGGTAGACGGGGACGCTCTCCAGGGTATAGACCGCAATTTTCAGGGAGCGCTGGGCCGCGCGAATGGTCTGGAGGGTGAGGGAGAGGGCCCCTTCGGGGGCAACGGCCAGGGTCACCTGCGCTGTGGCGGTGACCTCGGCGGGGAAGAAGAGGGCCTCCAGGTCCCAGCCGGGATAGCGGAGTTTGCGGCCCAGGAGGGGATCACTGGGGTCCTGGGCCCAGTCGGAGGCGGTGTCGGTGTCGGGGACAGGGAGGCCAGTGGCGGGGTGCAATTTGCGGTAGAGGACCTGGCCGGAAGGGAAGCCGGAGTACGGGTAGGGAACGGCGGGGCCAATCCAGCCTCCGGCGGCGGAACCGGAGCCGTAGGCCAGGGCGTCCACCACCACGGTGCCGGTGACCAGGTAGGCGGCCTCGCCGCCGTCGGTGAAGCCGGGCCAGGAGCCGGGGAGGAGGGGAACGGGCCGCTCACTTGCCGCGTCGGCCCAGTCGGCATCAAAGCCCCAGACCGGGTAGAAACCATCTCCGTTCTGGGCCAGCCAGAGGATGCGGCCGGGGCCAATCTCAGCGCCCGCAGGGAAGCAGACACGGGAGGTGGAGGAGACGGCATCGTCCAAGCACCAGCCGGAGAGGGAGGCGGTGTAGGGGCTTCCGTTGAAGAGGGCCGCCACCTCGCCGCTTCCCGCGTAGTTGACGGGGGCCAGTGCGTAGAGGCGAACGTAGGGGACAACCGGTGCCCGCCAGGTTGCCGTCACAGCCTGTCCGCCCGATTCAGCCGCAGTGGCGACGAAGGTCGGCGTGCCGGAGAGGGCAGCCCCGGCCCGCAGGGTGACGGGGATGACGGCGGACGCGCCGGGGGGAAGGTCGCCCACGTCCCAGCGCAGGAGGCCCGGCACGGGCTGGCTGAAGGGGAAGGAGGCGGTATGGGTGACAAAGGAGACCTCTGCCGGGAGCGCCTTGGTGAGAACGACGGTCGTCGCAGTGAGGTCGCCGGTGTTGCCCAGGGCCAGGAGAGCGGTGAAAACTGTCCCGGCCAGAATGACCGGCGGACCGGTGTGGGTCAGCGTCAGCGCGGGGGCGGGGGGCTGAAGCCCGGTGACGGCCCATGCGATGTTGTTGGCCGTCGTCACCTCCGGGGTGGCGGTGGTGGCCTCGGCGGTGTTGGTGAGGGTCGCCGTCTGGGGCGTATCGGTGACCCGCGCGGTGATGGTGATGAGGACCGGAGCGGCGGCCGGGGGCAGATTGCCCACCTCCCAGACCAGGGTGGCCGGGTCGGGCTGGGTGAAGGTGTACGGAGAGGTCTGGGACAGGAAGGCCAGGTCCGCCGGGAGCGTGTCGGTGAGACGGACGGCGGCAGCGGTGAGGGAGTAGGCATTCCGAACCCGAAGGGTGTAGGTGACCCATCCGCCGGGCCGCGCCGTGGCGGGGCCGGATTTCTCCACGACCAGGTCGGCGTAGGAGGCAGAGTTGCGGGCTTTGGGCGTCCCGTTGATGGGGTTATTGTTGACGTCCCGGCCGTTGCGGATGATGCCGTTGTTGGAGGCCCAGTTGGCGTCGGTGTCGGGGGCAGCGGGGTCTATGCGCTCCATAGAGAGACGTCCGGTAGTTGATCCGGCGGGCCAGGGGCCCCCGTTCCCGTTGGCGGTGTCTATAACGTTGCCCAGATGATTGGTCAGCGTAAGTATTTCCCCTGTATCGCCGAGGGCCCCCGTGTAAATTCGGTCGGCCGGAATATCGGCTACCGTGCTATCGTCGGTGCGCTCCAGCAGGTAGTAGCCGAAGGGAGGAATCTCGCCGCTCAGAGTGAGGGAGGGGGTACCATCTGAGGAGTACAGTCGCCAACCGCTCAGGGAGATAGTTGCGGCGGTAGTGTTGTAGAGTTCAATCCACTCATCGCTGGAATCGGCCGTGGTTCCTGCCCACGCCACCTCGTTGATGACGACGGCGCCGGGGCCGGCGGATTGAGCGTTGAGGGAAGCCCCGACGCTGACGTCGGGGCTCAGTTGCCGCGAAGGACGCTGGAAGTGTCCTTCGGAAAGGGTGTCCGGGTAGTATCCCGGAGAGGTCGGAACGGTGGAGGCGCGGGTGGGTTCAGGGCGGAACGCTAAAAGAACTGCGGTAAGCAAAAGAAAGCCCACAAGGAGCGGGATAAAGGCTCGGAGACGCAAGGGCATAGAGGCTCTCCGCCAGGGAGTTTATCTCAGAGCGCGCAGAGATTGCCCCATCGTACCTGTGGACGAGGGGTCTGACCCATAGAGGGAAGATTAGTGAATGGGAAGGTCATCTATATTGAGGCCGCGCAGGAATTCGTCAAAGGCGGACCGCTCTTCTTCCTCCTCTTCTCGCCCCTCTTCCATCAGGTCCCGGTCCGGCGTGATTCCAGCGGCCTCCATGACCTCTTCGGCGACATAGATGGGCGCGCCCGCCCGTACCGCCAGGTTCATCGCGTCAGAGGGGCGAGCATCCACTTCTATGATCCGACCGTCCATACTGATGACGATGCGAGCGTAGAAGGTGTCATCCTTCAGTTCGGAGACCACAATGTACTGGACGGTTCCGCCCATCGCTTCAATGACGTTTTTGAGCAGGTCGTGGGTCAGGGGGCGGGCCAGCCCGATCTGCTGAAGTTCTATGCTGAGCGCCTCGGCCTCGTAGGGACCGATCCAGATGGGGAGATAGCGGTCTGCGTCCAGTTCTTTCAGGAGGACAACCCGATGCTGCGACATCAGACTGACCTGAATACCCGCAATCTTCACTTCAATCATTGTATGCCTCCCATACAGGCGTCCCGTCAGAAACATTATACCACACTTTAGGGTTTGGTGCACAAAGCGGACAACTGGATAAAAAGGAGGAGACTATGGAGAACGTCTACCGCAAACTGGCCCAGCGGCTGGATACCATTCCCAATGGCTTTCCAGCCACTGAAAGCGGGGTGGAACTGCGCCTGCTGGCGAAACTCTTCACGCCTGAAGAGGCGGCGCTGGCCGCCGAAATGCGGCTGCGCTATGAGCCCGCAGAGGCCATCGCCGCTCGGGCGGGAGTGGACCCCCAGCAGGCCTACCAGACCCTCAAAGGGATGGCCCGCAAGGGGCTCATCCGGGCCCGTCGGGGGGAAAGCGGCCTCGTCTTTGCCCTGCTCCCCTTCGTTGTTGGCATCTACGAGGAGCAGTTACGGCGGATGGACGCGGAACTGGCTGCGCTGGCGGAGGCGTACTTCCGCGAAGTCGCCGGAAAGACCATTTTGGACGCTGCCCCACCTATCCACCGCGTTGTCCCCGTCGGAGAGGCTATCCCCTTTGACCTGACCGTTTTTCCCCACGAGCAGGCCGCAGCCATCGTGGAGAGCGCCCGCTCCTGGGGGGTCCGCGATTGCATCTGCCGCGTCCAGCAGCGGCTCCTGGGCAAGGGCTGCAGCGCGCCGGTGGATGTCTGCCTCATCCTGGCGCCGGTGGAGGGGGCCTTTGACCACGACGACCTGACCCGTCCCATCACCAAGGAGGAGGCCCTGGCCCTCCTGCGCCGCGCGGAAGCGGCAGGCCTGGTCCACACGACCGGTAACTTCCGTGATCGGCACTACTACATCTGCAACTGCTGCCCCTGCTGCTGCGCAGTCCTGCGGGGGCTGACGGAGTTCGGCGTCCCCACCGCGGTGGCGCACTCCGGATTTCGGGCCGCAGTGGACGCGGAGGCCTGCCTGGGATGCGGACTTTGCGCCGACCGCTGCCCGATGGACGCGCTCTCCGTCGCGGAGGACGTAGCGGTGGTGGACACCAGCCGCTGTATCGGCTGCGGTGTCTGCGTGGTGACCTGCCCGGCGGAGGCCCTTCGCCTGGAACGCCGCCCCGACGCGGCTCCGCCGCCCCAGAACATCCAGGAGTGGATGCTCCTGCGGGCCCAGGCGCGCGGTGTCCAACTGGAGGAAATCCTGTAGCAGTGATAAAATGTTGTCGCAGCGGCGTATCGGCTGCGATGGCAGCGTTTTTCTCAGGGGAACTGCTATGCTGGTACGGGACTGTATGACTCCCAATCCCATCACCCTGCGGCCCAGCAGCGACCCGCTGGCGGGGCTGGCTATCTGCAGAAGCGGTGGCTTCTGCCACCTGCCCGTTGTGGACGATGAGGGCCGCTTGGTGGGAATGGTCACGGAGAGCGAAATCCGCCATTTCCTGGCGACGGCACCCCCGCCCAGCGTGATGCAGCGCCAGCATCGGGTGGAGCAGGTCATGCAACCACCCGTCGCTACGGTATCTCCGGACTACCCCCTGGAGGAGGCGGCCCGGCTGATGATTCGGCACGACCTTAGCGGCCTTCCCGTTGTGGAGCCCGACGGGCGCCTGGTGGGCATCATCACCCGGTCCGACATCTTCTCCCGCTTCGCCGAGGCCCTGGGTGCCGACACCGCCGCCATCCGGATCACCGTCCGGGTTCCCGACCGGCCGGGGGAACTGGCGAAACTGGCCGGGCGCATCGCCGCTGTTGGCGGGAATATCTGCTCCGTCGTCTCCCACGCCCCTGGCCGGACTGGCCAGATGGACCTGACCCTGCGGGTGGACCGGGTGGAGCGGGAAACGTTGCTTTCGGCTATCCGCGCTGACCCGGAGGTGGAAGTCCTCCACGTCTGGGAGCGCGCGCCGGAGAACCCGTAGCGCAGGATATTGCAGTTGGCCCAGGGGTAAGAGATCCGGGAGGGTTGGTTTTGCTGAGCGTTCTGCGCAAAGCCCGAAATCCGCGGTTCGGAGATAACGGTCGGCCTGCGCCGACCGATGGTCCGAAGCCCAGGAAGACCGATGCCCATCGGCACATTGGCGCAAAGGCCCTGCTCCTGGCGTTGCTCTTGCTGACCGCCTGCGGCCCCTCCGGAGCCCGCGGTGGGCCGTCGCCCCAGGACGACCTGCCCCCGGTCCAGGCGACCCCGCCGCCTCAATCGCTTCTGATCCCTGGAGAGCCCGTAGAGGGGACGTTGGAACCTGGGGAGACGGACCGGTGGGTCTTCGCCGCCGTCGGCGGGGCAGACGTTCCTGCGCTGGTCACAGTGGAAATCTGGTTTCGCCCCTCTACGGCCTCCGGCCCCGACGCGTCGCTCGCTGCGACGCTGATCGGCCCCGATGGGAACATCCTGGCGGCTCAGGAGGGCACCGTCAACCTCCCTCCCTACTTCGTGGAGCAGGAACTGCCCCAGACCGGCTCCTACCTCCTGCGGCTGGACGCCCGGTCGGGGACACCGGGCCGGTACACCTTGCTGGTTACCCTCTCCCAGGAGCGATACCTGACCCGGATGGAGGTCTACACGGGGACGCCGCCCGCGGGCTGGCCCCTGGAGGACCTTCCGGAAGGGAGTTCGGGCTTCCTCTGGCCTGCGCCGAAGCGCGCTATCTCTGGCTGGTACTTTCGTGACCCGGCCAACCCTCGCCACATCGGCCTGGACATCGCCGCGGCCCTCCACGATCCCATCTTCGCCACCGCCGACGGCGTCGTCTCCTTCGCCGGCGCCCACGGTGGCTACGGGAACCTCGTCGTCATAGACCACGCCGACGGCTGGCAATCCTGGTACGGACACCTCTCCAGCATCTCCGTCGTCGTCGGCCAGCAGGTACGGCAGGGAGAAATCATCGGCGCGGCGGGAAGCACAGGGTATTCCTCCGGCCCGCATCTGCATTTTGAACTCCGGCACAACGGGGTGCCTGTGGACCCCCTGGTGTTGCTGCAGTAACATCGTTGAGCCACTGCGGCCAGGGGTATTCCGGTTCGCATTCAAGGAGGCGTATGCGGGAAGACCGCGAGATAGTGGGCCATCTGTTCTGGGGGACTCTCATCCTGCTGGTCGCTGCGGCGCTGCGGCTGAGCAGCATCGGGGAAATCCCCCCCGGCCTCTACCACGACGAGGCCTACTACGGCCTGGACGCGCTGGACGTCCTCCGGGGCCAATTCCAGGTCTACTTTCCCGCTAACAACGGTCGGGAACCCCTCTTCATCTACCTGGCCGCGGGGACGATCGGCCTTCTGGGACAGAGCCCCTTTGCCCTGCGGCTTACTTCCGCCTTCGTGGGGATGCTCACCGTCGCCGCGACGGTCGCGGTCGGGCGGGCCCTCTTCTCCCGGCGGGTCGGGCTTCTGGCCGCGGCAGTCCTGGCCGTTACTCTCTGGCACGTCCACCTCAGCCGGGTGGGCTTCCGCGCCGTTACCTTCCCCCTGCTGATCGCCCTGACCCTCTGGCAGGGCGCGCGGGCGGTGCGGACGGGAAAGATTTATCTCTGGCTGTTGACGGGGGCCCTCTATGGCCTCTCGTTCTACACCTACACTGCTTCCCGGTTCACCCCTTTTGCTCTGATGGCCTTCGCCCTCTTCCTCCTGGCGGTTCGGGGTCCCCGCGCCTTTCGGCCCCACCTGCGGGGGCTGGGATTGGCGGCGCTGGCGGTTCTTGTCGTCCTCCTTCCCCTGGCCCTCTACACCCTCCAGCACCCTCAGGTCGTCCTGGGCCGCCCCGACCAGGTCTCCATCTGGAATCCCGCCATCAGTGGCGGCGACCCGTGGGGGACTCTGGGCCGCCACTTCCTGCGGACCCTGGGGATGTTCTTTGTCCGGGGCGATCGCATCTGGCGACACAACGTCCCCTGGCGGCCCGTCTTCGCGCCCCTGCTGGGGGCCGCGTTCCTGCTGGGGGTGGTGGTTTCCTCACCCCTCCCCCGGGGGGGGGGGGGGCGCCCCCCCCCCCCACCAAGACCAGCCGCCGGGGGGGGGGGGGGGGGGGGGGGGGGGGGGGGGGGGGGGGTTGGTGCCCACCCCCCCCCCCCGGGGGGCCCCCCCCCCACCCCCCCCCCCCCCCCCCCCCCCCTTCGGGCGGGGGGCGGGGGCCGGGGGGTGGGGTGAGGTGCTGT
>JANXAH010000142.1 GCA_025062415.1 Anaerolineae bacterium | reverse complement strand
GCCTTGCCGGTGCAGGGAAGCCGCACCAGCCGGACGTTGGGGGGATACTTCAGCCGCAGTGCTCCGGCAGTATCCGCCGCCATATAGCCGCAGTAGATGCAGGTAAACGCCACAATCTCCGGCACGAACTCCTCGTGCCCGTTGTCGTTGATGCTCATTCGCACCTCCGGTCTGTTTTTTGAAACCACGAAGACACCAAGACACAAAGTTTTTGTCTATTCTTCTTCGTGTCTTCGCGTCTTTGTGGTAGAATTCAAGCCTCTACGCTCCATGAACCTTTCTGTCATTCGGTCATTTACGCCATTCTGTCATTCACAAAATCTGCGCCAGCACCTGCTCATCCTTATACGCCAGCAACTGGATAGCCCGCGCCGGGCACTCCGACGTGCAGGTCCCACACCCCTGGCAGAGGGCAGGCTCAATATACGCCGCGCCCTGGATGCCGCCCACGCCAACATCCGCATAGCGCACTTTCGGAACCCCGAACGGGCAGGCCCGCACGCAGGTCAGACAGCCCACGCATTTGGACTGGTTCACTTGGGCCACCACGCCGCCGATGTAGAACCTCTCTTTCGTCAGAACCGTCAGCGCCCGGCCCGCCACCGCCTCGGCATTGGCGATGCACTCCTCAATGAACTTGGGATAGTGCGCCATCCCGCAGACAAAAATCCCCTCGGCGACAAAGTCCATCGGCCGCATCTTGAGATGGGCCTCCATAAAGAAGCCTTCCCGCGAAAGCGGCACGTCCAGAATGCGGGCCAGCCGCTCCGTCCCCTCCGACGGCAGAACCGCCATACTCAGTGAGACCAGGTCCGGATACAGCGGCACCTCCCGCCGCAGCGCCGGGTCCCAGGCCACCAACTCCAGTTGCGGACCCACGGACCGGATGGACGGCATATGCTCCTCATCGTAGCGCATAAAGATGACGCCGCGCCGCCGCGCCTCGGTGTAGAGGGCCTCCCGGAAGCCGTAGGTGACGATGTCCCGATACAGCACCACCACCTGACAATCCGGGTTGAGCATCTTGATACGGATGGCGTTCTTCATCGTGTTGGTACAGCAGATCCGGCTGCAGTAGCCCACCTCGCCTTCGGGCCAGACACACTGGATGAAAACGACCTGGTTCGCATTGGCGATGCGCTCCGGACGGTGGATAATCATCTCCTCCAGTTCCATAGAGGTGACGACGCGCGGATCCCGTCCGTACATATAAACCGACCCGCGCCACTCCTGTCCGCCGGTGGCGACAATGGTCACGCCGTGGCGGACCTCCGTTTCCACCGTCTCTCCGGTGCGGGTGGTGGTGCGCAGGACGGAGCGGTACTCGCCCACGCGGCCGGTGTGGGAGACGACCTCGGTGCGGGTGAAGACGCGGATGCGCTCATGACCAACCACCCGGTTAACCAGGTCCCGCAGGAGCCGCTGTGGGTCCTCTCCCTCCGCCACATAGTAGACGTAGCGGAGATTGCCGCCCAGTTCCGGCTCCCGCTCCACCAGGACCACCTCATAGCCCGCATCGGCGATGGTGAGGGCCGCCGTCATCCCGGAGACACCACCGCCGATCACCAGTGCGCGAGGCTCCGGCACGACGGCTTCCTTGTAGACCGGCTCCGCCAGCCGCACGCGCGCCAGCGCGGTCCGCAGCATCTCCTTCGCCTTGCGCGTTGCGCCCGCCGGGTTATCCACATGCACCCACGCGCAGTGCTCCCGCAGGTTGACCATTTCCATCAGGTACGGATTCAGGCCCGCCTGGCGGGTGATTTTCTGGAAGAGCGGCTCGTGGGTCCGGTGACTGCACGCGCCGACGACGACGCGATTCAGGTTGTGCTCCTGGATGGCCCGCCGGATGGCCTCCTGTCCGGCCTCAAAACAGCCGTAGTCCACCAACTGGACGTGGGCCACGTCCGGCTGGGTGCGGACCCAGGCCGCCACGTCCTCCACATCAATGACGCCGTCCAGGGTGGGCGTACAGCGACAGAGGAAGACGCCCACGCGCAGGGGCTCGCCGCGCACGTCCCGCTCCGGCATCAGTTCGTTGGGCTTCCAGAGGAAGGGGTACTCCCGGCTGGACGGATGCTCACCCAGGTGCTCCCGCAGGAGCCGCATCGCGTCGCCCGCCGCGCCGGCCGCGTCTATGATGGTCTCGGCGATCTCCTTGGGCGACTGGAAGGTCCCGCAGACGTAGATGCCGGGGCGGCTGGTCTCCAGCGGGTTGAACTTATCCGTCTCGCAGAAGCCGTAGGGGTTCAGGTCAATGCCCAGCACGCGCGCCAGGTCGCGGGCGCCGTCCGGCGGACGAGAGCCCAGGGAGAGGACCACCAGGTCAAACCGCTCTTCCCGCATCCGACCTTCCTCGTCCGGGTAGCGGAGAATCAGGTCGTGGGTCTGGGGGTCCTCCTTGACCGCCGAGATGCGGCAGCGGGTGTACTCTATCTGGTATTCCTTCTGGGCCCGCTCATAGTAGGCGTTGAACTCCTTGTTGAAGGCCCGCTCGTCCATAATGAAAATCTGGCAATGGACGCCGGGGATGCGCTCCTTGGCGATCATCGCCTCCTTGGTGGCGTACATACAGCAGATGGATGAGCAGTAGGGGTACTTCTGATCCCGCGAGCCGACGCACTGAAGCCAGGCAATGCGTTTGGGAACCTGGCCGTCGGACGGGCGCAGGACGATGCCCTCGGTGGGGCCGGAGCGACTCGCCAGCCGCTCGTACTGCATAGAATGGATGACGTTGGGGAAGCGTCCGTAGCCCAGTTCGCCGTACTCCTCCGGGTCGGAGAGGGCGTATCCCATGGAGAGGATGATGGCGCCAACGTTCAGGTCCCGCTCGTAGGGCTCCTCGTTCAGGTTCACCGCGCCCGTCGGGCAGACGCTGACGCATCGCCCGCAGATCTCGCAGCGGGGGACTTTGTCCACCACGTAAGAGTCGGGCAGGGCACGGGGGGCCATTTTGTAGATGGCCTTACGGGTGACCAGTGCCTCTTCAAAAGGACTGGGCAGGTCCACCGGGCAGACAGCGGCGCAGAGGCCGCAGTTAATGCACTTCTCCGGGTCCACATAGGTGGGCCGGTGGCGGACGGTGACGGTAAAATCACCCGCCCGGCCCTCCACCCGGATGAGGTCGGTGTTGGTGAGAATCTCAATGTTGGGGTGGCGGTTGAAGTCCAGGAACGCCGGCGAGATGGACGGACGGGTGCAGCCGTAGCCGTGGTCGGAGGTCCCGCGGCAGAGGACGCAGTCGTGGGTGGGGAACATATAGCCCAGTTGGGCCACCCGCCCGCCCAGCCAGGGCAGACTCTCCACCAGGTAGACCTTCAGGCCAGCCTCGGCCAGGTCCACGGCGGCGCGCATCCCGCCGACGCCGCCACCGACGACAAGAACAGACGATGCGGGGTAGTATGGAATTGCCATGCTCATCCTCCAGAAAGTAGGCAAGGAAACAAGTAGGCAAGGAGACAAGGGTTCTATAGTGGCTACTCGTCTGGCGAGTGCGGCGGTTCTTCGGGGGTAGGGATGTAGCGATTGCCGAAGACTGTGCCGCCAGTTCTCTGAGCCCAGACGTAGTTAATGTAACCGTTCAGGGCCCGTTCCGTCTCCCGTCCCAGTTCGTACATTTCTTGGAAGCGTCTCTCATCAATGTATGCCAGGTCGTAAGCCGTAATGATGTGGTTGATGGTCTCCGCCAGGGAGCCTCGGGCGTTATAGTAGAAGCGCAGGCTGTCCAGATAGTGATAGCGCCCATATCCTTCGGCGATGTTCGCCATAACGCTTTTGGACGAGCGGCGAATCTGCGGGGCCAGGTCATAGCGCTCCTGGGGCGGCAGCGCGTTTGCCAGTTTGTGGCATTCTATCATTAACCGCCGCGCCAGTTGCCACGCCTTCAGGTCCTCAAAGCCCTTCGTCGCCTCCTCACCGCTCCTTGTCTGACGCTTCACCGCCCGCTCCTCTACACCCTTGTCTTGCCCCCTTGCCTACTTGTATCCTTGTTTCCTCGTATAATCTGGCAACAGGATGGGAGAGACGACGCCCGTATCTACTCCTGTCTCCTCTAATTCTCGGTTCCACCTTTCCAGATGGGCCAGGGTGGGCTTGCCGGGTCTCACCTGCTGGGCCCAGAGCGCCGCGCTGCGGCCTGAACGGCGGCCAAAGACCAGGATTTCCAGCAGGGAGTTGCCCATCAGCCGGTTGTGGCCGTGGACTCCTGCGCTGACCTCTCCAGCGATGTACAGGCCGGGGATGATCGTGGAGCCATCGGCCCGCAATCGCACGCCGCCGTTCTGGTAGTGCAGGGTTGGGTAAACCAGGATCGGCTCTTTCGTGATGTCAATCCCGAAGCGGGCGAACTGCCGCACCATCGCCGGGAGTGCCCGCTGGATGGTACCGGGGCCGTGGAGAATGTCTATCATCGGCGAATCCAGCCAGACGCCCACCTGCCCCGTCGGGGTGACGACGCCGTTGCCCCGCGCACACTCCCGGATAATCGCCGCCGACTCCACGTCCCGCGGCTCCAGGGGATAGACGAACTGTTCGCCATATTTGTTGACGACCTGCGCGCCCAGCCCGCGCACTTTCTCGGTCACCAGCAGGCCCAGAATCTGCTCCGGGAAGGCCGCGCCAGTGGGATGATACTGCATAGACTCCAGATAGCCCAGCGGCGCGCCGACACGGTAGGCCAGGACGACGCCGTCGGCGGTGGCGCCATAGTGGTTGGTGGTGGGAAAGCCCTGGTAGTGGAGCCGTCCACCGCCGCCCGTCGCCAGAACGACGGCTTTCGCTTTGACGTAGCCCTTCGCGCCCGTCTCCAGGTTCATCACCACCGCGCCGGCGATTTGCCCTTTGTCGTCCAGCACCAGTTCTATGGCCGGAGAGAACTCCACGACGGTAATGTCCGGTTCCCGGTTGCGGACCTCGTCCCGCAGCACCCGCATAATCTCGGCGCCGGTGTAATCGCGGGCAGAGTGCATCCGCCTGCGGCTGGTACCGCCGCCGTGGACCTCCACCATCGTCCCGTCCGGCTCTTTGTCAAACATCACCCCCAGGTCTTCCAGCCACTTGATGACGAAGGGCGCGTCCATCACCAGCGCTTCCACCAGTTCCGGGACGTTGGTAAAGTGTCCGCCGCCGATGACATCCAGGTAGTGGATCGCCGGGCTGTCGTTGGGGCGATCGGCGGCCTGGATGCCGCCCTGGGCCATCATCGTGTTGGCGTCGCCGAAGCGAAGTTTGGTCACCAGGATGACTTTTGCGCCGTTCTCCTGGGCCAGGAGCGCCGCCGACGCGCCCGCGCCACCGCCGCCGATGACCAGGACGTCGGTCTCGGCAATCGGGTCGGAGAGGTCAAAATCCGGGCCGATGTGGGGCCGACCCTCCACGATGTCCGCCAGTTCCAGAGGCATCTTCTGCCCTTTGCTGACACCGACACGAATTGCGCGGAAAGTCTCTTCTTTGTAGTCGGGGTGGTAGGCCTTGAGGATCGCCTCCCGCTCCTCCAGCGTCATCGTCGGGAAGGTCTCCTTCAGCCGCCGTGGGCGGGTCGCCTCCACCAATCGGATGGATTCCTGCATCTCCGGCGGGTAGCCGCTCATAGGCATCTCCTTGCGCTGATTGAAAATCAGCCTCCCTGGGCTTTGCCCCAGGCGTCAACCTGCGTTGACGCCTGTAAGGAAAAATCCGCGTTCATCCGCGTCCTAATCTCCCGGCTCTATATCCCGCGCCTTGTACCGGGCCTTCAGTTCCTCCACACTCATATTCTTCAGCGCCTGGATTTCGGCGTCAAACTTCCCGCTCCGAATCTCCTCCAGCCGCTCCTCCAGGTGCCGGGAGCGCGGGGCCAGGTAGCGGCCGTAGAGCCGACGGGCCAGGATGGCGATGTTGTACTGGCCCTCCTCCGCCGGGCAGCGGGCCGCACAGAGGCCACACATAATGCAGTCAAAAGAAAGATCAGCCATACGGGCAATGTCGCCGCGCATCCCGGCAGCCATATAGGCCCGGACGTCTATCTGCTGCGGGCAGGCTTTGGTGCATGTCCCACAGCCCAGACAGCGCAGGAGTTCCGGATACAGGCTGAACAGCGTGGTGGGCGTCGGCTCCAATCGCGCAATGTCGTAGGTCGCCCGGCGGGCCGGGAAGAAGGGCAACTGGGCCAGGTACATGTTCGGCTGCACCACCGTCTGGCAGGCGAGGCCGAAGTAGAGTTTGGGGTCGCCCTGAATGCGGTAGGCCGTGGCGCAGGCGCCGCAGAATCCGCCCCGGCAGCCCACCCCGCGCACCAGTTTGTACCCCGCGTACTCCATCGCCTTCATAATGGTCAGCCCGGCGGGGACCATATACTGCTTCCCCATAATGAAGACGGGAATCAGGTTCTCCTGCTCTTCGGCCATACGGACCTCCGTGGTGCGTACTCCGTTATCGTTCCTCTCCCACGTGGGACCATTCGTCCTCCCGGAAGGTGATCAGCGGCAGGGGCTCCTCCACGCTGCGACCGGGGACGTAGTCAAAGACGGCCTGGAGTTGCTGGCCGACGGCCCGGAAGACCCGGCCCACCGGCAGTTCAGCCGGGCACGCGTCGGTGCAGAGGCCGCAGCCGATGCAGGAGAGCACCATGTGGTTAAGCCGGGTCAGGTGGAAAAGCATCGTGTCCGCCGGAAGCCGGTACGCGCCTTTCCGCCGCGCCCAGTGCATATACTGCATCGGTTCGTGCTCCATCACCGGGCTCTTGAAGAGGCAGGTCTTACAGTAGCAGATGGGGCAAACGGTCATACAATTGTGACAGCGGACACAGGCCGCAAAGACGCCCTCTATGCCCTCCTTCTCCAGCCGGCCGCGAATCTCGGCGAAGATGGCGTCACGGGCTTGGACACGGCTCCGGGCCACCTTATCCACCAACTCGGCCCGGCGACCGTCCTCCAGCGCGGCCTCCAGACCCAGCCGCCCGGCCAGTTCGTCCGGAAGAACGACGGGGATGCCCGTCGCCGGATCGGCACCGAAGAGTTCTATGCGGACGTCGCCGGCCACGGCCGCGAAGTTCTCGCAGATCCCGCAGGCGTCTCGGAAACTGTAGCCGGATTGAGGCGCCAGGTCGCCTGTCCGCATCCCGGAAAGCAGAGAGACGCGGTCCACACCGCCGTTAGCGCGCATCCTCTGGTAGTCGGGGACGGTGTAGGTGCCGGGACAGTCCACCACCACCGTCACCAAGTCCTCCAGGCTGGCCTGCTGGAGTTTGACCAGTTCCACCAGCGCCCGGTACTCGCAGGGCCGCAGGACGGCGGCGATGCGCCCGCGCGGCTCCCGGACCGTCACCGGCCCGACGGCGCGCGCCGCGTTCAGGCCCAGCACCGGCGCCAACGGGTCCGCCGCGTCCAGCAGTGCCGGGTCTGCCACCAGCGCCGGGATGACCGCGCCGGACGGTGTCTCCATCGGCACCAGAACGGCCTCTACGGCCTCCGTCTCCAAAAGTCGCTTGAGAAAGCCCCGCAGGGCCGCCAAAACGTCCTGGTTCTCAACGGGAATCCTTGCTTTCATCGCGTCTCCTTGCCAGTGGGAGATTCTTTTCGCAAACGGCGATACTCCTGTATGAGAGTGGAATCATCCAGAGCCTGTTCAAATTGCCGCAACCAGCGCTCCACATACGCATCGTCCAGCGCGTCTCCCTGCCGATAAACGACACTGGCTGCGTCCTCGTGGTCTCTGGGACGGGTAGAGATCAACTTATAAATCAGCAAATCTTCCGCGCTACAAACATAGATAACCCGGCCAGGCCCGATCTCCAGAGGCTGAGCCCGCCGCACGACCTCCCGGTCAAACTCCGTATCTGCCAGCAAGAGGTCCAGCCGTACGCCAGTTGGATCCTGTACGAACAGGAAACCCATTCTCTTCAGAGTTGTCTGCGGGTCATCTGCCAGAAGCACGTATTGATCGGCCAGCGCAGAGATCAAGCGAGAGGCTTCTTCACGGCTCAGCAGAACCCGCACATCCACATCGCGGGTCGCGCGGGGTTCGCCCCACACGCTCAGAGCGATCCCGCCCACCACTGCGGAAGGGATTCCAGCCTGCCGAAGCCGTTCCTGTAGGGCCCAGAGAGCCTCAATCAGATTTTCCACGCTGCTCCTTCAACCACTGGTCCAGCCGCGCCAGCCGCCGCTGGAGTTCGGCCAGGTAGGCCATCCGCTGCGGACGGAAAAGGGCCTCCGTCGCCTGAAACTGGGGCTCCAGAGCCCGCTGCAGGGCCAGGTACTGCTGCAGGCTCTCCTGCACCGTCATCCGGCGCAGCAACCGTATCCGTTCCGCCTCCAGCGCCTTCCAATCCACCATACGAAACACGCAACACGCAAACACGAAATACGCAACACGCTCACACCGCCCACTCCCGCTTCATCGGGTTGGGGCCTTTCTCCTTCAGGTACTGGACCATCTGGGTGACCGTGTCGGCGAAGCGCTGGCCCTCCGAGGCGGAAATCCAGCGCAGCCAGACCCGGTCCTCATCCAGCCCGGCCTGCTTGAGGATTTCCTTGAGAGCGATAATGCGTCGCCGGGCCTTGTAGTTGCCCGATTGATAGTGGCAGTCGCCGGGATGACAGCCGCCGATGAGCACCCCGTCGGCGCCGTCCAGCAGCGCCTTCAGGACATAGGTTGGGTCCACTGAACCGGAGCACATCAGCCGGATGATGCGGACGTTGGGCGGGTACTGGATGCGGGACGTCCCCGCCAGGTCCGCCCCGGTGTAGGTACACCAGTTGCAGAGGAAAGCGACGATCTTGGGTTCAAAGCCGTTGTCGGACATGTTCCCTCCCGAAAGATGCCGGTTTTTGCGAGGGCGAAGCCGCCGCAAAAACCGATAGCATTTACCACCCCACCAGCGCCTCCACCTGGGCCAGAATCTGGTCTGGCGTGAAGTGCTGGAGACGGATCGCCTTGGACGGGCAGGTGACCGCGCAGGCGCCACAACCCTTGCAGAGGACCGCGTTGACCCGCGAGACGCCCCAGAGTGGGTCCAGCCCCGGCGCGCCGTACGGGCAAATTTCCACACACATCCCACACCCGGCGCAGAGTTCCGGGTCCACGATCGCCGTCGCCGCCTCCATCGGGACGACGCCCCGCATCAGCGGAATCAGCGCCGAGGCCGCTGCCGCCTTCGCCTGCGCGATAGTATCCGGGATGTCCTTCGGGCTCTGGCAACAGCCCGCCAGGAAGACCCCGTCCACCGCTGTATCCACCGGGCGGAGTTTCGGGTGCGCCTCCAGGAAGAAGCCGTCGGCGGAGCGCGGGAGTTTCAGGAGCGCGGCGATATCGGCCGCCTCCGGCCGCGGCTCCATCCCCACCGCCAGCACCACCAGGTCCGCCTCGTGCTCTATGGTCCGCCCCAGCAATGTGTCCTCCACCCGCACCACCACCCGGTCACCCCGGCGGTAAATCTCCGAGACGTTGCCCCGGCGGTAGCGTACCCCCGCCCGGCGGGCCTCGTCGTAGAACTCTTCCCCCCGCTTCCCGAAGGTCCGGACGTCCATATAGAAGACGGTGACCCGCGCATCGGGCAGGGCCTGGCGGACCAGTTGCGCCTGTTTGGCGCTGATCATACAGCAGACCCGTGAGCAGTATGGCCGTCCCAGTTGCTGATCCCGCGAACCGACGCACTTGATGAAGACCACATCCTTTGGCGTCTTGCCGTTCACCGTCAGGTCGCCCGCGGCCAGCCGGTGTTCCAGTTCCAGCGTGGTCACCACCTGCGGATAGATGCCGTAGCCGAACTCTGGTTTCCGGCGCGGGTCAAAGACGTCGTAGCCAGTGGCAATGACAATGGCTCCGACCTTCAGCGGCTCTTTCGCTCCCTCCACCGTGGCCTCAAAATTCCCCACAAAACCCGTGATGTTCGTGACGCGCGAGTTCAGGTAGACCGTGATGTTGGGGTGACGCTGGACCTGGTCCACCAGCGCGGGGAGCCATTCCGAGACCGGCTCCAGGTCCGGGAAGGTGCGATTCAGTTCGGCGACGCGGCCTCCCAGATGGTCACTCTTCTCCACCAGATAGACCGGGAAACCCGCCTCGGCGATATCCAGCGCGGCCATCATCCCCGCCACCCCGCCGCCGATGACCAGCGCCGCCGGTGTGACGGGCGCCTCCCGCTCCTCCAGCGGCTCCAGGCGGATCGCCTTCATCACGGCGGCGTAGACGAGGGCTTTGGCCTTCTCCGTCGCCTCGTGGCGGTCGTGGTGAACCCAGGAGCACTGCTCGCGGATGTTGGCCATCTCAAACTGATACGGGTTAACCCCACCCTCCTGGGACGCGGCGCGAAAGGTTGGCTCGTGCATCCTGGGCGAGCAGGATGCCACCACCACCCGGTTCAGCCCCAGCGCGCGGGCGTCTTCCCGAATCAGGGCCTGGCCCGGCTCGGAGCACATATACGTGTAGTGGCGGGCGACGACGACGCCGGGCAACGTGGCGGCGAACTCCGTCACCGCCTCCACATCCACCGTCGCGGCGACGTTGGTCCCACAGTGGCAAATATAGACACCGATACGCGGTCTTGGTTCCATAGTCGGCTCGCTTGGCAGGGAGATAGTAGATCTGCGTTCATCCGCGTCCACTTATAGCGCCATCGCCACCAACTCGGCGATATCCATCACCTTCAGCCGCTCGGAGAGCCCCTTCACTTTCACCGCATCGTCCAGCATCGCCATGCAGAAAGGACAGGCGACGGCAAGAATCTCGGCGCCGGTGTCGGCGGCTTCCTGGACCCGCTGGAAGGCCAGCCGCCCCTCGGTATTGGTGCCCTCAAACCACATCCGCCCCCCGCCGCCCTCGCAGCAGAGGCTCCGCTCCCGGATGCGGTCCATCTCCACGAACTTCACCCCTGGAATGGCCTTCAGGACCTCCCGCGGCTCGTCAAAAATCCCATTCTGTTTGCCCAGGAAGCACGGGTCGTGGTAGGTGACGACTTTTTCCACCCGGCCGGTCAGATTCAGCCGCCCCTCATCAAGGAGACGGGCCAGTACCTGGGTGTAATGGAGCACGTCCATCCCCAGTTTGTACTCGTGGCGGAAGGTGTTCATACAGTGCGGAGACGTCGTCACCATCCGCGCCGCGCCCACCTCTTCCAGCAGAGGCTTCCCTTCCTCCACCAGCATCTCAAAGAGGCCCATCTCTCCCACCCGGCGCACCTCGTTGCCGCAGCAGGTCTCCTCCGTGCCCAGGTGTCCGAAGTCCACCCCGGCAGCCTGGAGCACCCGGACCAGCGCCTTCGTCGCCGCCTGGGCGCGGATATCGTAGGCGGAACTGCAGCAGGTGAAGAGGAGCGTCTCGCAGCCTTCCTGGGCCGGTTGGACCTCCAGCCCGTCCATCCAGGCGGTCCGGTCCTCCCGCGCGTAGCCCAGCGGGTTACCCTGGCGAAAGATGCCCATCAGCGCGTTCCCAATCGTGCTGGGCACTTTCCCCTCCTCCACCAGCAAACTCCGCAGAGCGATGATAACTTCCGCCGGGCGGACGTCCTTGGGACAGCGCTCCACGCAGGTGAAACAGCAGGTACAGTCCCAGAGTTCCTCCCGGTGGACCGGCCCAGCGATGTCGCCAATCAGAGCACCGTAGACCAGGGAGCGGACGTTCAGCGCGGTGGTCAGAGAGACGGGACACCCACCGGTGCACTTCCCGCACTGGATACAACTGAAGAGATCCAGGCCAAGTCCGATTTCCCGTGCGTGCTGCTGGATGTCCATAAGCATTGACTCCTCCTGGTTTTGGAACCACGAAGACACTAAGACACGAAGTTTTATCTGTTTTTCTTCGTGTCTTCGTGTCTTGGTGGTGAGTTTTTAGACCACGAAGACACCAAGACACAAAGTTTTATCTATATAGATGCTTTCCAGCAAGCCTGGCCCCAGCGCGCTGTGAACCGCATACGCCGCATCCACAATCGCCCGCGCCATCTGCTCATCTTTCTCCGAAAGCCCTGCCTCTCGTGTTACTTTCATATTGTCGCTTCTCTTCCTGAAAACGCACCAAAGTATCAGGAAAATAGATTTTACTTTGCGTCTTTGTGTCTTTGTGATAAATTTAGCATCACCAGCGCTGAGGCGGCCGCGGCCTTTGCCTGAGCGACAGTATCCGGGATATCCTTCGGGCCCTGGCAGCAGCCCGCCAGGAAAACACCGGGCCGCGCTGTCTCCACCGGGCGGTACTTAGGATGTGCCTCCTGGAAGAAGCCGTCGGGCGAGAGGGAAAGCCCCAGCAGTTGGGCCACGGCAGGTGTATCCACCCGCGGGACCACTGCCGTTGCCAGCACCACCAGGTCGGCCTCCACCTCTACCGCCCGACCCAGGAGCGAGTCCTCCGCCCGCACCACCAGCCGGTCCCCCCGCCGATACACCTCCGACGGCTCTCCTCGCCGATAGATGACCCGCTCCTCCTTCACCCGGTCGTAGAACTCCTCATACCCTTTGCCGAAAGCCCGCATATCAATGTAGAAGACGGTGATCCGGGCATTCGGAAGTTTGTCCCGCACCAAATGTGCGTGCTTGGCGGTGTACATACAGCAAATCCGGGAGCAGTACGGGACCCCGGTGTGCGGGTCCCGGGAGCCAACACAGTGGATAAAGACCACGTCTTGGGGCTCCTTCCCATTAATGAGGATTTTCCCTCCCGTCGGGCCGGATGCCGAGGAGAGTCGTTCAAACTCCAACCCGGTGATGACGTTGGGATAGACCCCGTAGCCGAACTCCGGCTTCGTGCGCGGGTCCATCAGGTCAAACCCGGTGGCGACGATAATCGCCGCCACGTCCACCTCAACAAATCGTTCCTTCTGCTCAAAATTAATTGCCCCGGTCGGACATGCGTCCTTGCACTTGAAGGTTTTGCCGCAGACGCCCCGGGTCAGGTAGAGGCAGGCCGTCGGGTCTACCGTGTAGACCAGCGGCACCGCCTGCGGGAAGGGCACGTAAATGGCAGCGCGCTTGCCCAGTCCCTGGTTGAAGGTATCCACCACCCGCCCATGCATCCGGCACTCCTGCGCACAGAGCCCGCACCCCCGGCAGAGGTCCTCCTCTACGTAGCGCGGCTTCCTTTTAATGGTGACGTGAAAGGCTCCAGCCTCCCCCTCCACCGCGACCACTTCGGAGTAGGTCAGCAACTCAATGTTCGGGTGCTGGCCTACGCTCACCATCTTGGGCGTGAGAATACAGGACGAACAGTCCAGCGTTGGGAAGGTCTTATCCAGTTGGGCCATCCGGCCTCCCACGCTGGGCTCCCGTTCCACCAGATAGACCGGGAAACCGGCGTCCGCAATATCCAGTGCGGCCTGAATGCCGGCGATCCCGGCGCCGATGACCAGTGCTGCGGGTTTCTGAGTCATACTGACGGCTCCTCCTCCGTCCACCATTGGATAAATGCCCGCCCGGTCTCCAGACTCTTCCGGGCCAGGTCCAGCGCCCAATCCGCCTCCACCCACCCGTAGCGCTCAGCAGGCCAGAGAACCTCTTCGTCCACTTCCACCGGGTATCGGCTGGCCACGGCCGCCGGCTCCAGGTCCGCCGCTGCCTGGGCCAGGTTCCTCAGCCGCTCCCGCCATCCGGGGTCGGGAATCGTCTCCAGCATCGCCTCCAGGTGGGCTGAAACGTAGTGAGTTCGTTCCATCCGTCCCATACAGGCCAGAACAGCCTTCACGCTTTTCTCTACCGCCTGCTGACTATGGGTGACGCTCCGCTCATACAGCCCCATCCGATAGAGCCCTTCCGCCGCCTGCAGGTCCCGTTCCCCGTCCTCCAGCCAGCGGCGGGCCCACGTCACGTTGTCAAAAGGCGAGAGTTCCACCCGCCGGCGGTAGGGCACTGGAAATTGCCACCCTCCTGTCTCTGTACGCTGAATCCCGCGCGCGGCGATCTCCGCTCTTGCTTGCTCCAGCAATGCCGTGATGCCATCCGCGTCGTAGAGCACAAGGCCATCCGCCGCAATGTCCAGATAGAAGGGATAGTGCGCATCCAGTCCCCACCGCAGTCCCCGCTCCGTCACCACCACCAAATCTACCCACGCTCCGTCTGGCCCCAGGGCCCGCCGCAGCGCTTTCAACACCTCGGCCCGCTCCTGGCTCCCCATCTCCCCACCCACCACCACCAGCAGGTCCACATCTCTGTGCGGCTCCCCGCGCGCAGCTGAGCCGAAAAGGATAATGCCCCGGACGTCCGGATAGACCTCCCGGAGCCGCTCCAGAAGACACCGGAGCCATTCCTCCAGAATTCCGGCGGCAGTGTTGGGGATAGATAGGGTAGACCAGGTATCCATCACCTCTCACGCAAACTCATAAACAGGCGCAGTTCGCATGGGTTACGGCAACGCCCGCGGCAGCCGCTCAATCCGCTGCACTGTTTCGGGCTTTAACAGTACATCTGCATCGCCTCCGACGATTTCAACGGATTAGTTCGCTGTCGGGCCTATTTCTGGGACGGCTCCTTCTGGACATCTACGAGGCTGTCAGCACTGAGCCGGGTTACCCTCTGCGCATCCACTACGCCTACACCTACGTCCGGGAGCACCTGATTTTCCGCTACGACAACGCTCCTCACCATCCCGAAGTAGAGTCCCATCCCCATCACAAACACGTCGGCATCGCCGAAGCGGTCGTCCCCTCAAAACCCCCTACCCTCTCCTCCATCCTGGCCGAAATTACCACTTATCTGCGATAAGCGGGTGATCCTGAAACACGAACTCCTCGCTCAAACGTCATAGAAACGGACAACCTCAAACCGCCACCGTCGTCCGACGGGAGACCAGCCATCGCCGAAGGGATTCTTCGCTCTCCCCACTTTTCCGTCCGGCCAGCAGCCCCTCCACTCCAATATGCTCATCCAGGTCCGGCCACTCTATGACGTACCCGCCCCCTAACAGTCGCCAACGCTGTCGCTCTTCCGGACGGGCATAAAACAGGCGCGGATACCAGACCAGCGGCACAATAATCCGCCGACCATCCACCAGCCTTACGATTAACTCATCCTCTGTGACCTCTACCTCTACGGCTACTGGCTCGGTTTCAAACTCCAAAGAACTCATGCCACGCCTCCAACAGGACCGGCTCGTATTGGACAACAAGACGGGCTATCTGGTTTAACTCGTGGGCCGCAAACCCCCGGTTTTTTGCCAGCCTCACCGGATTTAACCAGAACTTGGCGATCCGGTGTTCCCGTTTTACGTGAATATGCGGTGGCTCTCCCCCATCGGAACTGAAGAAGACAAAACTATACGGGCCCTCCTGCAATACTGTCGGCATCCAGAACTCCGCAATGCTCTGCGCTCTCTGCGACTACACCACCGCATCCACCATCTCATACACCCTCCGCGCGGCGTAGCCGATCTGCTGGGTGGCCTTGTTCGGGCAGACCATCGCGCAGACGCCGCAGCCCATGCAGAGGACCTCTATCACCTCCGCGTACGGCCCGCCCGGCTCCAGCACCCGCGCCTCGTACGGACACGCCTCCACACAGAGCCCGCAGGCCGAACAGAGCCGGGTATTCACCTGTGCCACCGTCCGGACGACCTCCACCTGGCCCCGCGCCAGCAGCGTCGCCGCCCGCATCGCCGCACCCCGGGCCATCAGAATCGCCTCGTCGGCCGCGCGCGGCGAGTGGGCCAGCCCGCAGACGAAAATCCCTCGCCGGGCAAAGTCCAGCGGCCGCATCTTCGGGTGCTCCTCCCGGAAGAAAC
>JANXAH010000083.1 GCA_025062415.1 Anaerolineae bacterium | reverse complement strand
TCCCGCATCGTCCGAAAGCCCCCAATGCCCGAAAGGGCATTAAGACCGATTCAGAAGATTCAAAAGATTCGGCAGATTCATAGAATCAGAAGTCCGAAAGCCCCCAATGCCCGAAAGGGCATTAAGACAAAACTGCAGAGCAGGCCCCGATGGCCGAGGCTGCGTCGGTCCGAAAGCCCCCAATGCCCGAAAGGGCATTAAGACGGAGCTGGTCGGTATCGCCAAGAGGGCCATTGCGGTCGGTCCGAAAGCCCCCAATGCCCGAAAGGGCATTAAGACTGAGGTCGGGGAGTTTCTTCCCTTCCAGCACTGTGCGAGCCAGGTCCGAAAGCCCCCAATGCCCGAAAGGGCATTAAGACGACCAGGCTGTCCGGGAGCGGGCCGTAGAGGTGTACGGTGACGTCCGAAAGCCCCCAATGCCCGAAAGGGCATTAAGACCGATTCAGAAGATTCAAAAGATTCGGCAGATTCATAGAATCAGAAGTCCGAAAGCCCCCAATGCCCGAAACGATAAGCCCGGTGGTAAACCGCCGGGCTCAGTCACGAAGCCCCTTCGGAGGCTAAAAAACCAACGCCCGGCGACGGGCTCTCTCCCCCCAGAGCCCCAAAAAGCCTAAAGGGCTTCGTATCAAGCCCCGACGCTTTTTGGCCTCACAAATTCCTCCGGCACCGGAACCGCCCGAATGTAGAAGCCCCTCCTATCCCGCTTTTCAGCCCCCTTCAAGCCTCCCACAAATCGTTCAAGGCCAGGTTTCAAGGAAGGGAACTCCCGCTTTCCTCACCCCACTTTCAGCCCCCCAGGCCACCCCCTCCCCTTTCCCGACCCTTCCTCACTCCACCCCCCGGCCCAGCGGGCCAGAGGAGGGATGAGGCCCTCCAGCACCCGGCGGCCGTTGACCAACTCCCGACAAATTGGGACATACCCTGAGATACGGGGACCGTCACCTCCAACCTGGCATTTTGTCAAAAACGGTGGTTATGCTATAATCCTCCTGGAGAAACCAGAGGCCGTTCTGGGGCGGTCGCCGGTGGCTGTATGTATCCCCGATTCCTGAAAGGGGCCTTGGATGAAACGTGAAGCGTTAGAACTGCGCGGGCGAATCCTCGGCGTGCTGCTGCGAGATGCCCGGATGCACGCAGACCGGACCCAGGAAGAGTGCGCCACCTTCCTGGGAATTTCCCTGGACACCTTCGCAGCCTACGAGGAAGGAGAACAGCCTATCTCCCTTCCCGAACTGGAGGTCCTGGCCTACTTCCTGAATGTCCCCGTGAGCCACTTCCTGAGGGATGATCCCCAACTGTTGGGAGAAAGCCTCCGAACGAAAATCCCAGAGATCCTGGCCCTGCGCCACCGCATCGTGGGTCTCCTGCTCCGACAGGCCCGCGAAGAGGCGGGCAGGAGCCCCGAAGAACTGGCCCACCTGCTGGGCTGCTCCCCTGAACGGATTCGGGAATATGAGTACGGAGAACGTCCCATCCCCCTGCCCGAACTGGAGGCCCTGGCCCGCGCGCTGAACCGCCCGTTGGAGCACTTCCTGGACCAGGTCGGCCCCATCGGGCGACGAGTGCAGCAGGAGAAACAAGCAACAGAACAAGCAGTAAAGGAAGTAAAGGAGAAAGAACCAGCAGACAAAACCTTCCAGGCCTTTCAGCAACTCCCACCTCACATTCGGGACTTTGTCCTCAAGCCCATCAATCGGAGTTACATAGAAATCGCTATGAAACTGGCAGATCTGCCCGCAGGAAGACTTCGCGAGATCGCAGAAGGATTGCTGGAAATCACCTACTGAACCCCGGAGACGGGACGCAACCGGTATCCTTCGCTTCTACGCAGTGAATTCTCCCGGAGGTGTAAGAATGCCCTTCACATATGTTCCCCACTCCGACGAAGACCGAAAGGCAATGCTGGAGGCCATCGGTGTGAAGTCCGTGGAAGAACTGTTTCGGGACGTCCCGGAACATGCCCGTTTTCCGGAACTGAACCTGCCCCCCGCCATCTCCGAGATGGAGGTCCGCTGGGAGGTGGAGGCCCTGGCCGCCGCCAATTTCACCACCGCCGATGGCCCCTGTTTTCTGGGCGCCGGAGCGTACCGCCACTATGTCCCGGCCGTGGTGGATACCATCCTGCGCCGCGGCGAATTCTACACCGCCTACACCCCCTACCAGCCCGAAATCAGCCAGGGGACCCTCCAGGCCATCTTTGAATATCAGACGATGATCTGCGACCTGACCGGGATGGAGGTCTCCAACGCGTCTCACTACGACGGTGCAACGGCGACCGCCGAGGCCGTCATCACCGCCATCAACGTCCACCGCTTAAAGCGCAAGAAAATCGTCGTCTCCCCCTGGGTCCACCCCGAATACCGGGCCGTCGTCCGGACCTACACCCAGGGGATGGGGCTGACCATTGTCGGAGACGAAGGGGACGGTTCCGTCCCGGTGGAGACGCTGTTGGACGCAGAGACCGCCTGCCTGATCGTCCAGTACCCCAACTTTCTGGGCCAGATAGAGGACCTGCGGCCCTACGCTGAGGCGGCCCACGCGAAAGAGGCGCTGTTGGTCGTGGTGGCGGACCCCATCGCGCTGGGGATGCTGAAGCCGCCGGGCGAGTTCGGCGCAGACATTGTCGTCGGCGAGGGGCAGAGCATGGGCGCAGGGCTCAATTTCGGCGGGCCCTACCTGGGCTTCTTCGCCACCCGAATGGAGCACGTCCGCCGGATGGCCGGGCGCCTCGTCGGCCAGACGGTGGACGCTGAGGGAAAGCGGGGCTTCGTCCTGACCCTCTCCACCCGCGAACAGCATATCCGCCGGGAGAAGGCCACCTCCAACATCTGCACCAATCAGGGGCTGGTGGCCCTGGCAGCGGCGGTCTACATGGCTGCGCTGGGCCGCTGCGGGATGCGCCGCGTCGCCGAACTCTGCTACCACAAGGCCCACTACGCCGCCGACCAGATTGACCGGCTGGAGGGGTATACCGTCCTTCGGGAAAAGCCCTTTTTCAAGGAATTCGTGGTCCGCTGCCCCAGACCAGTGAGTGAAATCAACCGATTGCTCCTGGACGAGTGGGGCATCATCGGGGGATACGACCTGGGACGGGACTACCCGCACCTGAAGAACCACATGCTGGTCTGCGTCACAGAGATGAACCCGCGGGAGGAGATTGACCTTTTCGTGGAGGCGCTGGAGGAGATCGCGCAGGGTTAGAGCATATCTAAAAAATACCCAATGTGGGGCAACTGCGAGCAGTTGCCCGCATTAGGCAAAGTTTTTCAGGGAGGATGTGGATCGGCTGTGAAAATTCTGATCGTTCTGACCTACTACCGACCCCACACCAGCGGTCTGACCATCTATGCGGAGCGGCTGGCGCGCGGCCTGGCCCGGCGAGGCCACGAGGTGACCGTGATGACCTCCCGGTACGACCGGTCGCTCCCTCTGGAAGAAGTGCAGGACGGCGTCCGGGTGATCCGGGTGCCGGTGGCGTTCCGGGTTAGCAAGGGCGTGATTATGCCGACCTTCGGATTTGTGGCGACCCGGCTGGTTCGCGCCCACGACGTGGTCTGCCTGCACTTGCCCCAGTTTGACGCGGCCGGGGTAGCAGCGCGGGCCCGGCTGATGGGGAAACCCTGTACCCTGACATATCACTGCGACCTGAAACTCCCCGCTGGGCCTTTCAACGGCCTGGTCAACCGGGTGGTGGACGTGATGAACTACCTGGCAGGCGTGCTGGCCGACCGGGTCGTCGCCTACACGGAGGACTTCGCTATCCACTCCCCTTACCTCTCCCGCTTTGCCCACAAAGTCGTCGTCATCCCGCCGCCGGTGGAACTTCCCCCGGCGACTCCAGAAGAGATTCGGGCCTTTGCCGACCGGGTCGGGCTGAACGGGAGGGGGCCAGTCATCGGGATGGCGGCTCGGCTGGCCGCGGAGAAAGGGGTGGAGGTGCTCCTGGAGGCCCTGCCGCGGATTCTGGAGGTCTATCCGGACGCGCGCGTCCTCTTCGCCGGGCAGTACCAGAACGTCCTGGGCGAGGAGGCCTACGCCCGGCGGCTGGCTCCCCTCCTCGCCCGCTACCAGGACCGCTGGACCTTCCTGGGGGTCCTTTCCCCGAAGGAAATGGCAGCCTTCTACCCCAACCTGGACGTCATCGTTGTCCCCAGCCTGAACTCCACGGAATCCTTTGGGCTGGTGCAGGTGGAGGCGATGCTCTGTGGGACTCCTTCTATCGCCAGCGACCTGCCAGGGGTCCGGCAGCCAGTTCTGCAGACGGGGATGGGGGAAATCGTCCCGGTGGGGGATAGCCGGGCCCTGGCGGAGGCCATCCTGCGGGTGGTCCGGAACCGGGGGCGGTACATCCGATCCAGGGAGGAGATCGCCCGACGCTGGAGCACGGAGCAGACAGCGGAGGCCTACGAGGCGCTGTTTGAGCGGTTGCTGGCGGAGAAAGCCTTGACGAAACGGCAGGAGTCGGGTATACTATAAAGCGCCACGGGGCGTGGCGCAGACGGAAGCGCACTGCGTTTGGGACGCAGGGGTCGCCGGTTCAAGTCCGGCCGCCCCGACAGAAAGGGAGCACGCGGGCGTTGCAAAATGGTATTGCCGCAGCCTTCCAAGCTGCTGTTGCGGGTTCGATTCCCGCCGCCCGCTCTGAGGTTTTACCACGAAGACACAAAGACACGAACTCCTTCATTCATCGCTGATTTCTGGCCGTTTCCCTCCGTGTCTTTGTGGCTCTCGGCCCTCAGGGCCTGTAGCTCAACGGCAGAGCGGCCGGCTCATAACCGGTTGGTTGCAGGTTCGAATCCTGCCGGGCCCACAGAAAACGACGCCGGGCTTCCGTAGCCCGGCGTCGTTTGTTTTCTGCTTTCCG
>JANXAH010000233.1 GCA_025062415.1 Anaerolineae bacterium | reverse complement strand
AAGAAAGGCTGATTTCCAATCAGCGTAGGGCGCCGAATCATGAACTTTAAAAAAATTTAACCCGGACATAGGCCGATATCGCAACTTAAAAAATTGCCCGGCAATCTGCCGTTCTTCGCCCTCGCCTCACCCCCTGCCCCCTCCCCTCTCCCGCTCGCCTGCGGCGGCGGGCGGAAACCCTCACCCCTCCCCCGACCTTTCCCCTCTCCCGCAAGCGGGCGAGGGAGGGGAAATCTGTACCCCCCTTCTCCCCCGAAGCGGGGGAGAAGGGGGGTGGGGGGATGAGGGGGTGTCCCACCCACAAAAGGCTATCGTTGGAATTTGTTAAACCGCAATATCACGTCCAGATGAATTTGTTAAAACTCATCCAATCAGCGCAACGACAAAAATCCGCCCCCATCTGCGTGCATCCGCGTCCCACCTCAGGACACCCATCTCCTCAGCCGCACCCCCAGTTCCTCCGGCGTCGCTGCTTCCACCGGGATGTAAATTACCCCTGGATAGTAGCGCTCAAAGAAAGCCCGCAGGTCCCCGCCCCACCCCGAAGGGTTGATGGCAAGGACCCGCCGGAACTCCAGGTCGCCGATCCCTGCGTCGTCGGCGCTCCCGCCCAGGGTGAAGCGACGGGCATCCCAGGTCGCTGCGACCACGGCTCGGGCCCAGTCGGCCCCCGCGCGCGGCGGGAGCAGGACATAGGTACGTCCATATTGGACCCGGGGCAACCCCTGAGTGGGAGGCGGCGAAGGCGGAAGGGGTGGAAGTGGAAGCGCCCGCAGAAGGGAGGCCAGCGTTTGAGGGTCGGGGGCCTCTACGGGGATCAGGGCCACGCCGGGGTAGTACTGGGCGAAGAAGGCCGCCAGGTCACCGGGCCAGCCACCGGGATTGACGGCGATGACCCGCCGAACGGGGAGATCGCCGATCCCAGCGTCGTCGGCGCTGCCGCCCAGCGTGAACCGGCGCGTCTCCCAGGTCGCCTCCACCACGGCCTCCGCCCAGGCCCGGTCCGCCTGCGGCGGAAGGAGGACGTAGGTCCGCTCGTAGGGCTCCCGCGGGGAGCCCCGCACCGGCTCCAGGTAGGGGCGCGCATTCAGATACCCGCAGGTGGGGCGCAGGTCCAGCCCTGCGATCTTCATCCCCAGGTGCAGGTGCGGCCCCGTCGCCTGCCCTGTACGCCCCGCCAGACCGATGACCTCTCCGGCCCGGACCGTTGCGCCATCCGGAGCCAGAATCTCCCGCAGGTGGGCATAAAGGAGCGTCACCTGCCCGACGTTCGGCACCTCGTTGACCACCCGCAGGTATTTGCCGTAGGCGGTGCCAGGGGGCCCGTGGGAGACCCGCCCCCGGAAGCAGGAGAGAACAGGAGAGCCCTCCGCCGCCTGGAGATCCACCCCTTCGTGACCTCCGTGGAGCCAGTACTGGCCGGAGGCCGGGTCGTAGGAGGCCTCGTAATACATCTGCTGGCGGTCGCCGAAGGCCTGGGTATAGGCCCGGACCGTCGTGGGCCAGAGCAGGCGGAGGGCCGCCGGATGGGGCATCCGTTTCCGCCCACCCACGGCCTCGGGAATGGGCGTGAGGGCTCCATTGGCGGTCACCCAGGTTAGCGAGGCCCAGGCCGGATTGGGGGAACGAAGCAGAAAGGCGCAGGCGCCCGCTATCCGGTCGTACTGGCTGCAGAAAAAATAGAATTCCGCATACTGGGCCCCCTTCTCCTGCGCGGGAAGGCCAGGATGGACGTTGGCAAACTGGAGATAGACGGGCTTCGGTCGGACTCTGGCACGCTCCAGGTAGCGCCGCAGGAACCGGAGGGCGCCATGGTAACTACGCATCTCTTCCACTGTCGTCCAGTAGACCTGGCAGCAGACGAAATCAGCGACAGCCAGGGCCTCCTCGCAGGCTGCTAAAAAGTCCTCTTCGGGGACCGCCGGGGTCAGGCCCGGCAGGGTGGGAGGCTCAGGAGCCAGCGCAGGAAACCCCACCCGCAGGGGAGGGCCAAAGCGGCGGCGGAGGCCTTCTGCGACAGCGACAAACCAGGAGGCGAACGCGGCCGGAGAGTCCCAGGAGATGCCGTAGCCGCGTTCTCCCAGATTGGGCTCGGCGTGGACCTCAAAGTCGGTGACCCCCGCCCGCAGGAACCCCTCCACGGCGGGAGAGACCTCGTCCACGAAGGACTCCGGGGGGGTCGGACGGGAGCCCACCTGTGGGCCAATCAGTTGGACCAGAAGGCGGTGGATTCCGATGGAACGATAGGCCACCGCATCGCTTACAGGATTGACGGGCCAGCGGAGTTTCACCATCTCCAGCCCGGCCCTCTGGACGGCCTCCAGGTCTGCTGGGCCAACCGGCCCCTCTCCAGCCACGACGCCCGCTCTGGCGAAGGTCATCATAAGCCTCCAAAGATCAGGGCTACTGCTGCTTTGACTACCTGTATTTTGGGGTTATAAGCCCGACGGTAAGCCGTCGGACTCTGTGGCGAAGCCCCCCCTTCGGGGACTAAACTTCAGGGAAGAAGAGCGGAAGGGTTACAGTCGGCAAGGGAACCTACGGTGTCTCCCCCTCCAGGAAACAGAGGATTCCTTCCACAATTCCCTGCGCCACCAGGTCCTGCCGGTGGAGCAGGAGTTCCCGGTCTGCCAGGAGGAAGCCAATCTCTATAATGGCGCCAGGGGTATTGGGGTCAATCTCGTAGAAGGTGTGGTACTGGGTCATATCCGGCGTGACGCTTCCTTCGTGAAAGGGCAGGCCAGTACGGGCCCCGTAGCGGCGGACCAGACAGGCGACCAGATAGTCCTCCACGTGGGGGATAGCGCTCTCTTCCACCCGCGCCACTTTGAAACCGGTGGCCTCCGGGTAAAGGCAGGCGTCGGCGTGGATGGAGACCAGGGCTCGGGCCCGATAGCCCTTAAGGCGGGGGTCAAATTCCTTCAGCAGGTCTACCGGATACCCCTTTCTCCGGAGAGCCTCCACGACCCGCTGCGCCACTGCCAGATTCACGTCCACCTCCCGCAGCCATCCGTCGCAGACCGCACCGGGGTCGTTGTTGTCCCCCCAGTGTCCGGCGACAATGCCGATGGGCAGGGGGCCGGGAGTGGGTATGGCCGTGGGCGTCGGCGACGAGGGAGGGGTAGGCCAGATGGGTGGGAGAGTAAGGGAAACCGGAACGATTCCGAAGGGATGGAGGGGCGCAGCGACGATCGCGGTCTTCCCTCTCCAGAGCGTGTATCCAACTCCGAAGAGCACGGCAAGGAAGACCAACCCAGCCAGCAGGCGAACCATTCCCCAACGGGGGCCCCTCTCCCGGCGAGGGGATGGAGCGCGGGAGCGTGTTCCCCAGGAACGATCCGGATAGGCCATCGGACGGGCCATCGGCTTGCGGGACACAGTCCTCCTCCGGAAGTGGAAAGGGGCTTCTCAGAGGATTAGTCGCTCTCTTCTATGCAGAATGCACCAATCTGCCGCTTGTTGACCAGGAGCCCGCCGGCGTTAAAGACGATATCGGGACGCACGGAACTCCGGATTCTACCGTCTACCACCAGCAGAAAGTCCTCCGCTTCCAAGGCTAAAATCCGCCGAAGGTCTACCCGGGCGGAAAGCCGGAGGTACCCGCTGACTTCAAAGGTGGGGACGGTCAGGAAAATTTTGTAGAGGTACGCGCCGTAGTAACTTCCGTAGGACTGCTTTCGGGGGAGGACATCCTCTTGTCGGGCGGCCAGGACCAGCGTCAGATTCCCTTTCACCAGCGTTGCATAGGGATAAGAAGCAATAATCTCTCCGGGACGGTCTATCGGGGAGACATAGGCATCGTCTACGACCAGGAAATTCGTTGTCCGGTCGTTGAGCATCTCAGAGAGGGTCAGCCTGCGAATGTCCAGGTGCCCGGAAATCCGGTAACTGTGGGTGAAAAAGTCCACGACGATGCGCGGCGTTGTCAGGACCTCCATAGATCCCTCCGCGTCAGGGAACCGGCTGGCGAGGGCTTATGGCCAGCGCTTGTCTCGGCCATAGCGCAAGCCATACGATAAATTCGGAAAGTCTTTACAGGAATGACGCAATCATAGGTGATTGAGATGACCCCAGGGCACAAAAGGTTTGCAGCGGCCCGGAGATCGTGGTTGCCCCTATCTCTCCAGGGAGTTTAACATTGGATAGATATTTTGTCAAACCGCCAAGCTGAGTGCTGCGTCTCCTTTGACAGGAGATACCGCCCGTGGTAAAATTCCCTCGCAAACCCACCCAGGATATCCCATAGTTCAACCGTGAAACTGGTCATCCAGATTCCCGCCTATAACGAAGAAACTACCCTCCCTCAAACCCTCCGTGATCTGCCCCGTTCCCTGTCCGGGGTGGACCGTATAGAAGTGCTGGTGATAGATGACGGCTCCACCGACCGCACTGCTGAAGTGGCTCGGGAGGCCGGGGCCGACCACGTCGTCCGTCTCAAGCAGAACCAGGGGCTGGCAACGGCCTTCACCGTGGGCCTGGAGACGGCGCTGCGCCTGGGCGCCGACATCATCGTCAACACCGACGCCGACAACCAGTACCGGGGAGAGGACATCGCCCGGCTGATTCAGCCCATCCTGGAAGGTCAGGCTGACATCGTGGTAGGTGACCGGGGAGTGGCCGTGCTGGAGCATTTCTCGCCTATCAAACGGCTACTCCAAAAATGGGGAAGTTGGGTTGTAGCCCACGCGGCCGGTATCCCCATCCCCGACGCCACCAGCGGCTTCCGGGCCTTCACCCGGGAAGCGGCGCTCCGCCTCACTGTCCTGGGCGACTACACCTACACCCTGGAGACCCTCATTCAGGCTGGGGCGCGCAAGATGAGAGTCGTCTATGTCCCTGTCCGCACCAACCCCCAGACCCGGCCCTCCCGCCTCATCCGCAGCATCCCCTCTTTCCTGGCCCTCTCTGCCGTCACCATCGTCCGGTTCTACACGATGTACCGGCCCCTGCGGGTCTTTACGGCTATCGGAAGCCTCCTGATCGTGGGTGGGGTCGCCCTGGGGATCCGCTTCCTGTACTTCTACTTCCAGAGCCGGGGGGCCGGACACGTTCAGTCTCTCATCCTGGCCGCCATCCTGACCATCGTTGGGTTCCAGGTCTGTCTTATTGGCCTGATAGCCGACCTTACCCAGATGAACCGGAAGATGCTGGAGGAAATTCTGTATCGGGTGCGGAAAAGGGATCTGGACCGAGTGGGTGAGGAGGAACGCAAAATCCCGAAGGAGATGTAGCGCAGGCTGTCGGCCTGTATCTGCAGGCCAGGCGATCTGCGCTATAGGCCCGCGGCCGCAGTGCAGAACGTAGCGCAGCGGTCAGCCTGTATCCGCCGTAAAAGCGGTCTGAAAAGGCCCTCCGACACGCAGCACAGGCCGTTCGCCTACAAGGGACGGAGGAGGATGAGGCTATGGGTCCATCCGGTCCTTCCCGCAGCCTGCTGGTGTTCTGTTCGGTCCTCAGCCTGCTCGTCGGTGCAGCGGTCGGCTATTTCACCCCCCGCCCCCGAAGTCAGCCCATCACGGTGACCACCCCCGACCCCACTCCAACCCCTACGCTGACGCCCACCCCTGCCCCCCTGCGGGTCTACGTCTCCGGAGCCGTTCAAACGCCGGATGTCTACCTCCTCCCACCTGGAAGCCTGGTGCGGGACGCAATCTGGGCCGCTGGAGGCCCCGCTCCTGATGCGGACCTGGAGCGGATCAACCTGGCGCGCGAACTGCAGGACCAGCAGCATATCCACGTCCCCCGCCGCGGAGAGGAACACTCTGTTCCACCTCCCTCTGAGGGAGTACCCGTCCCCACCATGTCGGCCCGGCCACTCATCAACATCAACACCGCAACCGCCGACGAACTCCAGCAGTTGCCGCGCGTGGGTCCGGCGCTGGCCCAGCGCATCGTCGCCTACCGGGAGATGTATGGCCCCTTCAAAACCCCGGAAGACCTGATGCAGGTTCCAGGCATCGGGGAGGCCATCTTCGCAGCGATCAAGAACTACATCACAGTCGGACCATAAACATACCAGGCGCCTTAAAAACGCCTGGCACGTTTGGGAAAAAGAACGCCCTCACTGTGCATTCACCCACTGTGCGTCATCTTTCCGTCTCTATCCGGTATCCCTTTCCGTCGCTGATAATCTCCACGGTGCCCCGTTCTGCTATCTTGTAGACCGCCCTTGCCTCCAAGTGCCCGTCCTCTGATGGACGACCGAGGGGACTCAGGTCGCCTGCCGGAACGACCACGACTTCCGGATTCACCCGGTTCAGAAAACGGCCCGTCAGGCCCGCCATTCCCTCATAGTGCGGCGCTTTCAGAACATCGCACTCCAGCCATGCCTCCGCTTCCACCAGCGCTTCCTGTTCCGTCTTCCTCAGATTCCCCGTCAGCAGAACACAGACCGACCCGTAGTCCAGCCGGACCACCACGTTGGGAGAAGGAACCGCGGGCGCAGATGGGCCCGGATAAAGGACAGTGAGCAAAAGCCCCTCGTCCAGCGTCATCTGGAGCCCCCGCTCCCCCCGCCAGATCTGCCGTGCGGCCCTTGCGGCCACTTCCCGCCAGTGCCCGCAGAGGGCACCGGCACAGCCCTCGTCCCGGGCAATCAGGTGGTGGACCGGGTACCGTTCCAGAACCGCGATCAGGCCCGACAGGACATCCTCGGAAGGCCGGGTGAGAACGACCACCTCCAGTTCGTGGTCCCAGAAGGGCATCCGGCGGCCCAGGGCGGAGAGAAGTTCCGTCGTGCCGGGAGCCCCCCCGACCAGCACCTGCCGCCCCGAGGGGGTACGGATGAAGATCGCATCCCCGCCTGTCACATCCAGAAAGGCCACATGCAATCGGCCGTCGGGCATAGAGAGGCGGGCAGCAACGGCCAGCAGGAGCAGCAGCGCGGCCGCGCTCAGGAGAAAACGGTCGCTCACGCGCCCCGTCAGGCTGGTCCAGAGGCCCCGCAACCGGGCCCGTATCCGGGGGTCCGCCCAGGCGGTGAGGGCGCCGATCAGGCCGTAGAGGGCCCATGTCCCCGCCGCTGTCATCCGGCCCACGTCCACCCACGCGTAAGGGATCCCCGCCGCCCACTGGACGATCCCTATGGTGTAGGTCAGAAAGAGCCAGGCCACCCAGCCCAGAACCTGCCCCAGAGGAAGCCAGAGCAACCCCGCCAGCGTCGCCAGCCCTCCCCAGACCATCACCCCCGGCTGCGCTGGAAGGATCAGGAAGTTGGCCAGGAGAGAGACAAGGGAGAGACGGCGGAAATAGTAGAGGGTCAGGGGCAGGGTGGCGATCTGCGCGGCCAGGGTGACCAAAAGGGCGTCGGTGAGGAATCCCATCGCTTGCCGAGCGCGTTCTTCGGAGAAAGTGCGAGTCAGGAAACGGAAGACCATCCCCTCTAACCGGTCCACGTAGAGCACCAGGCCCAGCGTAGCAGCGAAACTCAACTGAAAGCCCACGTCCCAGAGGACGAAGGGGTTCAGCAGGGTCATCCCCACGGCCGCCGCGGCCAGGGAGGCGGGAACGTAGGTGGGGCGGCCCAGGTGTCGCCCCAAGAGGTAGAGGATGCCCATTATGGCGGCCCGCACTACCGACGCCGACGCTCCGACCAGGAGGGTATAGAGGGCAACACCCACAATGGACGGCCAGACCGCGCGCTGGGGCCCCAACCAGCGGCGGAAAAGTTGGAAAAAGAGACCGCTGATAATGGCGATATTGAAGCCGCTGATCGCGATGATGTGAGCCGTGCCAGTAGCAGCAAAAGCGTTGCGGACATCCTTCGGGATACCCCCCTCCACGCCCAGGAGGATACCGGTCAGAAGCGACGCGGCTGGTTCGTGGAGGATGCGGCCGATAACTTCCCGGGCACGCTGTCGGAGGGCCAGCAGAAGGGCCTGCAGGGGGTTGACCTCTCCCCTTCCCACCCTGATGGCCTGTGCCCTACGGACGAGGGAAAAGACCCCCTGGCGGGCCAGATATTCGCGGTAGGAGAAATCGGCAAACTCCGGTGGGGTTTCCAAAAGGCCGCCCACCAGCAGTCGGTCGCCGTAGGAGAAGGTCGGGTAACGGGGAAGGTAGACGAGCGCAGTGCCCCGGACTGAAAGCCGTTGCCCATCGGGGAGGATAAGCCGCTCGGCCCGCAGGCGCAGGCGGGTGTGGGTATCCCGTTCGTCCGGCGCTGCGGTGACCGTCCCCTCTATCAGGACGGGGCCGACATCGTTGTAGTGAGCCAGGGCGTTTGGGGGAAACCGGGGGAGGGCCCAGAGCAGCCGTCCCGCCCCCAGCACCGCGATCAGCAAAAGGACGCAGGCGGAGCGGATGAGGGAATAATCTCGCCAACCGACCCAGCCAACGACGGCAGCCAGTCCAAGAAGAAGCAGGACCTGCCAGGGAGGATGAGCGGCCTTTCCCAGCGCGATGCCCGTCAACCACGCAATGGCCAGGTAGACCAGCGTCATTGGACTCCTCGCTGGCTATGGAGAAATGGACCACAGGTGAGCGTGGGAAAGACGTGGGGTCTTCTGGCTGCCCCACATTAAATGATTTGGTGGATGGTAACAGTCAGCGCCTGCGGACTCTCGGTTCCGGAAGGCCCCGGGACCACCACCACGCCAGCAGGGAGAGAAGCGTGGAGACACCAAACAGCCCTGCGAACCCCAACAGGTCCACAATCAATCCCCCAAAGCCAGAGACCAGCACCACAATGCCGATGAGCGTATTGGCAAGTCCCAGATAGAGCGGTCGCTCCGCCTCCGGCACCAGTTCCAGCAGGAAGTTGTTGCCCACCAGCGCCGACGCCGGGCGCAGTGCACCGTCCAGCAGGAACAGGGGAAGGACCAGGTAGGGCAGGAAAGGGCCCTGGGGGGCCAGCGCAGCAACCCCTACTACCAGAACCAGGGCAGCCAGCGAGATTAGTCCACTCCCCAGGCAGGTCCAAAGCATTACCAACCGGTTTCCAAGCCGGTCGCTGACCCAGCCCCAGGGGAGATTTGCCAGCAGTTGTGTGGCGACCCGCGCGGCGATATAGACCCCCACCATCCCCTCCGGAGCACCGAGGACGTTCTTGGCATAGATGCCGTAGAATGGCAGGGCGATTCCCGCCAGGCCCAGCGCAGTTCGCACGGCCATATACCGCCGGAAGATCGGATCGCTCCGCAGGAAGGAACCAGCCCGCCGCAACTGTTCCCCCAGGGATATCGTGCGCGGGGAGGCGATACCCGGTGGTTCCCGGATGAGGATAAAGGCCACCATCGCAGGCGTCGCCACCATACAGTAGAGGATGAAAAGCACCGCATGTCCATGGGGAAAGGGGAACCGCTCCAGAACTGCCCGGGTGACCCATCCGGCCCCCAGCCCCAGGAGCCCCCCTGTCAGCATACGCCATGCAAAGAAACTCCCTCGCCGGTCCGCTGGGATGGTCTTCGCCACCACCTCAAAAAAGCCCAGGCCCCCGAGCCCAGCCGCCAGGCGAGCCACAGAGTAAAACAGGAAAAACAGCGCCAGCAGGAGAACCGGACTGTCCGCAAGCCAGAGAGCAACACCCAGGGAGATCCAGGAGGCAACCCGGATGACGGCTGCCAGGGTATAACTGGGCATTTTCCGGGGCATCCGTTGGACATAACTGGAGATAAAAATCTGTGGAAGAAACCATCCTGCATCTCCCAGGGGAGAGACTAGGCCAATGAGGAGATTGGACGAGGTCAACCGGCTGACGAACCAGGTCAGGACCAGCGGGGGATCAATCAGCCGTTCAGCGAATTCAAAGAGCGCACCGTTGAGAACCCCCAGGGCGAAACTTCGTCGGACTTCCCGCCGGGAGAGGGCATCAGGGGGATTCTGCTCCATACCTGCTGTATCCGAATCAGGCTTTCCCTCTCTGAACGGCGATAATCTCCGCCAGGATGCTGACCGCTATCTCCCGCGGCGTCTCGGCACCGATGTCCAGCCCGATGGGGGTGTGGACCTTCGCCAGCCAATCCTCGGGCACCCCCAGGTCCCTCGCCCGCTGGAAGGTCAGGGCGGTCCGGCGGCGGCTTCCGATAAGGCCCACGTAGGCAGGAGTGTGGTTCGTCAGCGCGGCCAGCACCTCCGCGTCCCCCTCGTAGTGGGGGGTGACCATCACCACGTAGGTCTGGGGGCCAATGGGAAACCGGGCCACCTCCTCCGCCAGTTTGCCCGTAATGCAGGTCTCCGCCCAGGGGAACCGCTCCGGCGCCGCCAACCCGGGCCGTTCGTCCATCACAACAATGCGGTATCCCAGAAAGGCTCCCAGTTCCGCTACCGCCTGGCCCACGTGTCCTGCCCCCAGGATGAGGAGCGTCGGCCGCAAAGGAAGCACCTCTATCAGGATGCGCATGTCCCCGCCGCAGACGCCCGGGTCCCCGCGCTCTGGGTCCCGCAGGCGGTAGAGGAGTTCCCGGGACCGGCCTTCGGCGATGGCGGCTTTCGCCTCCTCAATGACACGGGCCTCTACACCGCCCCCGCCAACCGTTCCCACCGTGGTTCCGTCGGCCCGGATCAGCATCTTTGCGCCGGCCTGGCGCGGGGCCGACCCGGCAACCTCCACCACCGTCGCTACGGCTGCGGGCGTCCCTGCCCGCAGAGCCTCCAGGATGGCTTCGTACACTCGCTCCAGTTCCTCGTACATTCCCCTACTCCACGACACCGAAGACTTTCGCCCATCGTCCCCACTGGGGGGCCAGAATCCCCTGGGGGCAGATCTCCGCACAGCACATACAACCGATACACTGTTCCAGGTCAAACCGGGGTATCTTTTCCACCGTGATGGCCTCTCTGGGACAGGCCTCCGCACACTGCCCGCACCCGATACAGGCCGCCGGGTTCGTCAGGCGGGGGCGACGGCGCGTCGCGCGCCGGAGAGGAGATACCAGCCACGGGGGAACGGGGAACCGCAGCCACCGATGGACTCCCGGCAGCCGGACAGGGCCAAAGTCCAGCACACGCGTGTCTCCCACCACCTGAATCTCTGTCGGGTCGCCCGTGCCCAGTCCCCGCGCTGCCGCTTCCTCTACGTGGAGCACATCTCCCGGACGGCATCCCATAGCCTGCGCGAGGACCGCATCCAGCGCCACCGGGTCCTCCGAGGCTGCCAGACACCCGTAGAGCCGGGGCGTCCCGCCGGCGCCAGGGCCGTTCCCCTCCTGTCCCCAGACGCCGTCCATAATGGTCAGGCGGGGGCGGACCAGTTCCAGGACGTCCACCAGTGCCCGGCTGAAGTCGGAAAGTCCGGGTGCCCGGAAGTGAATTTCCCGCTTGCGCGTGCCGGGCACGGTCCCGAAGAGATTCTTGACTGCGCCTGTGTACAGGGTGAGCGTGTGCGTCTTCAGTTTGGGGAGCGAGATGACCAGGTCGGCCTCCAGGACGGGGGCAGCGATGGGGTAATCCCGGCCATCTACCCGCCGCCAGAGGGCACGGTCAAAGGGGACCAGACGTGCGCCGGTAGCGTCGGCGGCGTCGGCCATCCCAGTCCGGCCCCAGAGGCGGGCCTCCCGGCCAGCAGGTCCGGCGGGGGAATCCCCGATCCAGACCTCCCCACCGGCCTCCCGGACCATCCCAGCGACGGCCCGGACTACTGCGGGGTGCGTGGTGACCGCCCGATCCAGCGGGGCCGCGGAGACCAGGTTGGGCTTCAGGAGAACCCGCATGCCCGGTCGGACGAAGCGGGCGATGCCACCCAGCGGTGCCAGCACGGCTTCCAGGGCATGCCGCACTGCGTCCGAATCATAGGTCCGACATTCGGCAACGGATACTTGCACCATTTCCCTCCTGGTCCCGATTATACCACTGCCTGGATTCTCTGGGAATAGGGTAAAGGCCAAATTTCAGGGAAGGGGGAGCGGAAGGGGGGGGGGGGGGGGGGGGGGGGGGGGCCCCCCCCCCCCCCCCCCCCCCCCCCCCCCCCCCCCCCCCCCCCCCCCCCCCCCCCCCCCCCCCCCCCCCCCCCCCCACAAACCCCCCCCCCCAGACCCCCCCACACCCCCGC
>JANXAH010000191.1 GCA_025062415.1 Anaerolineae bacterium | reverse complement strand
GATACTATCTGAGTACGTCCGACAATCTTCGCACCTCGAACCCCATTGCTGCAAATCGATCCAGAATCGTCGGCAGTGCATCGGCAGTTGCTTCACTGCCGCAGTGCGCCAGAATGATATGAGGTATGGCAATGGACAATCCCCTGGTGCTCCTTCTGCGCGGAATTCAGACTGTTGGATTAGGACCGACGTGGGCCGGCGTGGCCCACGCGATCCGCACCCGCTGGGTGGAGGCAAAGTTCGCCGACCCGGAACGCCCCCTCCGGGGACTTCCCCTGCTGGCGGCCTTCCTGCGCCGCATCCCAGTCCCCCCGGGCGCGTTTCCCCCTCCCGGACCCGTGACGGTTACCCCCGGCCCTCTCCTATCCGTCCAGCGAGGCGAGAACTCCCTCCACTGCCGCTTTGCCTATGCGCTTCTGATCGTGCGGGCCCTGGCGCCGGACCGGATTCGGGTGACATGGCAGGCCTCTCCCTTCTCCCCTTCCGCCGAGGGCGACGAGGGCGAGATGAACCCTCCCGAACTTCACACCGACCGCCTCCTCTGTCGGGTCGCCGCCGATGGACGCATCGCCTTCCTGGACCTCAACGGCGCCGTCCTGGCGGAGGAGGTCGCGCCCGTGGGCTGGACCGCCGACGGCCGCGCCCTCCTGCGCTGGCAGTTCCCCCCCGACGCCCACTTCTACGGCCTGGGGGAGCGGGCCGCTCCCCTGGACCTGCGCGGCGGCGTCTATGTCAACTGGAACACCGACCCCCGCACCTACGGCCCCGGCGATGATCCCCTTTACCTCTGCGTCCCCTTCCTGCTGACGCTCCCTTCGGAAGGACAGCACGCCTCTGGTCTCCTCCTGGAGAACTCCACCCGCAGCCGGTTTGACCTGGGACGGACGGAACCGGGGGTGGTGCGGATAGAAGTGGAAGGGCCTCACCCCTCCCGGGGGTGGGGTGAAGTCTCCTACCTCTTCTTCCACGCCCCCACTGTCGCCGAACTCGTGGAGCGTTTCACCGAAGAGACGGGACGCCATCCCCTCTTTCCCCGCTGGGCCCTGGGCTACCACCAGTGCCGCTGGTCCTACTACCCCGAAGCGCGGGTCCGCCGCCTGGCTCGCGACTTCCGGGAGACCTACGGCGTCCCCTGCGACGGCATCCACCTGGACATCCACTATATGGACGGCTACCGGGTCTTCACCTGGGACCCTCGTCGCTTCCCCGACCCGAAGGGGCTCATCGCCGACCTCCATGCGCAGGGCTTTAAGGTTATCACTATCATAGACCCCGGCGTCAAGGCGGACCGGAACTATTGGGTTTTCCAGGATGGCCTGCGGCAGGGGATGTTCTGTCGGTATCCGGATGGTCGCGTCTTCATTGGGCCGGTGTGGCCTGGAAACTGCGCCTTTCCCGACTTCACCGACCCGCGCGTCCGGGAGTGGTGGGGCGACCTGCACCGGGGACTCCTGGAGGTCGGGGTGGATGGCATCTGGGACGATATGAACGAGCCCGCGCTCTTCGGAGAGGACGACGCGACCATTCCGAACCCCGTCTGCCACCATCTGGACGGCGCGGGGGGCGATCACCGGGTGGCCCACAACCTCTACGGGCTGAACATGGCCCGCGCCACCGCAGAGGGGCTGGCCCGCCTGCGTCCCGACCGTCGTCCTTTCGTGATCACCCGCTCTGGATGGACGGGGGTTCAGCGCTACAGCGCGCACTGGACCGCCGACAACCGCTCCGACTGGACGTCGTTCCGGCAGGCGTTGCCGATGGTGCTCAACCTGGGGCTTTCGGGCATCGCCTTCACCGGTTCCGACATCGGCGGTTTTGAGGGGTTCGCCACAGGGGAACTCTTCACCCGCTGGCTCCAGATGAGCGTCTTCTTCCCCTTCT
>JANXAH010000159.1 GCA_025062415.1 Anaerolineae bacterium | reverse complement strand
TTTGGTTGACGGGGGGGGGGTATTTCGGAACTGGCCCCATATACCCGGGGGCATTGGGTATTGTTGGCTGTCCGCGGAACTTAGGGGGGGTTTTGGGGGCGGGGGGGGGGGGGGGGGGGGGGGTTGCGCCGCCCGCCCCAGCCCCCATTTCCGCCGGCATCTGCATCGCCCGCTGTTTCTGCGCACGCTGGTACGAGATGCTCCAGCCCTTCATTTCCGCCGATACCAGTACCGCTCCGCGGGCCTCCCCTCCCCCACCTCCGTTGCGTAGGCCCAGAAATGGGCCTCCAGGTCGGCCTCGTCGGCCCAGAAACTGGAAATCTGGGAGCGATAACGGCGTGCGGCAGCAACCTTCGCCTTCAGGGCTTCCTCGTCCAGCCAGACCCGCTCGGACTCCCAAGGACCCTCTCCCAGCGCCTCCACAACCCTCCCTGCCTCCCCCGCATAGGGATAATCCTCGTAGTAGACCAGGGGTCTGCCAGTCGCCTCTGCTGCCTGCCGGACCAGCCGGTGGTCCACGTGTCTCCCCGCCCCCAGGGGGACAAAGAGTTGAGCAAAGGGCGGAAGTTCCCCGATCCGCCGGGCCAGTTCCTCCCCCAGGACTCTATCCTCCTCCGCGATCGGCCCCCAGAGCGCGTCGTAGTTCGGGTAGAGAAAGCGGCCTTCCGGCGTACGCCGGTAGATACAGTCCAGAAACTCCCAGTGAATTGGTTCAGCACCCAGAAGAGCCAGCGCAGCCCGGTCCTCCTCCCGCCGGGCCGCGGGCGCATCCACCTCCGTCAGGCCCCAGAACGCGTGGAGCATCTGCGCATAATCGGAAAGGGGGCCCACGGGGCTTCCGGCAAAAACCGTGACAACCCACACGCGGAGGCCCTGGCGAGCCTCCTGGGCGATCCGCCCCCCACAGGAGAAGACCGCATCGTCCAGATGTGGGGAAAGATAGAGGTGCAAAGAAGTTTCCATCGCAGCGGTTTTGCCGCTTTTCGGAAGAGGAGACGTCGGTGTACCGGACATCCTCGCAGGGACGAATGTCAATGGGTTCAGCGCGAGCCCGAAATCACCGTGACATCCACAGCCTGGGGCCCGCGGCCGGTGGCCTGGACCCGGTAGCGGACTCGGGCCCCGTCGGGAATCTGGCGGGGGCTTCCGGGGGCCAGCCCACTCTTGTGGAAGAAAATCTCGTTGCCACTGCGCTGGATGATGAACCCGTAGCCCTTCTCCGGGTCGTACCATTTCACGACCCCCTCGTGAGGTCCGGGGGTCATCTCGTGGAGCCGCATACAATCCGGGCAGAGCGTCGGTGGAGTCAGGTCAAAGCCCTGCTTATCCAGCCGCCGCTGTTCCTCCACGGTAAACACAAACTGCGTGCCACAATTGGTACAGACAGCCCAGGTATCCCGATACGGCATACCTCCTCCTATTCGCTCAATTTGGGCGCAGATGAAACACGGATTGAACACAGACACATCTTTTTGTAAATTTTGTTAGAGTGGCCGCGTCGCTTGCGAACCTTCAGTCCAACACCAGAAGGCGCCGGATGTGGTCCGCCTCCTGTAGGGACAGAAGGGGCTTTCCCTGGGTCGTGCGACCCATCCGCGGCGCAGCACGCGCCCGGACAGTCTTCAGCGTCCCCGACGCGGTGATGAGCACCACCGGGGTATCGGACTGGACAACGGCTGCGCCGACCAGCCCGCGGATGGCCGGGGCACCGGAGGACAGCCGCGCGGCGATCACCCCTTTCCCCGCCCGCCCCTGGGTCGGATATTCGCCCAGGGGCGTCCGCTTAGCGTGCCCGTCCGCGGCGACCGTCAGCAGGTCAGACCGGGGCCGGATGACCACCAGGGCTACGACCGCATCCCCCTCCGTCAGTCTGATCCCTGCGACGCCCCCCGCAGCCAGACCCATTGGGCGAACCTCATCTTCCCGAAAGCGGATGGATTGCCCCGCGCGGGTGACCAGCAGGACCTCGTCCTCCCCTCCTGTCCACACCGCCCCCACCAGTTCGTCCCCTTCGTCAAGGGCCATTACCATTCCCGTGCCAATGGGGGGCAGGTCCTCCCGCGCCATCCGCTTCACTTGACCACGGCGGGTCGCTATAAAGAGGTAACGGGCCGCTTCAGGGGAGGCAGGAAGGGCCAGCGCGGCCGCGATAGCGGCCCGGCCCGAAAGCCCCAGGTCGCTCAGTGTGCGGCCTGCCTCCTCCCATGGAGTTCCTTCCAGCAACTGATGGACAGGATAAGCCACAAAGCGCCCGTCTACGGTAAAAATGTAGAGGGTATCCCGGGTGGACGCGCGGAGCAGGGCTGCCGGGAACTGGCTCTCCCGTCCCAGCCGGGGAGGAAGGGAGGGCATCACCTCTCCCTCCTCCACGGGCATCCGGGCGATCCGTCCTCTCTCGGTGACGACCACCCAGGCCGGAACGTCGGGAACCAGTTCCTCCGCAGTCACCGGCGCGGCCCGCGCGCCCACCACCTCCGTCCGGCGCGCGTCGGCGTACTTCTGCTTGAGTTCTACCAGTTCCGCCCGCACTGCCTCCCGAATCTTCGCCGGGCTCTTCAGGAGGGCTGTCAGTTCCCGGATGAGCCGCTGCTTCTCCCGGTACTCCTCCTGGAGTTTGCTCCGCTCCAGCGCGGTCAGCCGCTTCAGGGGCATATCCAGGATGGCCTGGGCCTGGACCTCCGTCAGTTTGAAGCGGCGCATAAGATTGGTTCGCGCCGTCTCCGCCGACCGGGAGCGCCGGATGATATCCACGATCTCATCCAGGTGGTCCAGGGCGACGAGGAGCCCTTCCAGAATGTGGGCTCGCTCCTTTGCCCGCTCCAGTTCGTAGCGGCTGCGGCGGACGATGACCTCCTGCCGGTGTTCCAAGTAGAGGGTGAGCATCCGCTTCAGCGTCAGAAGGCGCGGCTCGCCGTTTACCAGCGCCAGCAGGATGACGCTGAAGGTGGATTCCAGGGGAGTATGACGAAAGAGGTCCGCCAGGACCACCTCTGGCTCCGCGCCTCGGGCCAGTTCTACGACAATCCGGATGCCGTGGCGGTCGGACTCGTCCCGCAAGTCGGCAATGCCCTCCACCAGGCCCTCCCGCGCGACCTCGGCGATGCGCTCCACCAGACTGCTCTTGTTAACCTGGAAGGGAATCTCAGTGACGACCAGCCGCTGCCGGGCCCGGTCCATCTCCTTGTGGACGCGCGCCCGGACGACCAGGCGGCCCCGTCCCGTTCCGTAGGCGATGGCGAGGGCGTCCTCCCCCTCCTCCGTCTGCCGATAGACCAGGCCGCCGGTGGGGAAATCCGGCCCCTGGATGAAGCGGAGCAGTTCTTCCACTGCGACATCGTCCAGCCGTTTCCAATTATCCAGCAGGTAGATGAGGGCATCGCAGACCTCCCCCAGGTTGTGGGGCGGAACGGAGGTCGCCATCCCCACCGCGATCCCCGAAGCGCCGTTCACCAGCAGGTTGGGCAGCCGCGCCGGCAACACCGACGGCTCCTGCAGG
>JANXAH010000140.1 GCA_025062415.1 Anaerolineae bacterium | reverse complement strand
CCATCAGCCCGATCAGGCCCGCCAGCAGGAAGAGGGCCGCTGCGCCTCCAAGAGCCCAGACCCAGGCCGGCGGTGCCCGGCGGTCCGGGATAGTGATGGATTTCACGGTCGCTCCAGGAGCAGATACTCCAGCGACGCCCGGCCCCGTGACCGGCATTCGTTTGGTCCGTTCCTCCTTTGGCTTGGTGGGGGCTGTCGGCATCCGCTCCGGTGTGGGCTGCCAGGCCGGCACGGGAAGACCCAATGCCTGGGCCATCTCCGCCGCGCTGGACCAGCGCAATCCGCGGTTCAGTTCCATCGCCTTGAGGATGGCCTGTTCTGTCCGGGGGGTGATGCGGGGGTTCAACACCCGGGGCGGATAGAATTGATGGGGATCCGCCATCCGCAGCGTCGCCGTGATGGGAGCCTGGCCGGTCAGGGCATGGTAGAGGGTTGCTCCCAGGCTGTAAATGTCGCTGCGGGGGTCGGTGTGGCCGGCGGCCATTTCGTATTGCTCCGGCGGCGCGTACTCCGGCGTTCCCATCCCCCGCATCGCTGTCCTGGTGCGCGGGTCCCGGGGATCCCAAAGTTTCACCAGCCCGAAGTCTACCAGAACCGCCCGCCCATCCGGGCGGATAATGACGTTCTGGGGCTTGATGTCCCGGTGGATGATGCCTTTGCTGTGGCAGTAGGCCAGCGCGTCCAGCAATTGAGCGGTCCAACCCAGCACCTGATTCTCCGGAAGCGCCCCGTGCTGGCCGATCAGGTCGGCCAGACTCTGCCCCTCCACAAAGTCCATCACCAGATAGGCGTTGCCGCCCTCTTCAAAAAAGTCAGTGACCCGGACCAGGTGGGGATGGCTGAGGCGGGCAAGGATGGTGGCTTCCTGGCGGAACTGCTGGCGGAGTTGGGCCAGGGTCTGCGAGTCCAGTCCGGGCTGGGGAGTCATCTCTTTGACAGCGACATGGACCTCCAACCGGGTGTCCCAGGCGCGATAGACGGCGCCCATCCCGCCCTGTCCGAGCATAGAGATGATCCGATAGCGGTTCTGGAGCATTTGACCGGGCGCAAGGGGCATAAATCACCTCCCATATCTGCGTGGCACCCCCAAAAAGAACCCTTCCATCAGCTTCGTCGGAAATAGTACAAGGATAAGCGCGGACGGCTCGGATTTTTCTACAATGCACGCTACTCCGCGCCTTCAATCCGTTATTCCGATAAAGTCTCCATAGAAAAGTGCAACGAAGGCGCTGGGGATTCGGGAACAGAAGAGGACGGGACAAAGGGCTCTGGTGTGCGCTCCGTTATCCAGAACGGCGAGGAAGCATAGGGTAGATGCCATAATAGATTATAACTCATCTCATCCAGAAAGTCAACTCATATATATGAGCCGGACCTTGCCGAGCCGTACTTCGTCCCCGTCCTTCAGTGGATGAGGCTGGCCAGGCGTCAGTTTCTGCTGGTTGACGTAGGTGTAATTGGTGCTGTTCAGGTCTTCAATGAATAACTGGTTGCCCTGGGCGAAGATACGGGCATGGCGCCGGGAGACGCCGCCTTCATCGCCGCCGTGAGGGGTCAGATCAATATCGGGGAAGATGTTGCTGACCGGGTCCTCCCGACCGATGAGGATTTCGCTCTTGCCCGGCGGGAAGGGAAGGACGGCATTGGTGCCCTGGACGATCAGTTTGCCCGAGACGGCGCCGGCCGTAGGATATGCAGGTGGATACGGAACCTGGGGAGGCGCGGCGGGTGGGTAACCGGGAGTTGGGATCGTCGTTGGCCCGGGCGGCGGGTAGGCGGGCGGAGGGGTGGGGGGCTGGGGGGCCGGGGCAGGACCGACTACCAGGCGAGCGCCGCACATATCGCAGAAGGCGCTGCCCGGTTCCACCAGGGCGCCACACTGCGGACAGGTTTGCACACCGATCCCGGGGGTGGAAGGTGGAGGGAACGGCACGGCAGAGGGCGGGGTGGGCATAGTGGGCGGGACCGACGCGGCGGGTGCGGGAGGCATCGGGCTCAGCGCTGCACCACAATTGTTGCAGAAGGCTTCGCCAGGGATAACCGGCGCGCCGCAGGACGGGCAGGTCGTGGGGCCGACCGTCGGGATCGGGGACGGGGCGGCCGCCGACGGCGCCGGGGCGATTCCGCCCAGAGCGGCCCCACACTGGTCGCAGAAGGCTGCTCCATTAGGCTGCTGAGAACCACACTGAGGGCAAATCATCTTGACCTCCTTCTTGAGGCTTTTTCCTGTTTCTGGACGTGATTCAACCGCCGTTGGCGTTAGAGGTGGGATTTGAGAGGGCTGCAAATCGGGCAGGTTTTTGGCGATGGAACAGGCTATAGCGGCACCGAGAGCGGCCCCAGTTAAGGCCAGCAAAAATTACGGCGCCGATTTGCTTTGCCAGAGCCCAGACCAGCAGGACTTTCAGCACGGCCACTCTCCCCTCAGTAAACGTCAATCCAGTTTCTGGGTCAGTTTTCTGGTCTCATAGCGAAGTTTCTTTGTGCCAGCGGGGGAAAGCCCCTTGCCCTCCTCCAGCCGTCTGGCCTCCTCCAGAGCCGTGCGGGCCAGTTCTTCTTCTCCCAGTTCCAGAAGGCGGGTGGCGGCGGCCCGTAGTTTCTGGGTGGCTCCGGCGATGTTGCCCGCTGCCGCCTCGTCCAGCGCCTGGGTCTGCAATCGGTGGGCGGTCACTTTTTCCACAATGTTCATTACATAGGGGTTAACCTGAGAGGCCCGTGCCAGGTCCGGGGTGAATTCCACGACCACATCCACCTTCTCCTTCTCCCCCACGCGCCCCAAAGCGATGATATCGTAGGTGATCTCGGCCTGGGCGATCCGGTACGCGCCGGGCGCGCGCGGCGGAAGCAGCATCTCTACCAGTACGCTCTGACCCTGTTTCACATCCATATCCCCCAGCGTCACCTGGACGTCCCGGTCGGAGAGGGCCCGGTGGCCCAGTTTGGCGATGAGGGGGGTGACCCGCCAAACGGCACGCGGGAGGACGCCCGGGACCAGCCGCAGGATGAGGTGGGCGTTCTGAACGGCGGTGGCCTGAGCCGTGCGGACATGCTCCTCAAAACTCTTCAGGATGGCCTCCGGCTGTCTATCCGGGATAAAGTCGGAGACTCCCCGGCTGGCTTCGGCGATGTCGTCCAGGAGTTCTTCGTTCCAATCCTCCCCCAGGCCCAGGGCAATGATGGGGATCCCGCTGCGCCCCGCCTCAGCGGCCAGTTTCCGGCAGATGTCCGCATCCCCGAAGGTCTCGCCGTCGGTCAGAAGGAGCATGCGGCTCACCCGGCCCGGGCTCAGCCCCTTGCGCAGTTCGTCCAGACCGGCCCGCATCCCCTTGGACATCTCCGTTCCCCCGCCATCGCGGATATTCTCTATCTCCCGCTTCAGGGCAGAGGGATGGTCGGCAGGACGGCTGGGTACCAGGACCTGAACTTTGTCGTCAAAGATAACGACGGAGACCAGGTCGTCAGGCCCCAGGCGGTCTATGGCCAGCTTCGCTGCGGCCTTCAGGTTAGATAGTTTAGCACCAGCCATAGAGCCGCTGTGGTCCAGGACGAAAGCGAAATTCAGCGGCATGCGCACCTGGGCGATGGCACCGACAGGCCGGGCCTCTATCAGCACGTAGGCCAGCTGAGCAGAACCGGTGGTGGGGAACGCCGGACGGTTGGTCTGTACGCTGAGCATCACTTCTCCGGCCATCCAAACCACCTCCTGAAGTCCAAACGAAAGTCATCAGGTCCGGTTTCCCGTGGATATGTCGGTTCTTGCCGAAGGGGACTTCAGGCCGAACCGCCTCAGGATGCCGCCCGTAAGAGCCATTATTAGGCCCACCAGGGCAGTAACCAGACCACGAACGTTGAGCCAGAAGCCATGTTCCACTTTCTCTTCTTCTACCTACTTCTGGGTCAATGTACGGATATTTTCCTCTATAGAAATGAGCAGAGAGACGAACTCGCCGCCCGCATAGAGCGTGATGGCGATAAATCCGCCGTAGAGGAGCAGGACAAAACCCGCAACGAGCCCGCCGATTGCCCCCCCCAGGCTGGGAAAGATGCCGAGATCTTCAAAAGCGGCGCTGCCTGCGAAACCGGCGACACAGAAGGCAATGGCAGCCAGCAGGGTGAGACCCCCGACAATGCCCCCCAGCACTTTATAGACGACGCTCAGAACCCGCAGGACTGGATACCGTTTCTCCACCTGGACGGGCCCAGCGGAAACGGACACAAGCGGTGGAGGCGGAGGCGGGGGTGAGGAGGGGAAGTGGGGTGATTCCACCGGCGACGGTGGAGTCCAGGCCACGGTTTCGGTCATCAGCGAGGCACCACACTTGGCGCAGAAGCGAGCGCCAGGGCGATTTTCAGCGCTGCAGTTCGGGCAGATCATTGGGGCCTCCTTTCTTTGAATTATAATCTGTTTGGCTGAAGGCGCCAGCCCTCTTGTTGCCCCACCTTCCCTTCGCTCCCCGCTATTCCCTCTTCCTACGGCCGGCTCGGCGGCGGCGTATCCGCCGGAGGAGGGGGCGGTGGAGGCGGCGGAGGTGGCGGTTCTCCTCCTCCCGGTGAGGGGGACGTAGGCGTGGAGGCTCCGATGGGAGCGGTGGGAGCCGCAGTGGTCCGCTGTACCGGACGAGGGGTGAAGGTCGGGGTGGGGGGCAGCGGCGTAGAAGTGGGCGGCCGGGTAGGCTCTGCGGGCTGAGGGGAAAGCCGGCCTGTAGGAGTGGGAGTGGCCGGAAGGGCGATGCCCTCTATCCGGGAGGGGCGAGTGGCCGTGGCCGCACCGATGCCCCCTTCGCCACTGGAGCCGCGCAGAAGCCCCATCACCAGCGCAAGCACCAGGCCCAACAGGACCACCGCTCCGGCCCCGAAGGCAGCCAGGCGGCTCCAAGAAGGAACGGTAGTTCCCTTTCCGCCGTAGCGAATGATCGCCACAGAGACGTTATCTCCCGTTCCCCGCCGATTGGCCAGTTCCACTAAGCTCTGGGCGGCGGCCTGAGGAGAGCCCTTGGGGGCCAGCGCCTGGATGTCCTCCCGCCCCACCACATCTGTGAGGCCGTCGGAGCAAAGGACGATGGTATCCCCCTCCTGAAGGGTCTCCGTGAGCAGGTCCACCTCCACCGTCCGGCTCCGGCTCCCGCCCAGCCAGCGGGTGAGGGAGCCGTAGTTTTCGTCGTCCTGAAGCCAGACGTGGTCCCGGGTCAGCAGGCGGGCCTGACCGTTTCGGACCAGGTAGGCTCGGCTATCCCCCACGTGGGCCACGTAGAGTTTTCCCTCGTGCAGGACAGCGGCGACCACCGTAGTGCTCATTTCCGCCCAGGACGGGACGCGCTGGGCCAGTTCGTAGAGGGCCTCGTGGGCCGTCTGAATCGCCTGACGGAGGCTCTCGCCGAGATCCGGAAGGGTGTCGTCGTAGAACCGTTCGGCGATGATGGTGGTCGCCATCGCGCTGGCTGTCTGGCCGCCCTCCTGGCCCCCCGTGCCGTCGGCGACGATATAGAGATGGCCTCGGGCGGCCCGCTTCTCCGCCGGAACCGCTGCACATCCGTAGACGGCGTCCTCGTTCAACTGACGTCCGGCGGCGTCGGTGCGCAGGTCGGCATAGATGGGAATCTCTCGGGCCATAGCGACCTCCTATCCTCCTCCTACCGGTGTGGAGGTGGGGGGCCGGGGGACAAGGGTGGGCGTAGGCGGGATGGGCGTAGAGGTAGGGAGACGAGTGGGGGTCCAGACAACGGAAGGAGAGGGAGGCACAGTCGGAGTGGGCAGCAGAGTCAGCCGGGAAGGCGCGGCTGAGGTGGGGAGACCGACCTCGGGGCGGGAGGGGCTCCCCGTCTCTTCCCCCTGTTGCCCCAAGTACCAGCCACTGGGGAAACCCAGAAGGAAGCCCAGGGCCAGGCCCAGGGCGAGGGGAGCCCAGGCTCGGCGGCCCAGCGGCGGTGCTTTCCCAGCAGATATCTCCCCTGCCCCCGTCTGCTCCAGGTCAGCAGCGAAGGCAGCGGCCGAGGGATAGCGTGTTGCCGGGTCTTTGCTCAGCGCGCGCCGCAGAATGGGAACCAAGGCCGGTGGAAGCGGCGCGGAGAGGTCCGGTTCCTCGTGTAAAATCTGGTGCAGGAGCGTCAGGTCATCCTCTCCCCGGAAGGGAAGGCGGCCCGTCACCGCCTCGTAGAAGACAACGCCAAGGGAGTAGAGGTCGGAGGCGGGGCCTACCTCCACCGGCTCTCCGGTGGCTCGGCGGACCTGCTCCGGGGAGGCGTATTCCACTGTCAGTGTGGTCTGGGCAGTAGCCGCCCGGCCCACCGGTCGGGCGATCCCGAAGTCCGTCAGCACGGCATGGAGTTTCCGTCGTTCCGGGTTTTCCCGGAAGAGAATGTTGCTGGGCTTAACGTCCAGATGGAGAATGCCCGCCTGATGGGCCACGTCCAGCGCGCTGCCGATCTGACGGACCACCTCCACGGCCTTCGGGATAGGAATGCGCCGTCGACGAGCCAACCAGTCGGCCAGAGAGCCACCGGCCATATACTCCATCGCGAAGTACCAGCACCCGCTTTCGGGGTCCTTCACGATGTAGTCCTTCACTCCGCCACCCAGAGGAGTGGGAAGGACCCGGATGATGTGGGGGTGGTTCAGTTGCAGGGCTTTCAGGAAGGCCGCCTCGTCTTTCAGGAAACTGCCCAACCCGGCATGGGCCACCTTGAGGGCAACGGACTCCCTCCGATTCTCCAGACGGGCCTCGTAGACTACGGCCATCCCTCCCACGCCACCGGGAATCTGGCGAAGGATGGTGTATGGGCCGATGGTAGCGCCAGGAGGGAGAGGGCGAACGGATACAGGTTGTTCCTCCATCGGCAGACCTCCCGAAATAGGAGTAGGCGAGATCACCTCCCATCAGCCGGAGGAGGACACAATTCAGGCGCCCGGCGTCTCCGGAGGTTCCTGCGATGAGGGCAGGGGACGAGTTCCTCCCCGGCCTGAGGGGAGTGGTTCACGGTCCTCCTTCGGAGCGGGGGGAGTCGGGCTTTCCGGGGCTCCCCGCTGGAACAGCAGCCGCAAGTCGGGGCCCAGCCGGATAATATCCCCGTCCTTCAGAGGCACGGCCTCGTTCAGTTCCAGCCCCTCCGAGAGGGAACGGGGCACTCGCTGTTCGTTGACCCACGTGCCGTTGGCGCTGTTGAGGTCCCAGATGTAGAACTGTTCCCCTTCCCGGGCGATTTTGGCGTGGCGGCGGGAGATGTAGTCGTCCCAGTAGAAGACCAGGTCAGCCCGCTCCTCCTCCCGTCCCAGGAAGACGACTTCCTCTTCTATGGCGAACTGTTTTTCGGCGAAGGGGCCGCCGAGGACGGTGAGCGTGGCCAGGCGGGAGCGGCTGGTTGGGGCGCCGCCGAAGATACCTGTGCGCTGGCGCCAGACCCGGGTGCGCCGCTGGATCTCCGCCGCCACGCCCCGCACCGCCTGCGTCCCACCCCGCCGGAAGAGAACCACCGCGACGATCAAAGCCAGCAGGGAGAGAGCCAGAGCCATCAGGGAGAAAAGGGTCTGCGCCCGGTTCACCACTGCGCCGGTGGGAAGTGGCGTTGGCGTCGGCAGGGGCAGGCGGGTGCCGATGGTGACCGCCGCCTCAGCACAGAGGCCACCGATGTCACAGGCGACGATCCGAAGCCGATGGACCTCCGGCTCCATGGGGCTGGTGGCGTATTCCCGGGTGTCCCATTCCCACGTCCAGGGCGCCGCCCGGGCCGTGTGGACCAGTTGGTCGTCCAGGTAGAACTCCACCCGCTCTATCTCCCGCTGGGCCATGCTGATCCCTGGACGGACGGTCACCACTCCCTCCAGAATCTGTCCTTCCGGGGGATACTCCACGCTGACCCGGGGCGGGAGTGGCGGCACTTCGTAGGTGACCCGGTCTTCCACTGTGTAGCCGCCATAGGAGACGACCAGGCGAATCTCCGGAGCCCCCTGATATTGGGCGGAGGAGTAGGTGAGCCGGTAGCCCCGGCGCTGGGCCACCAGGTGGTCCAGAAAGGCCTCCATCTCCTCTTTCTCGCCGGACCGGCCCGGCTGATACCACATGTAGCGCCCCCCCGTCTCCTCCGCCAGGCGGCGAAGGAACGCGGAGCCGGGCCGGTCGTGGGCCAGGTCGGCGCCCATCCCCACCGTGTAGATAAGCAGGTGGGCCCCGACGGCCTCCTGAATCACCCGGTCCACTTCAATCCCGCTGGTCTTATCTACCCCGTCAGAGAAGACCAGGAGGGCCCTCCGGCGCGCGCCCTGGCGGACCGCGGTCTCCTCCACCGCCCGCTTCAGCAGATCAAAGAGGGCCGTGTATTGATTCCCCGCTGTGCTCACGGCCGCCAGTCCCTGGTCCAGCGCTTTCTGATGGTCGTAGGTGAAGTCCATCAGCCGCTGGGGAGCGCCGTTCTGAAAGGCGTAGATGGCCACCTCGTCGTCCGGAAGGAGGCGACCGAACTGGGGGCCGATGAGCCAGCGGGCCGCCTCACGCGCCTTCTCCACCCGGGGCGCGCCCCCCTCTGAGACGTTGAAACTGACGGCTGAGTCAATCACGACCCCGATGAGCATAGGGTGTTCCACCTCCTCCACCGAAAAGGTGGAAAGGGGAACATCATTCTCGTAAAGGGAGAAATCCGAAGCCTTCAGGCTGGGAAGGGGGTTCCCGTCCAGGTCCCGGACAACAAAGTAGACCTCCACGGTGGGGAAGGCGGCGGGGTTGACCAGCGTGATGCTCAGTTCTCCGGCTCCCACCTGGGCCTCGGCGATGCCCGTCCCTCCGAGGGAGAGGACCAGGCCGAGAAGGAGCAACAGGGAAACCCATCGGATGCCGTTCAACGGACACCTCCCGAAAGAACGGAGTCGCCGTGGCGGGGAGGCGTGCCAGGCCCTTTCTGAAAGGGCCCGGCACACCTTCGCGTCGTGAGTGTCACGGGCCAGCGATGACGCGCACATCATCTATGTAAACGTAGGTGTTGTACCATTGGTCATGCCGGCTGTAGAGCCGGAAGGAGAGGGTCACGGTCTGCCCCCGATATGGCATCAGGTCTATACTGGCCCGGGCCCAGCCGCTGGTCGCGTTGTTGCGCGGGTTGTCGGGGCCAGGAACGCGCCACCACTTCGCACAGCCCAGGCCCGTGTTCACCCGATTGGTGTCGTCAAACTTCCGTTCGTTGTTCAGAAAGACCTCAAAGAGGTCGTAGGAATAGGTGTTCACCGGCGAACCGTCCTGAGTCCAGATGATGTACTGGAACGTCAGCGAAATAGCGTTCTGCGGCACGACGAAGGTCTGCTCCACGGCCGCGTGGCCGAGAGGGACATTGAAGCACGGATAGTCGGGGTTGCCCAGGAGCAGGATGCGGCTTCCGTCGGCCGGGCTCGTGGTCCCGCCCGTCCGCTCCGCCACCTGGTCCACGACGCTCACCGGCAGGGGATTCTGGATCACCGTCCACCCGGAGAGGCCCTCCTCAAAACTGCCGTTGACGAAGGGGCGGTAGTTGCGCAGGACCAGGGGGATGTAGGCCCGCCACTTCGCCACCTTCGTGGTCGCCGTGCCCGTGCCCCGGTGACCCACGCCGTCGGTGGCGGTGACGCTGAAGACGTAGGTGTGCTCCAGCGTGCCGCTGACGAAGGTGGCGCTGGTCGTTGTGGTCATCGGGATCCAGGTCTGCCAGGAGCCGTCGTCCTCCCGGTAGGCCACGGTGTAGAACGCCACGCCGGAACCGGCGCCGTCGTCGGCAGACCAGGAGACGACAAAGGTCCCTGTGGGGATCTGGGCCGGGGCGGTCACCGTCACCTGCGGTGGGCTCAGGTCCGGAATCACTTCGGTGCTGCGTTCACTCCAGGGCCCGGCGTTCCCCACGCCGTCCACCGCCAGGACGCGGGCATAGTAGCGCTCCCCCTCCGTGAGGGCTTCGGTGAAAGTCAGAACAGAAGCGCTGGCCCAGAAGACCCGGCTGTACCCGGCCGTGTTGGTGATGTTCACCCAGTAGCCCGCAATGCCGGAGTTGTCGCTGGAGGGCGTCCAGGTGTAGACCACGGTGGAGGTGACCCAGGGGCTCCGGTGAGGGATGGGCATATTGGCCGCAGGCGCCACTGTGTCCACCGTCACCGTCACGCTCGCCGAAGGGCCCCAGTTTCCAGCGTTGTCCCTGGCCTGGGCGGTGAGGGTGTAGACCTGCCGATCCACCAGCGGCAGCGTCCAGGTGTAGGACCAGTTCGCTGTGCCAGTGGCGGAGACCGAGGCCGTGCCGGTGTTCACTTCCACCCAGGCCACGCCGGAGGTGGCGTCGTGGGCCGCGCCAAAGACATTCACCGGGCTGGCTGTCGGTGTCAGAATCTGTCCGGCCGTCGGCCTGGTGATGCTCACCGTCGGGCCCACCTGGTCCAGGGTGATGGCGTCGCTGTAGGTGGCGACGTTGCCCGCCCTATCCCGATACTGGACGTAGACGGTCTTGAGGCCGTCGGCGGTGTCCAGCGTCCACTGCCGGGTAGTGGTGAAGGGCTCCCAATTGCTCCAGGTCGTCCCGTTGTTGCTGAAGCGCATCGGCCACTCAGCCAGGCCGCTGGTCCCGTCCGCCGCCGTCAGGGAGAGGGTGACCGTAACCTGGGTGGCGTAAAGTACGTCGTTGTCAATGGTGATGCTCCCAGATGGCAGCTGCCGGTCCAGGACAACGGTATCGGTATATGGGCCAGAGGTGTTGCCCAGGTGGTCTTTGAACCAGGCGTAGACGGTCTTGATCCCGTCCAGTGAGCCGTCCAGATTCCAGTTGGCGAGAGTGGTCGTGTAGGGCCGCCAGTCGTTACAGAAGGCAAGGGTGTTGGTCATACACATCTGCGCCACGCCGCACCCGGCGTCGGCAGCGAAGAGGCCCAGACTGACGTTAGTGCTGGAGACGTACTCCGCGCCGCCCTGGATGACCACGGAGCCGGTGTACGGCCCCTCGCCGTCCAGGGTGTAGGTGTAAATCTGGAGGGCGAAGTTCCCGGCCCGATCGTAGACGGTGACAGTGATGTGGCCGCTTTCCGTAGAGTTTTGGGAAACGAAATAGTTCCCGGCATACAAATATGGTGGGAAAGTCGTGTGAGCAGTAGGGGTGTAGCCGAAAGCGGTAGAGAATATGACCCGTTCCAGGCCAGAGGGGCCAGTATCCGTGACTCTGCCCTGAACAGAGAAACTCTGCTCTTCTGGCATGGTATTGGTGTAGAACAGGGTCAGGCCGGAGACGTGGAAGAAGTCCGAGACCTCCACGATGGCGGAGGACAAGATCGTCGGGGGGGTGAGGTCGGGGGTGACGACGGTGCTGGGCCCGCTCCAATCGCCGACGTTCCCCAGGCCGTCCACCGCCAGCACCCGGGCGAAGTAGCCCGCTCCCTCCGTGAGGGCTCCGGTAAAGGTCAGAATGTTGCTGGTAGTCCAGGTAATAGCGCTGTACCCGGCCGTGTTGGTGATGTTCACCCGGTAGCCTGCGGTGCCGGAGTTGTCGCTGGAGGGCGTCCAAGTGTAGACCACGGTGGAGGTGACCCAGGGGCTCCGGTGAGGGATAGGCATATTGGCCGCAGGCGCCACCGTGTCCACCGTCACCGGCACGCTCGCTGAAAGGCCCCAGTTTCCAGCGTTGTCCCAGGCCCGGGCGGTGAGGGTGTAGACCTGCCGATCCACCAGCGGCAGCGTCCAGGTGTAGGACCAGTTCTCTGTGCCGGTGGCGGAGACCCAGACCGTGTCGGTGGTCACTTCCACCCAGGCCACGCCGGAGCGGGCGTCGGTGGCGGTGCCAGCGATGGTTCGGGTGGGCAGATGAGTGGTGGTGAAAACGGCACCGGCGGTCGGCTGGGTGACCGTCACGTGGGGCGGGGTGGTGTCTATCTTGAAGGG
>JANXAH010000135.1 GCA_025062415.1 Anaerolineae bacterium | reverse complement strand
GATGAACCGCCTCCACCTTCACCTCTCTGACGACCAGGGATGGCGGATTATGATTCATTCCTGGCCCAACCTTGCGCTATACGGAGGGAGCACACAGGTCGGTGGCGGACCAGGAGGATACTATACCCAGGAGCAATATGTGGAGATCGTCGCTTATGCGCAGAGCCGTCACATTACAGTGGTTCCAGAGATAGATATGCCAGGGCACACGAACGCAGCCCTGGCCTCCTACCCCGAATTGAACTGCGATGGCGTTGCCCCGCCCCTCTATACCGGGACAGAGGTAGGCTTCAGTTCCCTCTGCATTCGCAAAGACCTCACCTACCGGTTTGTAGAAGATGTGGTCCGGGAGATCTCTGCCCTGACGCCAGGACCCTATTTCCATATCGGCGGCGATGAGGCCATGGCAACCGACCCCGCGGACTATGTGGCTTTTGTGGAACGGGTTCAGGAAATTGTTCAGGCCCACGGGAAACGGATGATCGGGTGGGAAGAAATCGCTCAGGCCCGCCTCGCCCCGACGTCGGTGGCCCAGGTCTGGCACGGGGCCATGGCACAACAGGCGGTACAACGAGGGGTCAAAGTCATCCTTTCCCCTGCATCTAAGGTCTACCTGGATATGAAGTACAATCCCTCCACACCGCTGGGATTGAGTTGGGCGGGATACGTGGAGGTGCGAGACGCCTACGACTGGGACCCAGCGAACCTGCTGGAGGGGATAACGGAGGAAAACATCCTGGGAGTGGAAGCCCCTCTCTGGACAGAGACCATCCAGACCCAAGATGATATGGACTGGATGGTTTTCCCACGGCTCATCGGGGTCGCGGAAATCGGGTGGTCTCCGAGGGACAGCCGGAATTGGGAGGAATACTGCCTGCGCTTGGCAGCCCACGGCCTCCGCCTGGAAGCGATGGGGGTTCGGTTTTACCGATCTCCCCAGGTTCCGTGGGAGTAGGGCCGTGAATTATAAAATTATAAAACGGTGGGAACGTGCCAGGCACTTCAGAAGTACCCGACACGTCACCTCACGCTGGCTGGTATATGAGGTTTTCCGAGCGGCAAGTAAAAACACAGGCCCTGTGATCGTCACAACAGGGGGTGCTGAGCGACAAAGATGTCCAGCGCCCCCTGTTTTCCGTCAGTCGCCACCCCTATGCTGGCCACCGGGGCCCGTCCCCGGCACCGTGGTCGGGGCAGGGCCGAAACCTGCGCCAGGGGTTTTCTTCGGGCCAGGATCTGGCGTAGCCTTCGGGCTGGGCCCCGATTCGGGCTTCCCTTTTGGCCCGCGCGGGCCGCGGGGTTCAGGAGACCTCGGAGCGGTCTCCCGAATTTGCTCCCGGACCCGCTCCCGAATCTGCTGGCGGAACTGGGCTGGGTTGGTCTCGCCCGATCCGGCCAGACGTCGCCAGGCCTCCAGCCTCGCCCACACCCGCTCCCGAACGGGGGTTTGGGGAGCCTGAGCGAGCACCTGCTGCATTGCCCGCAGCCGCACCTGTATCCGGGCCAGGGTGCGGATCATCTGATCGTCTCCCCGGGCGGCTGCCCGTTCCATTGCCTGGTAGAAGTGCTGCTCCATCCGCTGAAGGACCGCTTCAGGGGGCTCCTGACCGGCCTGGGTCAGGGCAATCACTTCCTCCACCCGGCGCTGAGCCAGGTCCATCAGCCGCTCTACCCGGCGGTCCGGGTCTGCCATCAGCGCAACTTGGACGTCCTCGCTCCAGGTCTTCAGGGGATACAGGGCCTGACCCGGGAGGTCGTCCTGAGCCGCGTACAGCGTGCCTGTGAAGCCCCCCAGCGCAGCCACAACGATGAACAGGGCCGCAAGAATCTGTGCTTTTCTCCGCTCCCTTCCGAACAGGATGAACGCCCGTTCTTTATGACGGGGAGCGGGCTGGATAGATACGGCCTGGGCAATAAATTGGGCACGGGTGCGGGCTGCCCTCCTGGGGTCCCTCGGCGGAGATGACCGCAGGGCCTCCAGATAGAGACGCACATGGGGGTCCAATTCCTCTTCGGGCTTTCTTCGCATCATTCTTCCATCCCTACGCCATAAGCAGGGGCCCGTGGGGTTTTTTGGGGGGGGGGGCGGCGGGGGGCGCCCCCCCACACCCCCCCGAAAAACACCCACCACAAAAAAAAAAATGTTTTGAGGACCCC
>JANXAH010000115.1 GCA_025062415.1 Anaerolineae bacterium | reverse complement strand
CGGCGGCCCGCCTTGCGGCGGGCCGCCGCCCCCGGCCCTTTCCCCTTATAGGCTATACCCCCGGCGATGAAAGCCGTCGGCGGGCCTGCGCAAGTTGCTCCCGAAGAGCCTCCAGTGCCGTCCCCCCCTCGCTCTGTCGCGCCTCCACCGACCGAGAGTGGTCAAAGACTTCGTAAAGGTCCGGCCCGAAGACGGGGGAAATCGCCCGATACTCCTCCAGCGGAAGCGCCCGCAGGGAGACTCCCAGTTCCTCCGCCCGCCGGACCGCCTGCCCCACCAGCCGGTGGCTCTGTCGGAAGGGCACCCCCCGCCGGACCAGATAGTCGGCCAGGTCTGTCGCCAACATTCCGTCGTCCAGCGCGGCTGCCATCCGCTCCGGAAAGACCCGAAGTGTCCGAACGACCCCGGCGGCGATCGGCAGGGCCAGGCGCAGCGTGTCCAGCGCGTCAAAGAGCGGCTCCTTATCTTCCTGCAGGTCCCGGTTGTATCCCGTCGGAAGCCCCTTCAGCGTGGTCAGGAAACCGGCCAGGTGGCCGATAAGACGCCCCGTCTTCCCCCGGATCAGTTCCAGAGCGTCGGGGTTCCGTTTCTGGGGCATGATACTGGAGCCGGTGGTGTAGGCCTCGTCCAGTTGGATAAAACTGAACTCCGCCGATGACCAGAGAATCAGGTCCTCGGCAAGCCGGCTCAAGTGGACCATCACCAGCGCGGCCCAGAAGAGCATCTCGGCCACAAAGTCCCGGTCGGAGACACCGTCTATGCTGTTCTCACAGGGGGCCCGAAAACCCAGTTCCTCGGCCAGAAACCGCCGATCAACCCCCAGGGAATGGCCCGCCAGGGCTCCTGACCCCAGCGGCAGAACGGCAACCCGCTGCTCTATTTCCCCCAGCCGCTCCCGGTCCCGCTCAAAGGCCCAGAAGAAACTCATCAGCCAGTGGCTGAAGCGGACCGGCTGGGCATGCTGCAGGTGGGTATAGCCAGGCATCAGGACGCCCAGGTTCTCCTCGGCGCGGGCCAGGATCGCCTCCTGCAGGCTTTCCAGGTGGCTGCGCAAGAGAGGGATCTCTCCCATCAGGTAGAGCCGCAGGTCCGTGGCAACCTGGTCATTGCGGCTGCGGCCAGTGTGGAGTTTATCGGCGACCTCGCCGACCTTCTCCCGGAGCCGCCGCTCCACTGCGGTATGGATGTCCTCGTCGGTGGGGAGAAAGGTGAAGTCCCCCGCCTCCAACTCCTGTGCGACCTCCTTCAGGCCGCGGATAAGGGTATCCCGTTCCTGGGGGGAGAGGATTCCCGCGCGCTGGAGCGCGCGGGCGTAGGCGATGCTCCCCTGGATATCCACGGCCCAGAGCCGCCGGTCAAAGCCGATGGAAGCACTGAAGGCCTCCATCAGCGGGTCCGTCTCTTTGGTGAAACGACCGCCCCAGAGTTTCATAGCGCTGATTGAAGAAGAACAGTTGGCGTAGGCCGACTTCCGGTCGGCGCTGATTGGAAATCAGCCTTGTTGGGCACTTCGCGCCGAATGTCGGCCTTCGCCGACGCTCCCTTCCGGTCGGCGCAGGCCGACCATCGGCCAAAGGCCAAAGCGGGCCGACTTTAGTCGGCGCCCTCCTCTTCCACCGGTTCCGCCAGCGCTTCCTCCAGCCTCCGGACAACGAACTCCAGGTCCTCCCGCGCGATCGTCAGGGGCGGAAGGAAACGGACAACGAGGGGACCGGCGGGAAGGGCCAGGACGCCCCGCTGGACCAGGGCCCGGATATACGGACGGGCCCGCCGCCGGAGTTCCACCCCGACCATCAGCCCCAGCCCCCGGACCTCCCGGACCAGGGGAGAGCGGAGCCCCTTCAGACGCTCCAGGAAGAAGTCCCCCAGTTCCGCCGCCTGCTCAGGAAGTCGCTCCTCCCGCAGAGTCCGGAGCACCGCCAGCGCAGCCGCACAGGCCAGGGGGTTTCCGCCGAAGGTGGACCCGTGGACGGCTGGCGGAAGTTGCCCCACCCGTTCTCCCAGCAGGACGGCCCCCATCGGCAAGCCCCCGCCCAGCCCCTTTGCCAGACAGACAATGTCCGGCTCCAGCCCGTAGTGCTCGCAGGCCAGCATGCGCCCCGTCCGCCCCAGACCGGTCTGAATCTCGTCCACGATCAAAAGCGCCCCACGCTGGCGACAAAGGTCCTGGGCCCGCCGGAGAAACGTCCCATCCCCCACGTGGACTCCGCCTTCGCCCTGAACGACTTCCAGGATGACGGCGGCCGTCTGGGGGCCGATGGCCTCCTCCAGCGGTTCCGGCCGGTTGTAGGGAACGTGGACGAAGCCAGGGACCAGGGGCTCAAAGGGCCGACGGTACTCCGGACGCCAGGTGGCCGAAAGGGCTCCCATCGTCCGGCCGTGGAAGCCGTTGCGGGCCGCGACAACGCCGGGCCGCCCCGTGACCAGACGGGCAAACTTGATCGCCGCCTCTACCGCTTCCGCCCCAGAGTTGCAGAGGAAGACCCGCCGGGCCCATGGGGCCAGGGAGATCAATTCCGCCTCCAGTTCGGCCCGCCGGTCGTTGTAGAAGGCCTCGGAACAGGTCATTAGCCGTTCGCTCTGCTCCCGGATCGCCTCCAACACGCGGGGATGCCCGTGCCCCAGCAGCGCGACCCCGTGGCCCGTCGCGCAGTCCACGTACTCCCGCCCATCCGCGTCCCAGACCCGCGTGCCGGCCCCCCGCACCAGGACGACCGGATGCTTGGTGTACACCCCGCAGGTGTAGCGTTCCTCCAGCCTTATCCACCTCTCGCTGTCCATTCGCTTCCTCGTCAGGCCGAATCTGAAAATCGCCCGTTCTTACAGGCCTGGCGGCCTGCACTCCAACCCCAAAACTCCAGAACCCCCTCCGCCATCCCATCATCTCATCGTCCCATCGTCCATCGTCCATCATCCCGCCATCCCACTATCCCACCATTCTGCCATTCCGCCATCCCGTCATTCCGCCCTTCTGTCATCCAGCCATTCCGTCATTCCGTCATTCTGTCATTCCGTCATTCTGTCATTCTGTCATTCTGTCATTCCGTCATTCCGTCATTCTCTCACTCCATCATTCTGCCACTCCCTCATTCATTCCACCACCGTTCCCTTTCCCTCCAGCGCCCGAAGGACCGGCCTTTCAGCCCGTCCGTCGGCCAGGACGACGCGGCGAACCCCGCCCAGGATCGCCTCCTGAGCCCCCAGGAGCTTGCGTTTCATCCGCCCCTGGGCAAAGACCATATGGGCCTCTATCTCGTCCCGCGGGATATAGGAAACAAGCGTTGTCTCATCGGGGAACGCGCGCAGAAGGCCGGGGACGTTGGTCAGAAGGACCAGCGTATCGGCACCCAGAGCGGCGGCGATCGCTGCCGCGGCCCGGTCCCCGTCCACGTTGACCATCTCCCCTTCCGTGCTGATCGCCAGCGGCGCCACGACCGGGACGTACCCTCCGGCCAACACTCCCCGCAGAAGGGAGACGTTCACCCGTTCCACGACCCCGCTCCACTCGTCCCGCAGGATTTTGACCTTGCCATCCTCCACGATCTTCAGCGTGGACTTGCGCTTCGCCTCCAGAAGGCGCCCATCGGCCCCCGAAAGTCCCAGCGCGTTCACGCCCCGTCGCTGGAGTTGCTCTACCAGCAACTTGTTGACCCGGCCCCCCACGACCATCGCAAAAATCTCCAGCGTCTCCCGGTCGGTATATCGGCTCTGGTGGCCGGAGGTGGAGGTCACGTACCGGGGCGGTTTTCCCAGCCGCTCGCTGATGACGTTGGTCTCGTGCGACCCTCCGTGGACTACCACAATGGGCCTTCCCTGGGCGACCAGCGCGGCCACATCCTCACAGAAGGGCCCAGGATCTATCCCCTGTGCGCCCCCTATCTTGACGACAATCAGGCCTCCTTCCACCATTTCTCGCTCCCCCAACCACGACCGTTAACCACTAACGGCTAACCACTAACCCCTAAATCGGATGCAATCCCGGAAACTCCAGCCCCATCGTCTCCGGAAATCCGGCCATCAGATTCATCGCCTGAACGGCGGTCCCCGCGGCGCCCTTCATCAGATTGTCAATCGCCGCGATGACCACCAGCCTGCGGGTCCCCGGTTCCAGCGCGAAGCCGATGTCGCAATAGTTGGACCCGGCCAGAATCTTGGGCTCCGGGTAGCGGTAGATGCCCTTTGCGCTGCGGACCAGGCGGATGAACGGCTCCTTACCATAGGCCTCCCGGTAGAGTTGCCAGACCTCCCGTTCGGCAACGTCTCGGTTCAGGAAGCAGTGGGCCGTCGCCAGCGCGCCCCGCACCAGTTCCACCGAAGTGATGGAGAGGTAAATCTCCGGCCGAAGGCCATCCACCGTCAGTTCCTGGAGCAGTTCCGCCAGGTGCCGGTGTCCGGCTGGGGCGTAGGAGCGGACGACGTGGCTGCGCTCCGGGTGGTGGGACGCGGGGGTGGGTTCAGCGCCGCCCTCGGAGGAGCCCACCTTCACCTCCACCACCGCCTTCTCCACCCATCCGGCCCGGTAGAGGGGCCAGAGGGCCAGGATGACCACGGCGGCATTACAGCCGACGCCGCTGACATAGCGGGCGCCGCGGATTTCCTCCCGGTGGAGTTCGGGAAGGCCGTAGACGAAGCGGGGAAGCCACTCCGGCGCCGGGTGTTCCCACCCGTACCAGCGGGGATACGCCGCGGGGTCCCGCAGCCGGAAATCCGCGCTCAAGTCCACCAGCCGCTCCGCGGCCGACGCGAACTCCCCGATCCGGGGCGCAACCAGTCCGTGGGGAAGGGCCAGGAAGAGCACATCGCAGGGCTCCAGGTCCGCCAGCCGGACAAACGAAAGCGTCGTCCGGCCGCGCAGATTGGGATGGACGAAGTAGACGGGCTGACCGGCGTACTGCTCCGACGTAGCCTGTTTGACGTGGACGCCGGGGTGATCCAGCAGAAGCCGCAGCAGTTCACCGCCCGCATATCCCGACGCACCGACAATAGAGACCTCCATCACTATCCCTCCTTATCTGTGGACAACTGCTCGCAGTTGTCCCACAGCACCCGTTCTACACCCTCTCCGCTGCCTCGCGGGCCTGCCGCAGGACGTAGTCCACCATCGCGCCGGCGATGTCGGCCTCCACCGCCTTCATCGCCCCGTGGAACTCCGGGGTGTGGTTGACCTCGGAGACCAGCAACCGTCCATCGGCGCCCTCCAGCAGGTCCACCGCCAGGATGCCACCCCCCACGGCTCTGGCTGCGGCCAGGGCCAGTTCGGCCAACTCTGGCGTCAGCGGGCAGGGAGACGCCGTTGCCCCGCGCGCCGTATTTGTGATCCAGTGCTCCGACCGGCGGTAGATGGCGTAGAGCACCTCGTCCCCCACGACCATCGCCCGGATGTCCCGGCCGGGCTTGGGGATGTACTCCTGGATGTAGAAGACGCTGTGGGCCGGTCCACCGAGGGCCATCTTGTGCCACAGCAGCGCCTCCGCCGTCTCCCGGTCGTTGACCCGGCTGACCAGCCGTCCCCAGGAGCCCACAGCCGGCTTCAGCACCACCGGGTAACCCATCTGCTCCATTGCCTCCAGCGCGGCCTCCACCCCGAAGGCGACGACCGTCCGGGGAGTCGGGATGCCGCTTCGGGCCAGGGCCTGGGTGGTCAGGACCTTATCCCCGCAGAGAGCGACAGTGGCGGCGGAGTTGACCGTCGGGATCCCCCAGCCGTTGAGGAGGTCCAGCAGATACCGGGCGTGGGTGTGGCTGATGAGCCGGCTCCAGACGAGGGAGTACCTCCGGGAGAGCCCGTCGCCGTGCAGGGCCAGGAAGAGCCCCTCATCGTCCAGGCGGTCAAAGGCCACCCCGCGGGCCGCCAGGGCGCGGAAAATCGCCTTCTCCTCCGGCCGGACGCGGGAACAGAGGACGCCCAACTTTATCGTTCCGACTTCATCGCTACCTCCAGGACGTAGTCGGCGATGCGGCCGGGGATGTCCACCCCGGTCGGCGCGATGCTGTTGCGGAACTCCGGGGTGTGGTTGACCTCGGAGACCAGCAGGCGGCCGTCGGGCGCTTCCAGGATATCCACCGCCACGACGCCCCCGCCGACGGCCTCCGCGGCCATCCGGGAAATCCAGTCTATCTCCGGCGTCACGGGGCAATGGGAGGCCCGGGCCCCCCGCGCCGTGTTGGTGATCCAGTGGGTGGAGTTCCGGTATATGGCCGCGATCGTCTCTCCACCCACGACGAAACTGCGGATATCCCGATCGGGTTTGGGGATGTACTCCTGGATGTAGAAGATGGAGTGGACGTAGCCCCCCAGCGTCTGCTTGTGCTCTAAAATGGCCTCCGCGGCGTCCCGGTCGTTGATCTTGGCCTGGAGCCTCCCCCACGAGCCGTTCAGGGGCTTGAGGACGACAGGGTACCCCATCTCCTCTATGGCTGCCAGCGCCGCTTCAGGGGAGAAGGCCACGCGGACCGCCGGCGTGGGGACGCCCCGCTGGGCCAGCGCCAGGCTGGTGAGAAGTTTGTCGCCGCAGAGAGCGATCACCTCGGGGGCGTTCACGACGGGGATCCCGCTGGCGCTGAGCATCTGGCTGGCGTACAGGGCTCTGGAGTGGCTCAGGGAGCGGATCAGGACCACGTCGTAGGCACCCAGGGGCACCACCCCCGGACGGGATGGAAGGTGAGACATCCCGTCCTCATCGGATTCCGCCAGACGGAAAGAGGGGATGCCCGGAAGCCCCAGCAATACGGCCTCGTCGTCTATCCGCTCCGCCTCCACGCCCCGCTCCCGGAAGGCCTGGAAGAGCAGTTTCTCTTCCACCCGGATTCGGGAACAGAGGATCCCCACTCGCATGTTACTCTCCCCAATCCTCCGCCTCCTGCGGCGCCAGTTCCAGGACGATGGGGTTGACGCTCCGCACCTCCAATTCCGCGCCGCAATCGGGGCAGATTACGATTTCCCCCACTTCCACATCGGGAGCCAGGGTCAATTCAGCGGCACATTCAGGGCACTGGGCTGTCATCGTACACCTCCTCCGGGATTCAGGGGTATAAAAAAAACCGACTCCCCGCTCTGGGGAGTCGGTTTTCAACAATATCTGGAATTTTGTGGGAGGGGACTATGGGCCGTCAGGCCCACGCGGCGCGAAACTCCCCAGAGCCCCGGGGGTCGGGGTGCGCTTGGATCGGGCTCGTCGGGAGTTTCGGCACACCAGGAAATTCATACGACAGCACCCTATAGTTTGGCTCCTTTATACCACAGAATGGGCAATTGTCAAGTCTCTGAACCTCAGGCAGTCCCGATCATGAATATTGCCTCCTACGGGGGCTGTGTTATAATCCTCAAGTAGCACTGGATGTCCTGCAGATCTGGCGGGAATGGACCCATCCTACGTGGGGGCACAGGGCGGGGGAAGGAGAAGGCTATGGGAAGCACCAAAACCCATCTGGAGCGTGCGGAGTCCCTCAATCGGGAAGGGCTTCAGGCCTATGAGGACTGGGAGATTGACAAGGCTATAGAGCGCTTCCAGGCCGCCATTCGCCTGGTCCCGGACCGGGGAGAATACCACCTCAACTTAGCCCGGGCTCTCGCCCGCGCGGGCGATTTTGACCAGGCCCTCCGGGCTCTGGGGGAGTTCCTGCGGCTGGAACCTGATTCCCCCGTCGCGGAGCGATTTGAACGGCTTTTCGCCCGCGGCCTGGACGAGGTGGAAAGTGTCCTAACAGAGAAGATGACCGCCAGCAAGCGACCCATTGAGGAGATCGGCGCTGCCCTTCAGATGTGGCTGGAGTACCGCATCGCCCTTGGCCGGGAGCCCCTGGTCGTCCGCAAGCCGGAAGTCTGGGCCGCTGCACTGGATTACACTATCCGCAAAGTCAACCTCCGAAAGGTCACCCAACGGGATATCGCCGAACTCTACGGGGTCAGCGAGCAGACCCTGCGGGAGCGATTTGAGCATCTGGTCAAAACCCTGGACGTTATGCCCTGCGATTATCGTTATTTTATCGGAGACCAAAACCCGCTGGACAAACTGGTGGAGGCCGCTGAACTGCTGGAACAACTGGAGGCCCGGTTCCGCGAGCCGTAGGCGTTTTGCATTTTTCCCTGCTTGCGGTATAATTGCCACGTCCCCCCGTGGGGAAGGGTTGGGCGGGCGGCCCGGTCGCCCGCCCAACCCTTGCTCCCGAGTGGTCAAAACGTTCCGGGGGTACCCATAGCCTGTTGCGAGAAAGATGGCAAAATCCTGCTGAACGGGAATGAGGAAATGCCCAAGCGAACGTATCAGCCCAAGAAACGAAAGCGAATGCGCACCCACGGTTTCCGGGCCCGGATGGCAACCTCCACCGGTCGCCGGGTCCTGAAAGCCCGTCGGCTCAAGGGGCGCCACCGGCTCACCCCCCAGCGGGAGTGGGCCAAGAAGTGGAACTGGAAGGAGAGCGCACAGCGACCCCGTCGCCGGGCCTGATGGAGCGGCGAATCCGCCTCCGGCGCTCCAAAGACGTGGAACGGGTGAGAAAGGAAGGCCAAGCCTGGCACCATCCCCTGCTGGTTCTCCTGGCCGCCCCGAACGCTGAAGGGCGAACCCGTATCGGTGTCCTGGCCGGGCGGCGGGTCGGCAAGGCCGTGGCCCGTAACCGCGCCCGACGGCTCCTGCGGGAAGCCGCCCGCCGCCTCTACCCTCATCTGGCTCCGGGATGGGACCTTCTCCTCATCGCCCGTCCCCCCATCGTGGAAGTCAAAGAGCCCCAGGTGGAAGAAGCCCTGGGACAACTGGCCCGGGAGGCTGGCCTTCTTGTTGGGAAAGAGACCTAAAAATGAAGTTCCTGCTTCTGGCCCTGATCCGTCTCTGGCAGTTGACTTTCTCGCGGGTCCTCCCGCCGACCTGCCGCTTTTACCCATCCTGTTCCGAGTACGGCTACCAGGCCATTTCCCGCTACGGTGTCCTGAAGGGCGGATGGCTGACCCTGCGGCGGCTCGCCCGCTGCCATCCCTTCCATCCGGGGGGCTACGACCCCGTGCCTTAGAGAAACCACACCAAGAACACTTTGTGCCCTTTCTCCGGGGACCCGTGGGGCTATAGCGCAGGCCGCCGCGTCTGTGAGCATCTGTCGGAAAGCTCTTTCAGACCACCCATCACGGACTAACGGCCTGCGCTACGCGACCTTCGTTTTTCAGATATGCTCTTACAGTTGCAGGGAGCGTACGGTGAGACAAAAACGGTTTCTCTTTTTTGCCCTCTTGCTGTTGACGTCGTTCCTGGCTAGCTGCGCCAGCAGCATCAGTCCCACAACCTGGCCTACCCTTTTTGTCCGGGACGGAATCGTCTATGTAGCCGACCTGGAGCAGGTGCGGGCCCTGGACGCCAAAACCGGAGAGCAGCGCTGGGCTTTCCCGGCCCAGCCGGACCTGCGTCGGTATGGCCCCTTCTACACCGTTACCCTTCTGAACGACCAATTGCTGATGGTCACCTCCGCAGAGCGGCGGGGCGGCTTCGTCAGCCATACCTACGGCGTTCTGCGGGCCCTCCGGCTGGAGGACGGGCAAGAAGCCTGGCCCCAGCCCTTCGCCGCAGGGGAGTTCGTGGCTCCTGGCGCTGCGGGGAACGGAATCTTCGTCATCGGCAGCAGCGATGGGAACGTCTATGCCCTGCAGGTGAAGGACGGCTCTCTGGCCTGGAAACACCCCACCCGCGGTCGGGTCTGGGCCACCCCCCGCGTCCTCTCCGACACCGTCTACATCGCTTCCCTGGACCACACCCTCTACGCGCTGGACCTGCAGACGGGCGCGCTGCGCTGGCAGTTCCGGGCCCAAGGCGCGATGGCCGATTCCCCTCTGATCCTGAACGACACACTGTACATCGGCTCCTTTGACCGCAACCTCTATGCCCTGCGCCTCTCCGACGGGCAGGAAATCTGGCACTTCACCGGCGCGAACTGGTTCTGGGGCACCCCAGCCACCGACGGCACACGCCTCTACGCGGCCGACGTGGATGGAAACATCTACGCCCTGGACCCCGCCACCGGGCAGGAAATCTGGCGCAGCCGGGTGGAGGGGACTGTCCGGCTGGGGCCCTCCGTGGGAGTGGATGGGAAGCGTATCCTCGTTGCCACCGAGAACGGTATCCTCTTCGGCCTGGACGCTGCCGACGGTTTCGTCCTCTGGAGACAGCCAGGGGAGGGGAACATCGCCTTCATGGCCGTCCACGGCGACCAGGTCTACCTGACCCGAATCCACGCCCCCCAGCGGGTCCAGTCCTTCTACGTGGAAAACGGCCGACCGGTCTGGCAGTACCCGCCGGCAGCGCAGAAGTAGGCCGGACACCTCTTTCGTCGTCCCTGGGCGCCCACTCACGTTGCCCTTGCCAGGGCTTTTAGCCAATAGTCGGCCTGCGCCGACCCTTGCCGGGCGCTTTCAGCGCCCGGTTCGTCGGTGAGCCTGGCCGTTGACGACCGAGCAGAGAAATCCGATCGTCGGCGCAGGCCGACGCCCGGCACGAAGTGCCCAAGCAAGGCTGATTTCCAATCAGCGCCGACCCTTGCCGGGCGCTTTCAGCGCCCGGTTCGTCGGTGAACCCAGCCGTTGACAACCAGGCAAGGCTTCGGCCGTTGCCCATTCTCTCTACAGGAGGGCACCATGGCGATTCTGGACCTGGAAACCCTGCTGCAGGTCCCCCTGGTAGACGAACTCTTTGATCTCTCTCCCGATGGGCGCTGGGTCGCCTTCTCCTGGAACCCCACTGGTCGCTGGGAACTCTACCTGGCTCCCACCGATGGCCGTGAGCCCCCCAAGCCGATCAGCGCCGGGCCGGGAGCCAAGTTCGCTCCTCTCTGGTCCCCCGACGGCCGCTCCCTCCTCTACGCCCTGGACCTGGACGGCAGCGAACGGCACGACATCTGGCGCTACGACCGGGAGACGGATCGCCACGTCAACTTGACCCCAGATACCCCCGACCTGATAGAGCCCTCCTTCGCCTGGTCGCCCGACGGGACCCGCATCGCCTTCATCTCCGACCGCTCCGGTCCTTTTGCAGTCTATGGGATGCCCGCGGACGGGGGAGTGGCCCAGCCCATCTTCTCCCCTCCCTTCACCCCGCTGGAGGTCTTCTGGTCGCCGGATGGGCGGTATCTGGCCGTCGTCTGTCACACGCGGGGCCAGGATACAGGAATTTTTCTGATTCCAGTGGACGGTGGGCCCGCCATCCCCGTCGGGGACGACTCCCCCCTCTGCGCCAAACACCCCGCCTGGTCCCCCGGCGGGCGCCGTCTGGCCTTTGCTGCGGAGCGGGAGGGGGTTTTCCACATCGCGCTCTACAACCGGGAGACCGGCCAGATAACCTGGCTCACGGAAGGCGAGGGCGACCGGGAGCGGCCCGCCTGGTCCCCAGACGGCGCGCGCCTGGCCTGGACGCGGGGTCGGGGGCCGACGACTCTGCTGGAGGTAATGGACCTGGAAAGCGGGGAGACCCGGACGTATGAGGTGGAGTGTGGCATCCACAGTTACCCCCGCTTTACCCCCAGCGGCGAAAGCCTCATTTTTCTGTTTGAAAACCCCCGCCACCCGCCGGGCCTCTGGGCCCTGCACCTGAACGACGGCACCTTCTGTCCGCTGATCCAATCCCTCCCGCCCGACCTGCAGGACGCGCCCTTCGTGGTTCCGGAGGAGGTGGAATATCCCAGCCTGGACGGGAAGCGGGTCCCCGCGCTCCTCTATCGCCCGCGTGCGGAAGGGAGACGGCCCGCGGTCCTCTACGTCCACGGCGGCCCCACCTGGCTGGCCCGCGTGTGCTGGGACCCGCTGGTCCAGCACATGGTCAGCCGGGGGTGGGTAGTCCTGGCCCCCAACTATCGGGGTTCCACCGGCTACGGGCGGGCCTGGCAACTGGCCAACCGCTTTGATCTGGGGCGGGGGGATACCTGGGACGTCGTCGCCGGGGCGGACTACCTGGTCCGGGAGGGGCTGGCGGACCCCGGCCGTATTGCGGTCACGGGCGCCAGTTACGGGGGCTACCTGACGATGACCGCGCTGACAGGGTTCCCCGACCGCTGGGCCGCGGGGTCGGCCGTTGTCCCCTTCCTGAACTGGTTCACCGAGTACGCCAACGAGCGGGAGGACCTGCGCCATTGGGACCGGGAGAACTTCGGCGATCCGGAGAAGGACCGGGACCGGTTCTACGAGCGCTCCCCGTTCTTCTTCCTGGACCGGATTCAGGCCCCGGTACAACTTATCTGTGGGGCGAACGACCCGCGCTGTCCGGCCAGCGAATCCATCCAGGCCCGGGACGCGCTGCTGGCGATGGGGAAGACCTGCGACTTTGTGCTCTACCCGGACGAGGGACACAGTTTCCTGAAGCGGGAGAACCTGCTGGATTCCCGCAAGCGGCGGGTGGAGTTTCTGGCGCGGTATCTGGAGGGGTAGGTAGGGGGAGGCGGGGGGGGGGGGGGGGGGGGGGGCCCCCCGGGGGCCCCGAACAAGGCCCCGCAGCTAAAGTAGCCGGGCCCCCCCGCCCCCCGCCGAGGGGCGCCCCACGACCGGGGCACCGCGACCCCCCCCCCCCGCCCGCCCGCGCGGGGGCGCCCGGGGGGCGCCGGGGCGGGGGGTGTCGGTAACCCGTCATTGCCCCCCTCTCTCCGGGGCTCCGGGGGCCGTGGTCCACCCCCCCCCCCCCCACGGCAATGCAATGTCGCCACTGCATTGCAACGTCTCTGCCGTTGCCCGACTACCGACAGACTATCGCCTTACGCATACACATCGAAGCGCACTGGCTGCTCG
>JANXAH010000179.1 GCA_025062415.1 Anaerolineae bacterium | reverse complement strand
GCTAAAGAATAAATTTTCGTTGGGGCGGGGGGGGCGCCGCAACGTAAAACTTTTTGTTGTTTTTGGGGTGGCGGGGCCCCGTTGGGCGTTTGGGGGTTGGCGGGATAATTTTTTTTGGTACGAATGCGCCGGGGTCATGGGGCGAAAAAAATCTGATCCCGCCAACCGCCAATCGGCCTCGGGCCCCCCCCCCCCCCACACCAACCATCCTTTTTGCGGTGGCGGCGCCCCGCCCCCCCCCACGAAAATTTATTCTTTAGCCGGGAATCTGTATGCAAAAGAGTACTGTTCTCCTGGCTCTTTTTCTGATACTGATTGGCACTTACGCCCTTCTGGTGGAATTCGTCCCCCATGCCCCTTCCCTGGAACAGCTCTGGCCGATTCTCCTTATTGCGGGCGGAATTACCTTGCTGGTCAGTTACTTCCGTCAGAAAGGAAGGGACCATCCCCGGGTCTTCTGGGGAGTCTTCCTCACCCTGAGCGGCCTGTTCCTCTCCCTGGTCTCCCTGACCGACCAGAACTATGCCGTGCTGGCGATCTGGTGGCCCGCCTTCGTCCTTATTGCGGGAATTGCCTTTCTGGCCCTCTGGCTGGCGGAAGGGATCCGGGAATGGGGAACGCTCCTGCTGGCTCTGGTGAGCCTGATTTTCGGGGGGGCCTACCTGGCGGTCAACCTCCAACTCCTGGGCCCCAACACGGCCGCGGAGATTCGGCGCCTCTGGCCTGTTCTCCTGATCCTGGCTGGCCTTATCCTGTTCATCCGGGGCGTACTTGGGAAAAAATAGACGCTCAAAGCCCGTGGTTATTGGCATAGATGCCAGCCGTGCCGTCTCCCCTCACCCCACGGGGACGGAGACCTACTCCCGACAACTGATTCAAACCCTGCTGCACCTTCCTTCCCCCTACCAGTTCCGGCTGTACTTTCGGACTCCCCCGGAGGGTGAATGGACGGCGGGGGCTGAAGTACGAATCATCCCCTTTCCTCGCCTCTGGACTCACTTTCGCCTCTCCCTGGAGATGGTCCTCCATCCGCCGGACCTTCTTTTTGTTCCGGCGCACGTTCTTCCGGCCCTGTGCCCCCCGCGGACCTTGGTGACCGTCCACGACCTGGGGTACTGGTATTTTCCCCGAGCACATCCTCTCTTCCAGCGGCTGTATCTGGACCTCTCCACCCGCTGGAACGTGCGGGTGGCAACGCACATCCTGGCGGATTCCGAGGCTACTCGCAGAGACCTGATCCGTATCTACCAGGCCCCGCCTGACCGGATCACTGTCGCTTATCCGGGGTACGATGAGACGCTTCACCCCGTTCTGGACTCCGAAACCCTTGCTGCGGTCCGGGCCCGCTATGGTATCCCCGGCGACTATTTCCTCTACCTGGGCACCCTCCAGCCGCGCAAAAATCTCCACCGGCTGATCCAGGCCTTCGCGCGCCTGCGCACCCGGGCGGTTCTGGTCCTTGCCGGACGACCGGGATGGCTCTACAGCGACCTGTTCACCCTGGTCCGACGATTGGGGCTGGAGGGTCGGGTCCTCTTTCCGGGCTACGTCCGGTCCGAAGACCGGGCGGCTCTTCTGAGCGGGGCGGTGGCCTTCGTTTTCCCCTCCCTCTACGAAGGGTTTGGGCTTCCGGTGCTGGAGGCTCAGGCGTGCGGGTGCCCCGTCGTCTGCTCTAATGCCTCTTCCCTCCCGGAGGTCGCTGGGGACGGCGCGCTGATGGTTCCACCGGAGGATGTCGGGGCCCTCGCCGACGCGATGGCGCGGGTGGAGGCCGATGCCGAGTTTCGTGCCCATCTGGTGGAGCGCGGATTTTCCAACCTGCGTCGCTTCTCGTGGGAAGATTGTGCCCGGACCGTTCTGCGAGTGATGGAGCGCTTGCTGGAGGGATGACTGTGTCTATCCCGCCTGCCTTACGTATTCTGGGCGTTCCCATCCACGACGTGACGCTTGATGAGGCGGTGGAGTGGGCGGCGCGGTGGATCGCCGAAGGCGGTCCTCACCAGGTCGCCACTGTTAATCCTGAGTTTGTAATGGCGGCCCGGCGGCTTCCATCCTTCCGCGCAGTTCTGGAACGGGCCGATCTCTGCCTCCCCGATGGCGTCGGCATTACCCTGGCTGCACGCTATCTGGGCCGTCCCCTACGGGAACGGGTGGCCGGCGTGGACCTGGTAGAGGCGCTGGCGGCCCGTGCTGCCCAGGAGGGGTGGCGCCTCTTTCTTCTGGGTGCGGCCCCTGGCGTGGCGGAACGGGCCGCGGCGAACCTGACTGCCCGGTTCCCAGACCTGACTATCTGTGGGACCTATGCGGGCAGTCCATCCCCGGAGGAGGAAGCAGACATCGTCCGGCGTATCCAGGAGGCAAGCCCACACATCCTGTTTGTTGCCTATGGAGCCCCTGCGCAGGACCTCTGGATCGCCCGTAATCTGGCCCCTACAGGTGCGTCGGTGGGCATCGGTGTGGGGGGCGCTCTGGACTACCTGGCGGGCGTTGTCCCCCGCGCCCCCCGGTGGATGCGGCGCGCCGGGCTGGAGTGGCTCTACCGACTCCTTCGCCAGCCCTGGCGCTGGCGCCGCCAGCGGGTTCTTCCCCTCTTTGTCTTCCTTGTCCTTCTCTCCCGATTCTCCCGTTAAGAGCATGCCTGAAAAGTGCTGAAGGTCGCGTAGGACAGGCTGTTCGCCTATGATGGGTAGCCTGAAACGGCTTTCTGACGGATCAGAGGCCTGGCGGCCTGGGCTACAGCGCCGCAGGTTCCCGGAGAATCTGAATTTTCAGACCTGCTCTTAGAAATTTACAGTTGACTTTTTGGAAAAAGGTGGTATACTTTTTTAGGTCTCAGTTCTGCTACTGTTCAGTGCTCCGGTCCGCAAACGCCCATCTACTACCTCCTCATCTGGTGTCGTTTGCGTCCTGGAGTTTCCTGGTGGTGGAGATGAGATACTTCTGTTGGAGGTAGTGAAGATGAGGCGTCAAGACATTCTACTGGGGGGCGTTCTGTTGCTCCTGATCTTGATCGTGGCAGCGTGCTCTCCGAAAGAGCAGACCCCCGCTCCCGCCCCGGCCAGCCCTGTTCCCACCACATCTCCGACCCAGGCTGCAACCCCCACTCCCCCCGTGGAGGAGGCTCCGCCTCTGGAAGTTGCTCCTGATGCGCTGGAAAATCTCAACAGTTATCGCTCCCGAGTCATCTGGCAGAATACTGTTGAGGGGGGTGCTACCGAGACGATCACGGTGGAGCAAGAAGAAACCCGCGACCCGCTGGCCAGGCGAATCCGCATCACCCAAGAGGGCGGAGAGAGTCCCGGAGCCCTTGAACTGGTTCAGATCGGCAATATGGCCTGGATGTGTAGCCCCGATGGAGGATGCATCCAGAGTCAGCAATCGGCGGAGGAGGCTGCCTATACTTTCGGTGAAGGAGTTCTCCTGAAGCCGGAAGACCTGCTGGCCTTTGGCGAATACCGGTATGTCGGTCGGGACACGGTCAACGGGGTCCGCAGTCGTCACTACACCCTGAACCTGCCCGCCAGCGCACTGGCTGAGTTGGCCCGAGGCACCGTGACTGCCAACAAAGCGGATGTCTGGGTCGCCGACGAATCCGGGATGTCTGCCTATGTGACTCGCTTCGTCATCCAGTGGGAAGGAACCGGGGAAGACGGGAAGAAAATTGCTGGAAGTTGGACGTACGAACTCTACGATGTGAACCAGCGCTTCACGATCCAGCCACCCGCCGGCGCGCCTGCTATACCCGAAGATATCCCGATGTGTGCTGGCTTCACCAACCAGACCATCACCGGTAATATGATTCTCCTGACCTGTCCAGACTCTGCGGAGGCTGTGGCAGAGTTCTATCGGAACGAGATGGCCCGTCTGGGCTGGCGTGCTGGAAGTGAGAGTCTGCTGGGCAATATGGTAACCCAGGAATGGACAAAGGAGAACCGAAAGGCCAGTTTGATGATCTCTCCCGGCGACCAGGGCGGTTGTATGGTGATGATTACGGTAGAGTAATGAATTTTCCCTCTATTTCCCCTCCACGGTGTGCCAGGCCGGGTATGCCTGGCACACCGTGTTTTTGCCCTACTGGACAAGAAGCCCAAAACCGACTATAATTCCCCCCGAGGGGTGCTCATGCGCTGTCCTGAATGCGGATACGAGGTTCCTGAGCCGTTGCTTCTCTGTCCCCGTTGCGGCACCAACGTGGAGGAGACCCAGCCCCTGAGGGGGCGGAAACCTCGGCGGTCTACCAGGGTCCGCTCACTCCCATGGATCGCCGCTCAGGAAGACACCATCCCGCTGATCCTCGGCAAAGAGGCCGAGGAGACCTCGCCGAAGCCTTCCCCTTTCTGGCAGCGCCTGCGTTTCATCCTGGCGACCGTGGCTGCTTTCCTCTGCGTGTTAACCCTGGCCCTGGGTATTGCTGGGTATGCGGGCGTCCGTGCGGGGGAGCGGGACCGAATAGAGCGCCGGCTTGCCCTGGCCGACGAACACTACCGGCGGGGCCTGGAGCGGTTGGATGCAGGGGAATATGAACTGGCCATCGCCGAGTTTGAATATGCCCTTCAGTTGGTGCCCGAACACCCTCTGGCAAAGCAAGGGCTGGCGGAAGCCCGCGCCCGTCTGGCGGTCCGACCAACCCCCACGACTCAGGCGACTGAGGAAATCGCTCGCACTCTCTTCGCTCAGGCGAAGGCCGCCTACGACCGGCAGGACTGGCGGGAGGCTGCGCGCCTTCTTGCTCAACTTCGTGCTTTCCAGCCGGACTATGAACGAGAGGCTGTGGAGGATATGCTTTACAACAGCCTCTATAACGCTGGTCTGGAAGCCTTGGCGAGCGATTCCCTGGAGGAAGGCATCTTCTATCTGGACCAGGCTGGACGGATTCGTCCTCTGGATAACGGAGCCCTGCTCCAGCTGGAACTGGCCCGGCGCTACCTGAAGGCCATCAGTTACTGGGGTGTCAACTGGGAAATCTGCATCCAGCAACTGGAGGCCCTCTACGCTTTGGCGCCCAACTACCGGGATGTTTTCCAGCGCCTCTACAATGCCCGCGTGACCTACGGAGACCTCTGGGCGAATCAAGGGGAAATGTGTCCGGCCGTCGCTCAGTACGACCAGGCTCTGCGCCTGAAGAACGACCCGGCCCTCCTCCAGAAACGGGAAGAGGCGGCGGCCATGTGCGCGGCTGCCACACCGACTCCCATTGCCCCTATCACCGGCACGCTTCCTTCCACGATGGTGCCCGGATTTAACAGCGGCCGTCTGGCCTATGCCGCCTATAATCCCGCGACGGGCCTCTACGACCTTTACGCCATTTTCTCCGATGGGGTCAACGGCTATCTGATGCGCATTGTGGAGGGAGCCGATCAACCCTCCTGGCAGTGGGGTGGACAACGACTCATCTACCGGGACCGGTTAAGGGGAGGCATTGCGCTTCGGGAACCCAGTGGCTCCTCAACTCTGCTGCTGGCCGACGCCCGTGCGGCCTGGCCCACCCTTTCCCCCGACGGAAGCCGCTACGCCTATGCCCTCCCCGATGGCGCTGGAGTCTGGCACGTTTACATCGCCCGAACCGACGGCACAGGCCAGCCGATTGTCCTGGCTCCTGGCTGGGCTCCGGTCTGGGGTCCTTCCGGCTGGTTGGCCTGGACTGGATGTGAAGCGACAGGGACTGCCTGCGGCATCTTCATAGACAACCCCGATGATGCCCAGCCTCCCGTCCGCTTGACGGGAAGTGCGAGCGACATCGTCTCTCACTGGGCCCCCGGCGGCGACCTGATGCTTTATATGTCCAACCACACGGGGAACTGGGACCTCTACCTTCTTCACATTAGCGGTGGTGTCCAGGTCCTGTTGAGTACCTCCGCCATAGAGGGGCTCCCCGCGTGGTCCCCCAATGGGGCGACCATCGCTTTCGTCTCCTACCGGGCAGACCGCTGGGGGCTCTACCTGATGCAGCCTAATGGAGAAAACCAGCGGCTGCTTGTGGACCTGGGAGAGATTATGCCCAACTGGGAAAACCAGCGCCTCTCCTGGGCGCCGTAATTTGCGCATCGTGTGGAGGGACGAATGCATGGGATGATCAAACTCTTCAGCGGGAGCGGTTGTCCGGAACTGGCGGAAGAAATTAGCCAGTATCTGGGAATTCCCCTCTCCGGCAGGGACATCATTCGGTTCCCCAACGAGAACATTTTTGTCCGTCTGCACGAGAGCGTTCGCGGCCAGGATGTCTTCCTGATTCAGACAACCTCCTCGCCGGTCAACGAAAACATCATGGAATTGCTGATCTTCCTGGACGCGCTGCGACGCGCGTCCCCCGACCGCATCACCGTGGTCATCCCGTACCTGGCCTACGCGCGGTCGGATAAAAAGGACCAGCCACGGGTACCCATCACCGCCCGTCTCATCGCCGACCTGATTACCGTTGCGGGGGCCGATCGGTACATCACTCTGGACCTCCACGCCGACCAGATTCAGGGCTTCTTCAGCATCCCTGGGGACTCCCTGACCGCTTTCTCCATTCTCTCTGACTATTTGAAGGAAAAGCGGCTGGAGAACGCGGTGGTGGTTTCGGCAGACCTGGGGTTCGCTAAAAAGGCCCGTAACTTTGCGGAGGAACTGGAACTGCCCCTTGCCATCGTGGAGAAGCGGCGGATTGCCCGTGATACGGAAGCCCTGACCCTTGTCGGAGATGTCGCAGGGAAAGATGTCATCATTGTGGACGACGAGGTCACGACGGGTGGCTCTATCGCCAATGCGGTCCGACTGGTCCGGGAGAACGGGGCCCAGGATGTCTATCTCTGCTTCGCTCATGCTGTCCTGGCCCCACCGGCAGTAGACAGGTTACGGGAACTGAACATCAAGGAAATCATTACGACCAATTCCATCCCCATTCCGCCGGAGAAACGGCTACCCAATATGAAAGTCCTGTCTGTGGCTCCGCTTCTGGGAGAGGTTATCTTGCGGGTCCACGAAGGCCGGAGCGTCGGAGAGGTCTTTCGGCGATATCACCGCTACCGATAGTGGTATATGTCCTCTGTGACTTTATCTGAGATAATTCCGATCCTCCAACTCTCTATCAGCCCGGTTGCACTGATTTCCGGCGTTGGGCTGCTGCTGCTAATGATGACGAACCGGTTGGGACGTGTGGTGGATCGGGCCCGCCTCCTGGCGCGGGAGCGATCTACCCTTGCCACCGGGCACGAACGGCTGTCGCTTCAGATTCAAATTCTCCTGCTTCGTGCCGACCTGCTCCGAAAGGCCATCGTCTTTGCTGCCTTCAGCGCGCTCTTTGCCGCTGTCTTGGTGATCACGATGTTCCTGGCCGGGCTCTTTCGCTGGGGAATCGCCTGGCTCATCAGCCTGCTCTTCATTGCCTGTATGGGATGTCTGATTATATCCCTGGTCTTTTTCATCCGGGATTTGAACCACTCCCTCACGGCGCTGCGGATTGATGTGGGGTGATGGGCTTGGGGGCGGCGGCGAAGCCGCCGCCCCCAAGCCCATATCCCTTCCAGGAAAGGAGCCCGTGGGAATGCTTGGTCCTCTGTAT
>JANXAH010000121.1 GCA_025062415.1 Anaerolineae bacterium | reverse complement strand
GGCCCATATTCAACAGCCAGCACTTCTCAGCGACAACGACATCTCCGATATGCAGGTCATCTCTGACGGCCCCTGCGATGCCGAAAGAGATCAGCAGGTGCGGACGTGTCGCTGCCAGTAGGGCCCGGGTGCCTTCCATAGCGCGCCGGATTCCCATTCCAGAGGTTACTAACCAGCATTCTCGGTTCATAGCCCGGAACCGGATTCCGCGGAACTGGCCGGATGAGGTCCGTTTCCACTCTGGCAGGTATCGCAGAAGGGCCCTACTTTCCTGGGGCATCGCGGCGATCAGCCCAACTGTTTCGGTATCTCGGTTCATCCGACTCCTGGATTTAGATGGGATACGGTTTGCTGAAAACCGCTTGGCCAGCGGGCCAGGATGGGGTCACTCCCCTCTTGTCCGCCTTCATCCGCGTCTTACTCATTTCTGGGCCAGGGCCTTCAGAGCGGGGCGGTACTGCTCAGCGAACTTGGCGACCTGGCGAGGAATTGCATTTTTCTTGGAGCGGTTTTCGGGTATAATGGGCAAAGGAGACGAATTGTACAAAGTGTGCGCTTTTACCAGAAGATGTAGCCGGAGAATTGGAGATGTTGAAAACGATTTCCTCATCTGAGCTCCGGACCCAAATTCGGCGGGTCTTGAACGAGGTCGGCTACGGGCGGGCAATATATGTGGTGGAGAAGTTTGGAGAGCCGACGGCGGCCATCATCAGTATGGAGGATTTCCGCCTCCTGCAGGCGATCCGCCAGCGGGAGACAGCCGAACGGCTGCGGGAGGTCATCGCCCGGGTCCGGGCCCGGAGCCGCGACCTCCCCCTGGAAGAACTGGACGCGCTGATAGAAGAGGCACGGGCCGACTTCCACCGCCGGAAAGGCCACCGGTCCGATGCCGATTAGGGCGGTTCTGGATACCAACGTCCTGGTCAGCGGGCTGGTGGCGGAAGGTGGAGCGCCCCGGCGGATCGTGGACGCCTGGCTGGAGGGGCGGTTCACGCTGGTACTCTCTCCGTACCTGCTGGAGGAACTGCTCCATGTCCTGACCTATCCCCGTATCGCCAACCGCATCCGACTGGAAGAAGAGGAAGACCTGGAGGTTCTCCTGGGAGCGTTGGTCAGTCAGGCAGAGGTCACGGAAGGGATGCTCTCCCTGCCCGGGGTAACCCGTGACCCGAAGGACGACCCGGTGGTGGCGTGCGCGCGGGAGGGGGAGGCCGATTACATCGTCAGCGGCGACCAGGACCTGCTGGTGCTGGGGGAATACGAGGGGATACGGGTCGTTTCTCCCAGGGAGTTCGTGGAAATTCTGGAGACCAGGGCAGGGCTATAACCCAAGGACAGTTGTCTCTCCGTTTCAGGGAGGGAGGTGGAGGAGGGGTTTCTTTGACCTAACTGGGAATTTCTCCCCTGGATAATTGAGCAAGTTGTAGGCAATCTATGAGGCCTCTCTCCCGCAGGATGTTCGCCCATATCCAGCAAGCCCGGCGGTCTGCGCTCCGTTAGCGTGAATTTTCGGCTTCGTCGGTCGTTTCCTCCACGATCTCCGCCCGAATCTGCAGCAGGGTCTCTTTGACCACCCGCTCCAGGACGCCCCGGCGGATGCCGCCGCCTCGCCCCCGGGCCTTCAGCACGACTTCTATCTCCAGGTCGGCCTCCTGCTGCAGGGGCATAACGACGCCCCGGACGAAGTCGGCCAGTTTGTCCCAGGCGACGCGCGCCCGCAGGGCGTACGCGCCCACCGCCGCCGCAGCCGGAGGGAGACCCGTGGGCTCGGTCACCGTTCTCACCCCGGCGGGGGGAGGCTCCGGGAAGGGTCCCACGCCTGGCGCTGGCTCCAGTACGGCTTCCTCTGCAGCGGGCGCGACCTCCCGCACCAGCACCGCGTCCTCCAGGGCGGTTATATCCGTCAACGGCTCCCGGAAGTAGACCCGGTCGCCGATCCGGATGCCGAAGACGCCCTCCAGCACTCCCTGACGAATCGCCGCCCAGGCCACGCTTTCTCCCTCCAGCATCGGCAACTGGGGGTAGCGCAGGAAGGCCTCCACCACGTCCCGGACGGGCTTTTGGGCCTCGTCCTCCCGCAGCGCTTTCTGGAGCAGGCGAGAGGGGGCGATCTTGCCCACCAGCAGGTCCCGGCTCCGCAGGGCCTCCTTCACCCGGCCGCTCAGGGATTCCCGCGCTCCCGCCGTGGGGATGCCCAGGTCCAGCCACTCCACCCCCTCCGGGCCCAGTTTCGCCAGATGCCGGTAGGCCATCAGCAACTGGAAGGGAATGCCTTTCTCGGCGTCCTCCCGCTTGCTCTGGAGAGCCCGCCGGTTTTCCTCTGAAAGCCCCTGGCGCAGGTCCCGATCCCCCTCAATCGCCCGCAGAGCCAGGTAGCGGCGGACGCGGACGGAGAGCGTCCCCCACTCCCCGGCGTCCGGCGCCAGGACGAGAAGGGTGTTCCGGTAGGTGCGGAAGGGGGTGCCGCAGCGGGTGAGCAGTTCTTCGGCGAAGGGGACAGGCGCGCTCCCGGCCCGGGCGAACTCTCTGCCCAGGACGGCCAGTTTCACCTCCCGCGTGTCCGGCACGTCCTGGGAGGCCCGGGGCCAGAGGACGACGCGCAGGTCCCGCCCCGCGATGGCCTCCACCTGGCGGCGGATCTCCTCGTGGATGTGTTCCTCTCGGACGGCCTCCTCCTTCTCCAGGAGGATGCGGTTGAGGTTGGGCTGGCTCCGGAAGGCGTAGAGGCCGCCCTCTACGTGGAGGTACCAGAGTTCGTCCTCCAGCCGCTTGAGCGCGTCGCCGAAGACGGCGGGGGGTATGCCTTCCCGCAGTACCGCCAGGCGCAGCCTCCCGGCGGTGACGCCCCGTCGCTCGCCGCCGCTGAAACTGTAGAAGAAGATCGCCGTCGCCAGGCCGGAGGCGATTCGGAAGCGGCCGTATTCGCCGCCCAGGTCCCGGTCTATCTTCTGGGCCCGGGCGTTGGTGTCGGCGATGTCGGCGGCGATGACCCCCTCGTACTGGTTGCCGATGTGTTTGACCAGTTCCCGCCGCAGGGCCGGGTTCGTCAGGTCCAGGTGAGCGGGCAGGATGAGGGGCGCAGGGTGCTCCTTGCGATAGAGGTCGGCCACCACTTCGGCCAGGAAGCGCAGCACGCCCCGGGTGCGCTGGAAGGTGGCAAAGGTGCTCCAGCGCTCAAAGAGGACGTCCACCAGTTCGGGGTGGAAGGGGTAGGCCCGCTGGATTTTCTCCCGGTAGGCCGGTTCGCGGGCTTCCCGGGGCACGTCGTCTCCCAGGCGGTGGTAGAGTTGCCAGCAGGATTCGGCAACGCGGCGGGCCTCCGCCGGGTCGGGCGGGGCCTCAAAGAGGCGGCGGCGGATGACCTCGTAGACTTCCTCCCCTTCCACCGGGGTGTAGATGGCCTCCACCCGGCCAAAGATGCGCTGGAGTTGCTGGAGGGCCCGCTCCCCCTCCTCGCCGTAGGGGGCACTGGAGGGGAGGGTGACGACAAGCGCGCAGCGGGGGGCGACTTTGACGACCTCCGTCAGTTCCTGGAGGAAGGCGAGAATCTGGTCGCGGAAGTCCTTGGCCTTGACGACGTATTCCGCCAGTTCGTCCATCAGGATGAGAGTGGGCTCGTCGCCCAGGAGACGGTGGAGGAGGTCCTTGCCGGGGGCGCGGCGGGCCCGGTCGTGGGGCGCCAGGAGGTCGTAGTTCCCCAGTCCTTCGGCCAGCGCCCCCCAGGGGGTCTTGCCCGCCAGCGGGTCGGGGGCGGTGCCGACGAAGGCGACGACGCGGGCGGAGGGGACACGCTCCACCCCGGCCTCCTCCAGGGCCCGCAGGACGGCATCCGGCGGGGCGGCGGCCCAGACGTCGCGGGCGGCGAAGAGGTGGTAGAGGGCGATGAGGGCGTGGGTCTTGCCGCCACCGAAGGGGGTCTGAATCTGGATGACGGCCTCGCCCCGGCCCAGGCCGGAGAGGCGGGCCAGGACCGCGCCCATCAGGTGGACCAGCCCCTGGGTGGGGTAGGTGCGGCGGAAGAAGGCGGCCGCGTCCTGATACTCCAGGGGGGCCCGTCCGGCGACGACGTCGGAGAGGTCAGCGGCGAAGACGGCCTCGTCCAGACGGCCCTCGCGGATATCGCGGTGGGGGAGGACGACGGCGTGCCAGGGGCGGAGGGGACCAGCGGCGGGCGGGGATTCGGCCAGGCCGGCGTGCTGAAGGTAGAGGGCGACGGCGCCCAGAAAGGCCTCGGCCTCAGTGCGGGAGACGGGGCGGTCGCCGGGGTGGGCGGCCCGGTTGCGCAGGTCGGTCCAGTCGTCGGCCCGGCGGAGGGGGGAGAGGTCCCGCCGCAGTTCGCGGGCAGCCAGGTCCAGCAGATCGGTTTTCCGGAAGAAGCCCAGGAGTTGGCCCAGGGTGAGTTCGTCCACCGGCTTCCTGAACTCGGCCAGGGCCTTCGTGAGCGATTCGTGCTCCTGAGGGGAGAGGCGGGGGACGGTCTCCCTGTAGAGCCAGCGGAAGAGGGCCTCCAGGACCTGGCCGCCGATGAGGACGGCCTGGTCGGGGTAGCCCTGGGCCAGGAGGATTCGGGCCTGTTCCAGTTGAGTCTGCCAGGGGTGGGTCATGGCTACCTCCTCGCTTCATCAGGTGACAGTCAGGTGACAGTCACCTTGAAGGTGACTGTCACCTGACATCAACCGCAACTGGCGCGGGCCCCGGACGTAGTGCTGGCGGCCATAGAGGAGGCCCTGCAGGAGCGCCCGCTCCCGGTCGCCCTCCGGCAGCGCGTCGGCCACGGCCTGGACCACCTGCCAGAAGACCTCGTTCTCCCCAAAGGTGGCCGCCAGGTGCTCCTGGAGGTCGGCGATGCGGTTGGCGTCCCAGAGGGCTAAGGCCCAGTGGAGCGCATCTACCATGGTGACAGTCACCTTTGAGGTGACTGTCACCATGGTGGACGCGCCCCGGGCCTCCCCCTCCGCGCGGGCGACAAAGCGCGGGTCGCGGGCCCGCTCCCAGGGCGGGCGCACCCGGACGTACTCTCCCTCCTTCGCCACCAGGCCGCCGGGGCCCCAGTGCTCCGTCAACTCCATCCCCACCGCCGCCGCCAGTTTGCGCGCGTCGTCAAAGGGGACCCGGGCGTGGTTGTAGGTCCAGCGCCAGAGGAGGTAGAAGCGGGTGGGGATATCCACCGCGCTGACCCCCACCCAACCCTCCCCCTGATAGGGGGAGGGCCGGGAGGGGGTCAATATCCGCTCCAGCGCGTACTCCCCCACCATCTGCCGGACGTAGTCCAGGAGTTCGGCGACGGTGACGGGCTCGCCGGAGAGCCGCTCCACCCGGTCGTAGCGGCCGAAGGCCTCCACCGCCGGGCCAATGGCGCTCATGAAGAAGTCGGCGCCGCGGATGCCCTCGTCCCAGAAATGGGCCAGCCGCTCCCGGACGCGGGCGCGGATTTCGCGGGCGACGGCGGCGTATTCGCCCACGGCGGGACGGCCATCGGGCCGCCGGGGCCGCTTGCGGCAGACCATGTAGATGCTGGAGGCCAGCGCCGCCGACTCCTGGGCGCGCAGCCGGGCCTGCATCTCGGTGTGAATGGGCCAGGAGGCGGTGAGGTAGAGGCCGGCCTCCAGCAGCGCGCCGATGACCGTCTCCCAGGCCTCGGTGGTCTTGTGGGCAAAGACGATGACGGCGATGCCATCGGGCCGCAGTACCCGCGCGATTTCCCGGAAGGACTGGGTGAGCATCTCCTCAAAGCGGCGCCGGGCCTGCTCCATCCCGCCCGCCTTGCTGGCGTCGGCCACCATCTCGTCGGATTTGGGCGTGAGGGGGGTGGCGAAGAGGTCGGGGTAGAGGTCGCCGATCGTCCGTTTCAGCCAGACGTAGAAGAA
>JANXAH010000090.1 GCA_025062415.1 Anaerolineae bacterium | reverse complement strand
TTTGGGCTGGTGAAACTCTGGGACCCTCGGGACCCGCGCACGCGGACGGTGGTGCGGGCGATGGGGACGCCGGAGTATGCGCCGCCGGAGCAGTGGGGGGCAGGTCACACCGACCCCCGCAGCGACCTCTACAGCCTGGGGACGACCCTCTACCACGCGCTGACTGGCCAGGCCCCGCCCACGGCGACGGACCGGGTGGCTGACCCCCGGATATTCCGTCCGCCCCGGATGCTGAATCCCCGGATTTCCCCACGGACGGAGGGGGCCATTCTGAAGGCGATGGAGTTGAGCCAGGGGATGCGGTGGGCCAGTGCGGCGGAGATGGCGCGGGCGCTGGGGGTCTCTGCGCCGGTTCAGCAGCCCCCTGCGCAAGTAGGGCTGGCTCGCCGGCTGCCGGTGTGGGTCTGGGGGCTGGGCGGCCTGGCCTTGCTCTTCCTCTGCGCAGGCCTACTGGGGATCGCGGCTTTCCTGCTGGAGAGCGAAAGACCGGCCTCCGTCCAGGTCAGTCAGACCCCATCCCCCTCTGCCGTGAGCCCAGGGGAGATTTCCCCGACTCCCCCACCTCGTCCGACAGTGGTTCCGACGCTTCCCCCTCTGTTCCCCCTGGGACTCCCCGTTCTGGCAGGAACACCCGTGCCCCAACCGGCCACCGCCGTCTCTCCGGAAAACGCCGACCGGGTAACCCAACTGGCCCGTTGGGGCAGGGGCTGGATCACTCAGGTGGCTTTCTCCCCGGATGGCCAGTGGCTGGCTGCGGCCTCTTCTCTGGGCATATACCTCTACAACGCGGAGACGCTCCAGGAAATCCGGTTGATCCCGACTGATACGGTGGTGTGGAGTATTGCCTTTTCTCCCGATGGGTTGATGCTGGCCTCGGGATCGGAGGATAACCTCATTCGGCTCTGGTGGGCCGCCGATGGCCTTCTTCTGCGCACGATGTCGGGACACACCGACTGGGTGCGCAGTCTCGCGTTCTCCCCGGATGGACAGATTCTGGCCTCCGGGTCCGACGACGCCACCGTCCGACAATGGCAGGTCTCTGACGGTCGCCTTTTACAGACCCTCGGAGAACAGGGAGGCCGGGTATGGAGTGTCGCCTTCTCCCCGGATGGTCACACGCTCGCTTCCGGCTCGCAGGACCACACTATCCGGCTCTGGCGGGCCGCCGACGGGGTTCTTCTTCACACCCTGGAGGGACATACCGATTGGGTGCGGAGTGTGGCCTTCTCCCCCGATAGCCAGATCGTGGCTTCTGGAGGGCGGGACCGTACCGTGCGGCTGTGGCGGGTTGCGGACGGCGCGCCCCTGAGCGTCTGGGAGGGCCACACCGGGATGGTGCGCAGTGTCGCCTTTTCTCCGGATGGCCACATTCTGGCTTCGGGCGCAGACGATGATACCGTCCGGTTATGGCGGGTAGAGAACGGGACTCAGCAGTTTACCCTGAGGCATGGGGATGGAGTCTGGAGCGTCGCTTTTTCGCCCGACGGCCAGCGCCTGGCCTCGGGAGCATGGGATACCACACTCCGGCTCTGGAGAAGCAGCGACGGCTCTCTTCTGCACACCGTCGGAGACCACACCAACGGAGTGTTGAACGTTGCCTTTTCCCCCGATGGGCAGATAGTCGCCTCGGGCCACTGGGATGGCACAGTCCGGCTCTGGAAAGCGGCAGATGGCGCGCTTCTGCGCCTCCTGACAGGGCACACGGAGGGAGTATGGAGCGTCGCTTTTTCTCCCGACGGGCAACTTCTGGCCTCCGGATCCGGCGACAACACAATTGGGCTCTGGCGGGTCGCCGACGGCGTGCTTCTGCGAAAACTGGAGGGACACACGGACCTGGTGGAGAGCGTCGCCTTTTCCCCCGATGGGCAAATGCTGGCCTCCGGTGCCGACGACAACACCCTCGGCCTCTGGCGGGTCGCCGATGGCACGCTTCTGCGAAAACTGGAGGGACACACGGGCCCGGTGGAGAGTGTCGTCTTCTCCTTGGATGGACAGATCCTGGTCTCCGGTTCGGACGATGGCACAATCCGGTTCTGGCAGATCGCCGACGGCGCCCCTCTGCGAACGCTGGAGGGACATGCTGGCGAAATCTTCGGCGTGGCCTTCTCTCCGGACGGCCAGATTCTGGCCTCAGGGTCCGGAAGTGGTAAAATACTATTGTGGCGGGTCTCCGATGGTGCCCTGATGCGTACCCTGGAGGGACACACCCACTGGGTGCTGGGGATCGCCTTTTCCCCCGATGGAAGGACACTGATTTCGGGCTCCAGGGATAGGACGGTGCGGCTGTGGCGGGCCTCCGACGGTGCTTCTTTGAGCGTCCTGAAGGGACACACGGATTGGGTCCGACACCTGGCAGTCTCCCCCGACGGTCGGCTCATCGCCTCCGCCTCTGACGACGGCACGGTACGGCTCTGGGGGGTGCGGTAGGAAGAGGGGTTGTCCCTCTCAACCCTTTCCCCGTCCTTTCCCTCTCCCACAGGGGGAGAGGGAAAGGGGATGGAAAGGATCTGGGGCGGCGGCGAGGCCACCCTTGCTTCTCTTCCCCTTGGGGGAGGGGAGGGAGAGGGTCCTCGCTCACTGTGAAAAAATCTTCTAATGGACAAAACACTATGCTTCGGTCTGGCGACCTTCTGCAATCCCGGTATCGGATTATCCGGCAGATCGGCGGCGGCGGGATGGGAACCGTCTACCTGGCCGAAGACCTTCGCTTGGCAGAACGCCGCTGCGCCGTGAAGGAGATGTCCCCGGCTCTCCTCTCCCCCCAGGACCAGGCCTGGGCGGTCCAGGCCTTCCAGCGGGAGGCCCACCTCCTGGCCGCGCTCAGCCATCCTAATCTGGCTGCCGTCACCGACTTCTTTCAGGAGGGGGGCAACTGGTACCTGGTGATGGAGTTTGTGGAGGGAGAGACCCTGGCCCGACGCCTCCAGCGAAGTCCCGGCCATCGCCTCCCGCTCCAGGAGGCCCTCGCCATCGTCCGTCAGTTGTGCGACGTGCTGGAGTATCTCCACAGCCAGAAGCCCCCCGTCATCTTCCGGGACCTGAAGCCCTCCAACATTATGCTGACACCGGAGGGGCGGGTGAAACTAATAGATTTCGGCATTGCCCGCTTCTTCAAACCGGGTCAGCGACAGGACACTGTCAACCTGGGGACGCCGGGATACGCGGCACCGGAGCAGTACGGAGGCCTGGGTCAGAGTGACCCCCGGACAGACATCTACAGCCTGGGAGTGCTGCTGCATCAGATGGTGACTGGCTACGACCCGGCCTCAGCGGCAGTGCCCTTCCCCCTTCCGCCTCCGCGCTCCCTGATGCCAGACCTTCCAGCCGACGTAGAGCGGGTCATTCTGCGGGCCACTCAGATTCAGCCCGACGCCCGCTACCCGGATATCCGCGCCCTTCGGGCCGACCTCTTCCCGCCCACCCAGGTTATCCCGTTCCAACCCCTCTACAATACGATGGACGGCGCTTTCCCCACGCTGGTGACCGGAGTCCGGGGAGTCCCTCGGGGGCTCTGGATGGGAGTCCTCGTGGGCCTGCTTATTGTCGGATTCTGCGCTGCGATGCTCTTCGGCCTCGCCTTCCTGATGCGGGGCAGAGATACCGGAAGGGGCCAGGGGATAACCCTGGGCCAGACCCCCATCCCGGCTTCACCATCCGTTGCGACCACGGAGGCCGTCCCTGGCTGGACAATTCCCGAGACTCCTTCTCCCTCTCCCTCGCCGACCGTCTTCCCCTGCGCCGACCATCGCCTCGCCTATGCCTGGGGGAGCGTAGGGAAGTCCGACATCCTCATTGCCTACGGGGACGGGAGGGAGGCCCGTTGTGTTGCCTGTGACCCGGAGCGGGACGAGGCGGAACCGGACTGGTCTCCCGACGGGACGGCCATCGTCTATCAGTCCGACCGGGCTGGCTCGTACGACCTCTGGACGGTTCCCGCAGAGGGAGGGTTTCCTCTGCCCCGGACGTCCAGCCCGGATGTGGACGAACGGGAGCCGACATGGTCGCCGGACGGGCGGCAGATCGCCTACCGAGCCAGCCCCCAGGGATCTGATCGCAACGCCGACGGCGAACTGTGGATAATGGACATAGAGACGTCCGAAGCATACCCATTGGGGGAGATGGGACGAAGCCCTGAATGGTCTCCCGACGGCTCTCGCTTGGCCTTTATGTCCAACCGCACCGGGAACTGGCAAATCTACGTCTACGACCTCAACCGCCGAATCCTCTCCCGCCTGACCGACTGTCCGATCGGTTGCCGCTGGCCTGCCTGGTCCCCCGACGGCCAATACGTCATCTACCACTCCGTTAGGGACATCACGTCTATGGAGGCCGAGGCGATCTGGTACATTCCGGCTACAGGGGGGATTCCTGTCCCGATTCTCCGGGAGCATCGGGCTGGCCGTCCCTCCTGGTCCGCCTGCGGTTGGATCGCCTTCCATTCCAGCCGAGGGATTGAAGTGATGCGGGAAGACGGAAGCGGTCGGTTCCTCATTATCCCCGGCGATGGCTGGGCTGTAGTGTGGTCCCGATGAGACGGAGCACAGCGTACACCCCCCGTTCCAAAGTTTCGTACATCGTCCTGGGCCTGATGATGGGTATCGGCCTGGGGCTCCTGCTGACGACGGCCATCTTTCTGCTGGCCCGGCTCACGGCTCCTGCGCCGGCCCCTCCCCCTTCGCCCTTCCCCTCCCCGTCGCTCCCACCGACAGATGGAGCCCCTTTCTCTACCCCTCCCATCCCGTCCCCGTCCCCCCTTCCAACGGTTCCCTCCCCCCTGACCTACACGGTCCGGGAGGGGGACACCCTCTGGGACATCGCGGCCCGGTTTGACACCACCGTCCAAGCCCTTCAGGCAGCCAACGGCCTCTCCGGCGACCTCATCTACCCCGGCCAAGTTCTGGTGATCCCCTCTTCGTCCGCCCCGATACCCACACCGTCGCCCCTGTCGGCGCCGCTGACACCGGTCGTTGCGGTATGGCGACCGTCCATCCTGGAGGGGAACCTGGAGGCCGCGTACCCTGTCACCTTTCCGGCTGGCCGGTTCACCCTCCACTATGCGCCGGATACGGAGGCGGCCCGACACGCCCAAGAGGCCGCCGGAAGGGTCGCGCAGGCGCTGGAGCACATTGAGCACCTGCTGGGAGTCCGTCTGGAGGGCCCCTTTGACGTCTACCTGGCCGGGACCCTCTTTGCACCGCCAGACCTGGCGCTGCGGGGACGCAGCTTCTCCGCCCGTCGCCAGTTGTTCGTCCTCTACGACGGCACCGGTAACCCGGCGGACCAGCAGTACATCATCACCCATGAACTGACCCATCTGGTAGCCTGGAACACACTGGGCCGTCCCTCCTCCGCCCTGCTGAGCGAGGGGCTGGCGGTCTACGCCGGAATGACCCACATCGCTGATTCCGCCCATCTGCCGCCGGAGGCCTTCTGCACCGCCTACCAGCGGGCTGGGAAACTTCCCCGCATCTCCGCTGTCCTGCGCTTTGAAGGACACATCTATGACCTCCCCAACTACTACGCCGCCGGCTGCTTTGTGCGGTATTTGGTGGAAACCTACGGGATGGAGAACCTGAAGGCGGTCTACCCCAGCAGCGACTACAGGGGCCTCTATGGCTACTCTCTGGCCGACCTGGAGCGGGAATGGACGGCGCGCCTGGAGGCCAACCCGTTCCCCCTTCCCTTCCCGCCCGACGACTTGGTTCGGGCAACCGCAGCGGTGGACCAAGCCTACGAGGACCTCTTCTCCCGTTTCACTGGAACACCGGCGGAGTTCGCTCGCTACCGTCGGGTGGACGCCGCCCGCCTCGCCCTGCTGGAAGGCCGCCTGCAGGATGTATGGGCCTGCCTGGACCCGTCCGCTCCCTGCATCTTTCCTTGAGAGAGGTATTGATGCCACTCACACCCGGTCAAGTCGTCCAGAACCGCTACCGTGTCGTTCGTCTCCTGGGTCAGGGAGGGATGGGCGCCGTCTACCGCGCCTGGGACCTCACCCTGAACGTTCCCGTGGCCCTTAAGGAGATGGTGCCTCAGCCCGGCATAGACCCGTCCACCCTGGCCCAGTTGCGGGCCCAGTTCCATCAGGAGGCCCGCGCCCTGGCCGGCCTCTCCCACCCCCATCTCCCCCGGGTGACCGACTTCTTTGATTGGGGAGGCCGGTCCTTCCTGGCAATGGACTTCATTGAGGGGACCAGTCTGGACCAACTGGTGCTCCGTCACGGCCCACTGCCTCAGGCCCAGGTGGTCCGCTGGGGACTTCAACTTCTGGACGCGCTGGCCTATTGCCATGCCCGCCGGATTCTCCATCGGGACATCAAGCCGCAGAACATCATCATTGCCTCCGATGGCCGCGCTGTGCTGGTGGACTTCGGCCTGGTGAAACTCTGGGACCCGCGTCAGCCGGTGACACAGCACATCGTGCGGGGGATGGGGACGCCGGAGTACGCCTCGCCGGAGCACTTCCACCTGGGCGGCTTCCACACCGACCCCCGCTCCGACCTCTACAGCCTGGGCGCCACGCTCTACTTCGCCCTGACCGGACGGGAGCCCCCCTCGGCCCTGGATCGCTGGGCCAGCGGGGCCCCTCTGCCGCCGCTCCAGGGCCCCGGCATTTCCCCTCGCGTGGCTGCCGTGATTCGGCAGGCGATGGAACTGGACATCCGCCGTCGTTTCGCCGACGCGCGCCAGATGCAGGTCGCCCTTCAGCAGGCTGCCAGGGTTTCCCCGCACCCTCTCGCCTGGCCCCAGTCGGCGTGGGTCAGCCCCTTCAGTAGCGGCGGCATCGGCACACGGCCCCGCCCGGTTCCGCTGCCGCGGGATGCCCGCTGGCCCCTGGAGATGGCCACGGCGATGGCGATGGCCCTTGTCGGCGTCCTGGTCATCCAGGTCCTTCTCTTCGCTCCTTGGATGACGGTGGGGCTCTACTTCGGCCGCTCCCTCTCCGCTCTTCTCCTGGGCGCGCTGGGGTGGTTTATCGGCGACCTCATCTTTCAGGTACTGGCGAGGCCGGAAAGCGCCGCCGCTCCGGCCGCCTCCCGTCGTCCCACCCAGCGGCTGGCTGCTTTCACCCGCGGCCTTGCCCGCCGCCTGACCCTGGGGCAACAAGTCGTTCTGCTGGGAGGGCTGCTGGCCCTGGTGATCCTGCTGGCCTGGGTGTTGGCGCCCATCGTGGCCCGGATGCCCTTCTTGATCAACTTCGTCTCCTTCTACGCACCCATTGCGCCGCTGGTCTACGCGGCCGTGGGACGACGGCCTGGGTGGGCCGGGTTGGCTCATTTCCTGACCCTCACCTTGGGAGCGGCCGCCGCCTGGATGCGGACTCCGGCCGACACCGGCCTGGGCTCCCTGGCTCTGGCGGCCCTCCTCGGCGCCCTGCTGATGGAGGGCCTGGCTTTCCTGGCGGAGCGAACGGTGATAGAATAACGGAGCGGAAAGGGGAGGCGGAACGCGAAGCGTGAAGCGTGTCGCGTGCTTCGTGTTGCGTATTCCATTTGCGACGTGCGACTTGCTACAGGTGACTGGCCACTATGTTGACACCTGGAACCGTCCTTCAGAACCGCTACCGCTTCGCCTCTCGGGGCGGCTGACGGCCCGGGACGGGGCACCAGTGCTTCTTGTGGAGCGTCTGAACGACATCCCCCTGGTAGGGGTTGGAGGGATTCTTTCCGAAGGCATCAATCGGGGATTGCGGCAAGCCTGGAGCGCATCCCCTGTCCGGATGACCAAAATGACCATCCAGGAAGACCGGATCATCACCGAGTACCGGTAGACACCTGCGGGATGGTCTTTCCGACCATCTGCGTTCTCAGCGTCTCTACGGTGAGTTTTCGCAACAGGTCATAATCCTGTCCATATTGAGTAGGTGAGACGCAGCGATGGAATGGGTCGGACGGGTTCTGAGTGGTTGTCAGATTGTGGATAAAATCGGCGAAGGCCGGATGGCCGTCGTCTACCGCGCCTACCAGCCACACCTGGAGCGGTGGGTGGCGGTGAAGATTCTGCGCGTCGCCGAGGGGGAAGACCGAGAGGAGTTCCTCCGGCGGTTCCGGCAGGAGGCCCGCGCCATCGCAGCCCTCCGTCATCCCAACATCCTCACCATCTACGACTACGGCGAGGCCTCCGGCACCGCCTACATTGTGATGGAATACGTCCCCGGTGGCTCCCTGAAGGCCCGTCTGACCGGACATCCCATCCCCTGGCCGGAGGTGGCCCAGTGGGTGATCCCCGTGGGGCAGGCCCTGGCCTACGCCCATGCCCAGGGTATCGTCCACCGGGACGTTAAGCCCGCCAACATTCTCCTGGCTCGCCCCGACTGGCCGCTTCTGGCCGATTTCGGTCTGGCGAAAATCATCGGCCGCGCCGGCGGGATCACCCGTCCCGGCGTCAGTGTGGGAACACCGGCCTACTTCTCCCCGGAGCAGGTGATGGGCGAGGCCGTGGACCACCGAACCGACATCTACAGCCTGGGGGTGGTGCTCTACGAACTGCTGACCGGCCAACTCCCCTTCCAGGCTGCCACTCCTGCGGAGGCGATGCTCCGCCGGTTGCGGGAGCCCCCCATCCCGCCCCACTGCTTCTGTCCCTCCCTCTCTCCCGCCCTGGAAGCGATCATCCTGCGGGCCCTGGCCCGAAACCCCGCCGACCGCTACCCCACCATGCAGGCGATGGTGGACGACCTACTCCGGGTCAGCCGGGCGCTGGGTGTGAGCCCGCCCACATCTCCCCCGCCGGGGGTTAGGGAGACGACGGTTCGGTTGGAGCATCTCCGCGCCGTCTCCGGCCCACGCCTGTGCGTGGTGGAGACCGGGGTGATGATCCCGCTTCCCTCCAGTTCCGAAATCGTTCTGGGGCGCTCTGTCCCCACGTCCCCCTCCCTCCCGGATGTAGACCTGGAGCCGTACGGGGCCAGCATGGCGGGCATCTCCAGACGCCACGCCCGCCTCCTCCGCTGCCCGGACGGATGGTTTCTGGAAGACCTGCAGAGCACTAACGGCACCTTCGTGAACGAGGTCCGGCTTCTTCCCGGCCAGCCAGTTCGCCTGAACTCTGGCGACCTGGTGCGGTTGGGTCAGTTCACGTTGCTCTTTTACCCGGAGTAGGAGGCCTTCTATGAAATGCCCTAAGTGCGGTTTTGAGAACCGTCCCGGTGCCCGCTTCTGTAAGCAGTGCGGTCAACCGCTGGAACTGCCCGCTCCCCCTCCCCCGGCCGAGATTCTCTGCCCGCAGTGCGGGACGAAGAACAAGCCCGGCGCCCGTTTCTGTGCCCACTGCGGCGCTCCCCTGGCTCCAGCCCCTTCTCCTTTCCCAGCCGCCCCACCAGCGGCCCCGGCCCCTCCCGCCGCGCCGGCTCCGCCCTACGGCCCGCCTCCGGCGGCCCCTTCCCCTCCGGCAGCACCGACCCCGCCCTATGGCCCGCCCCCGGCGGCCCCCGCTCCTCCGGCTGCGCCGCCTCCATCCTACGCGCCCACTGCGCCAGCCTACGCTCCTCCACCGCCGTCGGAGGTGCCGGGAGCTCCACCTCCCTACGGCCCGCCGTTTCCCCCACCCCCGGAATTGGCCCCCGTGCCTCCGATGCCCCCGCCTGCGCCCGAACCGGCGCGCCGCTTCCCCCGCTGGCTTCTGATTGCCCTGCCCATCGTTCTGGTCCTCTGCCTGGCTGCGCTGGCTGGCGGGGGCTATTTCGCCTACCGACAGGGGAGGCTTCCCTTCCTGCGTCCCCCTACGCCGACGGCCACGCCCGCTCCGACCCTCACGCCCACCCCGGAGGCGACGCCCGTTGCCCAGGAGACGGTGGCCCCGGCGCAGATGGCCCTCGCTCCTTCCGCCGTCACCCTGAAAGTCGGAGACCCCCTTACGCTGACGTTGACCATCACCAATACCAGTGGCCAGCCCTGGACTCAGATGGAATACCGGCTCCTGGGCTCCTGGGAACCGGTGCTGGAGGTGGCCAGTTCCCCCGGCGCTTCCGCCGAAGAGTTGCCTGCCGGACAGGGCCGGTCTGTGACCTTTACCTTCACTGCCCGTCAGCAGGGCTCCGCCACCCTGAAAGTCCTCGTCCTGTGGAAGACAGGAGGCGACCGGCCTGCGTGGAACACGGTTGTTTCAGAAGAAGTGACGATCCATGTCAGCCCCTGAGATGAATTTCCCGAAAGAACGCTCGTCTGGGCCAGCGCCTGGGGAGCGAAGGTGGCGTTCCTGGACTCTGGCGTTGATCGCTTCTGGAAGCCTGCTCCTGCTGAGTTCCGCTGCGCTCTACTTTCTGGTCCTGGCGCCGCCTCCCCTCTTCCGGGTCCTGCCTTCGCCGTCCCCCTCCCCTTTTCCAGCGGAATTCGCGCCGCCTCCCTCCCTGGCCGAACTGGCTCAGCAATACCCTGAACTGGCCCCTCTGCTGACTGACCCGGAACTGGATTCGGCCTACAAACAGTTTCTGATCGCCTACCAGGAAGGGGGTAGGGAAGCCGCCATAGACCTGGCCCGCCGTCGGGGCCTGCTGAACAACCGGGACGAAATCCGCGTCACCCTGATTCTGGATACAGAGGACTCGTCTCCTCTGGTGGCCCAACTGGAGGAAGTGGGTATCCGGGTCGTCGCGGCCTATCGGGATACGGTGGAGATCGCCATCCCCCTTTCGCTCATAGAGGCGACAGCGGAAGGGGGTGACCCGGAAGCTCTCTTCGCCCAACTCACCGAACTCCAGCACGTGATCGCTGTCCGGGTGCCGGCCCTGCACATCCGCCACGGAAGCCAGATTCCCGGAGAGGGCATCCGGGTCATCGGCGCTGACCGCTGGCATCAGGCTGGTTTCACCGGGGCCGGCATCCGTGTCGGCGTGCTGGATATGGGCTTCGCC
>JANXAH010000248.1 GCA_025062415.1 Anaerolineae bacterium | reverse complement strand
CGGCGGCCAGAGGCCGCCGCCGCAAAGCCCACTTCCCACTTATGGAATACGCTCGGGCACTCCCCCTACTCCCTCTGGGCCCCTTCGCAGGCCCAGATCCCACCTTTGATTACCACATCCCGGACCACCTCACGGGACGGGTGGACATCGGCTCTCTGGTACAGGTCCCCTTCGGCCCTCGTTCCCTCTATGCCATCGTCCTGGAAAAACCGGAGCAGCCCGCTGTGGAGGAGACCCGGCCCATCAGCGCGCTGGTGGACCCCCGGCCGGTCCTCCTCCCGACTCAGATAGAACTGGCCCGCTGGCTGAGCCAGCAGACCCTGACCCCTCTTTACGAATGTCTCCTGATGATGCTCCCCCCCGGCGTCGTCGGCCTGACCGACTCGCGCCTGGAACTCGCCGGAGACATCCCCCCCGACGCCCGTCTGACCCCGCTGGAGCGCCACCTGGTGGACCTGCTGCACCGTCGGGGTCCGCTGACCGGCGCCCAGATAGACCGCGCGCTCCCTCACTCCGACTGGCGCGCGGCCGCCGACCGCCTCGTCCGCCGCAAAATTCTGAACCGTACCCCCGTCCTTCTCCCGCCCCGCGCCCGCCCTCTTCAGGTCACCACCGTCCGCCTCCTCCCCGACATCCAGGATGATGAGGTCCTCCGGGGACTCCGCTCCCCGGTCTATCGGGCGGTCGTAGACTTCCTGCGGGCCGAGGGAGGCCCGGTGGACGTCAGTTGGGTCTACGCCCAGACCGGCTGCTCCCGCCAGCACCTGAACGTCCTCTATCAGCGGGGCGCCGTCGTCTTTGACCTGGAGGAGCGCTGGCGAGACCCGCTGGAGGGCCGGGTTTTCCTTCCGACCTCCCCCCTCCCCCTCACGCCCGACCAGCAGGCCGCATGGGAAGAAATCCGGGCCGCGCTTGCTCCCCCTACCCCCTGCGACCTGCGACCTGCGACCTTCCTCCTCCACGGCGTCACCGGCTCCGGCAAGACCGAACTCTACCTGCGCGCGGTGGGAGAGGTGCTCGCCCAGGGCCGGAAGGCCATCGTCCTGGTCCCGGAAATCAGCCTCACCCCCCAGACAGTCGCCCGTTTCGCCGCCCGTTTCCCCGGCCGGGTGACCGTCCTCCACAGCCAGTTGCGGGAAGGGGAACGGTACGACGTCTGGCGGCGGGCCCGCGCTGGGCTGGTGGACGTCGTCATCGGCCCCCGATCGGCCCTTTTTGCCCCCCTCTCCCCGCTGGGACTCATCATTGTGGACGAGGAACACGACCCCTCCTACAAGCAGGCCTTCCGCCCGGCCTTTCACGCGCGGGAGGCGGCCCTGCACCTGGCCCGCCTGACTGGAGCGACCGTCATCCTGGGTTCGGCGACCCCCAGCCTGGAATCCTACCTGCGGGCCCAGCGAGGGGAGTTCCGCCTCCTGGTCCTGGGACGGCGCATCCTGGGCCACCGGCAGCGCCTCTCCGACCTCCAGGCCCTCTACCACGTCTCCGAAAACCGCTATCAGGCCCTGGACGAAGGGCCCACGGAGGCCCGCTATGTGGACCTCCCTCCCGTCCAGGTTGTGGACATGCGGGCCGAACTGCGGGCGGGCAACCGCTCCATCTTCAGCATGGTGCTCCAGCGGAGCGTGGACGAGGCCCTGGCGCGCGGCCAGCAGGTCATCCTCTTCCTGAACCGGCGCGGCACGGCGACCCACGTGTTCTGTCGGGAGTGTGGCTACGTGGCCCGATGCCCTCGCTGCGACGTCCCAATGACCTACCACCAAGGGGCAGCCCAACTGGTCTGTCACCACTGCGGGCGCCGGGAGACCTTCCCGGAGCGCTGTCCCCGCTGCGGCTCGGCCCGCATCCGCCCCTTCGGCCTGGGGACGGAGGGACTGGAGATCGCCGTCCGGGAGCGCTGGCCCCAGGCCCGCGTCCTCCGCTGGGACCGGGACACCGCTCGGACCTCTCAGGCCCACTGGAACATCCTCCAGGCCTTCTCCGACGGGCGCGCCGACATCCTGGTGGGCACCCAGATGATTGCCAAGGGGTTGGACTTCCCGCTGGTGACCGTCGTGGGGATTATTTCCGCAGATACCGTCCTGAACCTTCCCGACTTCCGGGCCGCGGAGCGGACCTTTCAGGTGCTGGAGCAGGTGGCGGGACGGGCGGGCCGGGGATTAATGGGCGGGAAAGTCATCCTGCAGACCTACTACCCCGACCACTACGCCATCGCAGCGGTGGAGCGACACGACTATCTGGGGTTTATGGAGCGGGAACTGGCCTTCCGACGGGAGGCCGGGTATCCCCCCTACATTCGTCTGGCCCGGCTGCTCTTTCGCCACGCGGACTCCCGCCGGGCAGAGGTGGCGGCCCGCAACCTGGCCGACGAGTTGCGCAGCGCGCTGCGCCGGGCCGGGCTTCCCACCACCGACGTCATCGGGCCCGTCCCGGCCTTCTTCGCCAGAGTGCGAGGCCTCTATCGCTGGCAGATCCTCCTGCGCCACCCGGACCCGCCCGCCTTTCTGCGGGGTATCCGCATCCCTCCCGGCTGGCTGGTGGACGTAGACCCTGTGGATGTACTGTAGGGGAAGAGGTACCTGGATGCTGCGTGCTACGTGCTCCGTATCACGGACACGGATCACTGTCCCCCCACTCCCTCTTCCATCTGCGGGAGTGGCAAGATGAAGGGAGTGTTGGCAGGCACCAGCATCACCCGGACACCAGGGGCGAGTTTGGAGATATACTCGTAGGTGAGCAGGTTGGGGTTGGCCGCGAGGGCCTCGGCGATGAGTTTCAGTGCTTCGGCCTCCGCACGTGCCCGGATCAGCCGGGCCTCTGCCTCCCCCTTGGCCTGGATGACCGCCGCGTCGGCCTGGCCCTGGGCGATCTGACGGGCCTGTTCCGCCTCCTGTTTCTTCTGTTCCACGACGAACTTCGCCTGCAGGGCCTGCTGCTCAGCAATCTGTTTCTGTTCAATGGACTGGGCATATTCGGGGGTGAAAGTGATGTCCCGCAGGACGAAGTCCACCAGCGTCAGGCCATTGTCGGCCAGGACCTCCTCCAAGCGGCGGGAGATCTCCGCCGTGACCTCAAACCGCTTCGTGCTGACCACTTCGTCTACCCGGTACTGGGAGACCACGTCCCGGATAATGCCGCGCGCCTCCGGATGGATGAGGTCCCGCTCATAGCGGTGTTGCCATTTGATGTGGAGTTCAATGACCCGCCGGGGGTTGATCTCGTAGATGACCGAGGAGTCCACGAAGATGCGCTGTCCGTCCAGCGTGCGGGCCTCTACCGTCAGTTCCCCTTCCCATTCCCCCTCGGTGGGCGTTTTCGCCATCGTGAAAGTCTGGCGGGCGATGGGGTAGCGTTCCACCCGTTCCACGAAGGGGACGATCCAGTGCAGGCCCGGCGGGAGGGGTTCCGGTCGGAGACCACCCCTGCCGAGAACGGTGATGACCACTCCCATCTCATAGGGCTCAATGAAGACCAGCCCCGCGCCGACCACGGTGAAGACCAGCGCCCCGATCAGCGCGACAATGGTCAGGGAGGCCAGGAGTTTCGTGCTCCGGCGGGCGAACGCGCGCACGATGAGCAAGGCCAGCAGGACGAAAAGGGCCAGCCAGAAAACCGTCGCAAAGAATCGGAAGAGTCCGACAACGTACATATCCCCTCCTCATAGGGCAAAGAAAAAAACCCTGTTCCAGTTTTGGAGCGCGGCCCAGCGCAATCGGCGTCCTGTTCCCCTATGCCGGACGGTCGCCGAGGCGAATCAGGATCAGGGCGACGACAGCCAGGACCGCGCCCGTTCCCACCCCGATCCGCTGGAGGGGGCCGAAGCCACCCCACTCACCGATGCCCATCCAGTCCACCGCCAATATCCCGATAATCAGCGCCAGCGCAACAGAGAGCAGGAAAAGTCCCAGATGTCGTTTGGTTACCATGTTGTAGGCCACAGGGGCGCAAGGACGTTCAGGTTTTCTGCCCCGCGCTTTTGCACCGGACCGTCTCCTGGACGATGGCGGCGAAGTCGGCCGCGCGCAGGCTGGCCCCGCCCACCAGCGCGCCGTCTATCTCCGGTTCCTGCATAAACTCGGCGATATTCGCCGGGGTGACGGAGCCCCCGTACTGGATGCGGATGATCTGGGCCACTTCGTCGCCGTAGAGAGTGGCGAGGGTCCCCCGGACGGCATCCCGGATGATGCGGGCTGCGTCGGGGCCGTAGGCGGGGACGCCCGTTCCGATAGCCCAGATCGGCTCGTAGGCGATGACGATGCGCCGGGCATCCGCGGCCTCCACTCCCGCCAGCGCGGCCCGGACCTGCGCGCCGACGACGGCTTCCGTTTCTCCGGCCCGGTTCTGCTGCAGGTTCTCCCCCACGCAAAGGATGGGAGTCAGCCCATGGGCCAGGGCTGCGCGCACCTTGCGGTTGACCATCTCGTCCGTCTCGCCGAAGAGGTTCCGCCGCTCCGAGTGACCAATGATGACGTAGTCGCAGAGGCCCACCAGCATCCGGGGGGAGACCTCCCCCGTGAACGCGCCCGATTCCTCCCAGTGCATATTCTGTGCGCCGACCCGGATGGAAGAGCCCGTCAGGGCCCGCCGGACAGCCTCCAGCGCCGGAAAGGGCGGGCACACGGCAACCTCTACTCCCTCCAGACCATCCACCAGCGCCCGGAGTTCCGTTACCAGAGCGACAGCCTCCTCAATAGTTTTATGCATTTTCCAGTTACCAGCGATGAGGGGAATGCGCATATCGGCCTCCTGAGGGTGACGTTGAATTTGGGGCCAGCAGATGTGCCGTCAACCCCAAGTCCCAACCCTACAGCCCGAGCGCCCGCTCTATGGTCGGGTAGACATCCTCATCCACCTGGGGAGAGGGGGGAACGGGACGACAAAGTGGGAGCAGGATGGTAAAGGTACTCCCCTTGCCGGGAGCCGACTCCAGCCAGATCCGCCCACCGTGCGCATCCACCAGCGTCCGCACAATAGAGAGTCCCAGCCCCAATCCCCCTGCCTCTGCCCGGAGCGGGTCCTCAGAGCGATAGAACCGCTCCCAGATACGGGACTGTTCCTCCAGGGGGATCCCAATGCCGGTATCCTGAACCCAGATACGGCAGAACTGAGGAGAACCACCGTCGGGCTCAGGGACGGTCGCCACGCCCACTGTGATGCGACCACCGGGGTAGGTAAATTTGACTGCGTTGCTGACGAGGTTGGTCAGGACCTGGCGGATTCGGACAGGGTCCACTTCCACCAGCGGGAGGTCGTCCGCTATCTCCAGCCGCCATTCCAGTTGACGTTCCTTCATTCGCGGGATGAAAGTCTCCACGACTTCGGCCGCAAGAAGGGCGAGGTCGGTGGGGATATAGTTCAACCGCAGGCGGCCCTGTTCGGCCTCCGCCATCGCGATCAGATTGTTGGCAATGGCAACCAGCCGGCGTGCATTCTCGTGGATGATGCGGACGAAGGTAGATTGAGTCGGAGTTAAAGAGCCAACCATCCCACTATAGAGGGCCTCGGAGTAACCCAGAATCGCGGTCAGCGGAGTACGCAGTTCGTGGGACACAGTGGCGATAAACTCCCGCTTGGCGCTCTCCGCCTGTACCTCGCGGGTTACGTCCCGGAGAAGGGCGATAAACCCAACGGTCTCCCCCGAGAGAAGGCGAACGGGCGCCGCGCTGATAGCAACCTGTTTTCCCTCCATTTCAAAGAGGGCCTCTAACGGTGAAGTCAGGCGGGCCATATCGTCCAGGTCCGGAAGGGTGGCTTGGGTCAGAATTCCCTGAACGGAGCGGCCCAGAAGGCGCTCCCGAGAGACGCCCAGGATCTTCTCCGCCGCCGCATTCATTCGGATGGCTCGCCCCTCCCGGTCGGTCACAATGATTCCTTCCGCTGCGCTCTCCAAAATAGCTTCTCGCAGGGAGGCCTCTTTCTGCTGTTCCTGGAGGGCGTGATCCAGATCCTCCACCTTTTGCTCCAGGCGATGGTAGAGGCCAACATTTTCCACCGCGGCGGCAATCTGGGCCGCGATGGATTCGCAGATTCGGACGCTGCGGCTCTCAAAGGGGATACGGCTGTGCTCACTGACGACCACCAGCACTCCGACAACCTGGTCCCGATAGACAAGTGGTTGGAGCAGAGTTGGGCCACCCCGCTGGATTCCCAGTAATGCGTAAAAAGATGCCAGATGTCCAACGGTCTCGCGGGGGTTCAGAGATAGTCCGCGCCGTCGCCCGACCGCATGGGCCAAAAGAGGATGGTCTGCCGGGAGGACTTCCTCACCTGGGGGCTCCAGGTGTCCCAGCAGAGGTGCATATAGGACCCGTATCCGCAACCGGTCGGGCTCTCTTTGCGGTTCCTCCTCTCCGCTGGAATCTCGCAGCAAGATAGCGACCCGGTCAGCATCCAGCGCATGGGCGATATTCTCCGCAACCCGTTTCAGCGTCTGCTCCAGGTCCAGCGATTCCCCCAGGATTCGTCCAATTTCCAAAAGGGAGAAGAGTTCCTGCATCTGCCGGACCGACCGCTCACTCAACGTCTGGAGTTCCTGGCGGTAGGCCCAGAGGTCCTGGAGTGCGGCCCGGTAGACAATGACGGAGATCAGAGGATACCCTAACAGGTTAACGATGCGCCCTAACCCTGGCTGGTCCAGAGCAATAAAGAGATTCCCCAGAGCAATGATCAGGAACGCCACGCCTGTGAGGGGATCCCCGTTTCGTCGGGTCTGGGTCAAGAGATAGATGCCCGTTCCGAGGGCGATCAGGAATGCCCACAGATCCCAGATCGCCTGTTGCCAGAAGACGGCGTACTCCATAAAGGGCACAGCCTGGACCATCTGGTACCAGAGAGGGAAAAACAGAAGGGTCAGCCCAGATGCGATCAGCAAACTGACCAGCACGAACAACCATCCGGCGCGCCTTCCGATAACGGGGGTTAAGAAGGCCCAGGCCATTATGGTCAAGCTGGCCACCTCTAAAGCGTAGAGAAGCGGGGCCAGGAGCGCGTGGTGTTGGGGGCCAAGAACCAACAGGGGGATCCGCAGCAAAACTAAAAGGGAAAAGGCGATAAGAAAACGGCGCTGGTCTGGATTTCGGGTGCGCCGGTATTCCGTGAAAGCGATACCCGCTGCTCCTTCCAGCGCCAGCAAAATGAGCAGGTGGTAGACGAAGGTACCCGGCCCCGTTGTGAGCAGGTTATACAGAGGACCAAGCATTCCCACGGGCTCCTTTCCTGGAAGGGATATGGGCTTGGGGGGGGGGGGGGGGGGGGGGGGGGCCCCCCCCCCCCCCCCCCCCCCCCCCCCCCCCCCAGACCCCTCGCTGCTGCTCCTCACTCTTTGGCTGGTAGAGGTGAGGCTTTCCGGGCTGGAAGGCAACTATCCAGACGGTCA
>JANXAH010000172.1 GCA_025062415.1 Anaerolineae bacterium | reverse complement strand
GCCCACCGCAGCGAAAATGGTCCGCGCCTGAGAAAACGGTCCTGATCCCGTGCGACAGCGTCGCGATCTGTTGAGGGAGTGCAGCCGCCAGACGGCAGAAGGTGGGACTAAACGATTACTTCCCTTTTCCTCGCTTTCAGGTATAATAAGACCGAAACAGAAACGCGCTCCTTTTTACCTGTGGCCGGTTCTGTTTGGAGAGCGAGTGGTAGGTGGAGGTCAACGTGAATTCGCGATTTCGGGGAAGTACGTTTATCACGTTGCTGCTACTGGCGGCGGTGATGTTCCTGACTTATAACCTCCTGAGCCGCTCCGGTGAACCAAATGTGGTGCCGATCAGCCGGATTGCGGCGGAGGTTCAGGCGGAACGGGTGGAGCGGATCGTCGTGAACGGCAACCGCCTGGAAGTTCGTCTGAAAACCGGTCAGCAACTGCGCTCCATCAAAGAAGCGACGGCGACCGTCGCCGAGCAGTTGAAGTGGCTGGGGGTTTCCGAAGAGCAACTGGCCAAGGTCCAGATAGAGGTCGCAGAGGCGCCCGATTGGACGGCCCTGCTCAGCACGGGTGGGACCTTCCTGATGATGATCCTGTTCCTGGTGGCTCTCTTCTTTTTCCTGCGGCAGTTTCAGGGAGCCAATAACCAGGCCCTTTCCTTCGGCAAGAGCCGGGCCCGTCTCTACACCAGCGACAAGCCTGCGGTGACCTTTGACGACGTGGCCGGGGTAGACGAGGCAAAAGAGGAGCTGCGGGAGATTGTGGAGTTCCTTAAGGAGCCCCAGAAGTTTATCCAGGTTGGCGCCCGTATTCCCAAGGGGGTCCTGCTGGTGGGCGCTCCTGGCACCGGAAAGACCCTGTTGGCGAAGGCCGTCGCCGGAGAGGCAGGTGTTCCCTTTTTCAGTATGTCCGGCTCCGAGTTTGTGGAGATGTTTGTGGGCGTCGGGGCCTCCCGCGTAAGGGACCTCTTTGACCAGGCTAAACGCCACTCCCCGTGCATTGTTTTCCTGGACGAGATAGACGCGGTGGGGCGACACCGGGGGGCCGGGTTGGGCGGCTCCCACGACGAACGGGAGCAGACGCTGAACCAGATTCTGGTGGAAATGGACGGGTTTGACACCGACACCAACGTCATCGTAATGGCGGCGACCAACCGGCCCGACATTCTGGACCCAGCGCTTCTGCGCCCTGGCCGGTTTGACCGGCGCATTGTCCTGGACCGGCCCGACGTCCGGGGGCGAGAGGCCATCCTGCGGGTTCACACCCGCGGCAAGCCTCTGGCAGACGACGTGGACCTGACCTTCCTGGCGAAGGCAACGCCGGGGTTCGTGGGTGCGGACCTGGCAAATGTGGTCAATGAAGCGGCCATCCTGGCGGCCCGCCGCAACAAGAAGGTCATCGGTATGGCCGAATTCAAGGAGGCCATAGAGCGGGTCCTGGCAGGTCCGGAGCGGAAAAGTCGGATTATCTCCGAAGAGGAGCGCCGCATCATTGCCTACCACGAAGCGGGCCACGCGCTGGTGGCCCACTACCTGCCCAAATGCGACCCCGTCCAGAAAATCTCCATCATTGCCCGGGGGATGGCGGCCGGGTATACCCTCTCCCTTCCGGAGGAGGACCGGACCGTCATCAGTAAATCCAAATTTGAGGACCAATTGGCCTTTGCCCTGGGTGGGCGAGCGGCTGAGGAACTGGTCTTCGGCGAGGTGACCACGGGCGCAGCCAATGATCTGGAGCAGGTGACGGAACTGGCCCGGGCAATGGTGACCCGCTACGGGATGAGCGAGAAACTGGGCCCAATGACCTTTGGGCAGAAAGAGGAACTGGTCTTTCTGGGCAAGGAGATCGGGGAACAGCGGGACTACAGCGAAGCCGTCGCTCAGCAGATAGACGAAGAGGTACGCAGGATTATCCACACGGCCTATCAGCGGGCCCGGAAGGTTCTGGAGGAACACCGGGAGCAACTGGACGCGGTGGCGCAGCGGCTTCTGGAGGTGGAGACCATAGAGGCGGAGGAGTTCCTGGCAATTCTGGAGGGCCGTCCGCTGCCGGAGCGGAAGCAGGAGGAGCCCAAGTCGCCACCGCCGGAACCGAAGAAGGCAGAGAAGCCATCCCCAGCCCGGCGGCGGGCCCTGGAGATGCCGCCCAAACCGGCGCCAGTACAATAGGGTAGAATGTAGCGACCCCAACGCTGGAAGCAGGTCTGGAAACGATTTGTGAAAGCGGGGATAACTGTAAGATTGGACCGCGAATTGTGGGAACTCCTGCGGCCTTTTTACCAGCATCCTGAACAGGCGGTGGAGGAAATCGCCGTGCGGGAGCTGTACCGGCGAAGAGAGATATCCAGCGGCAAGGCCGCAGAATTGTTGGGTATGGAACGCCTGGAATTTATCCGCTATGCCGCTCGTCTGGGGATCCTGTACTTTGACCTGGGGGAACCTGAACCTCGGGAAAATGACGGTTCCGAATGAGAACATTGAGCGGCGCGGGGGGGGCCCCCGGGCCCCCCCCCCCCCCCAAAATTTATCAATAAGAAACCACAAAATAACCAGGGTAAGGTTCCCCCCCCGAAAAATAAAAGATACCCACACCAAAGGCAAATCGGATAAAATAAAATAACACCCCGTACAAA
>JANXAH010000166.1 GCA_025062415.1 Anaerolineae bacterium | reverse complement strand
CGCCCAGGGACTGGTGGGGGTTTCAGTGGATGAGGCGGAGTTCCAGGCTGGGATGCTCCACCACCACTACCCCTGCCTGGCGGGAATGGTCAAGGACCCGGACTTCAACGACACCCTGATGCACGTCTCCGGACACATTCTGAAGGAACAGGTGGCGGAGCAAGTGAAGCCGTACCGAAGAGAGGTCTACATTGTGCCCGCTGTTGGTACGATACGCCAAGAAACAGAGCCCGATTGATTAAGGAATTTTTTCGCTGGCGGCGCGCCTCCCAGGGGAATCCCGCAGGTCTTTCACCATGTACGTCCCCTCCAGGCGGAAACCCCGCTCCCGGTAGTAGGGCCGGGTGCCGACGGCAGCGATGACCGCCAGCCGCTGGTAGCCTGCCTGGCGGGCCATTTCCGTTGCCGTCTCCAGAAGGCGGGTCCCCAGCCCAATGTGCTGGGCCCGTCCCTCCCGCCGGACCCCCAGTTCCACCGCCGGGCCGTAGATGTGCAGTTCTCGCACAAGGGCGCTTCCCCGCAGTTCCTCCAGTTCCGGCTCCACCTGGGGGAAGGAGAGCCGCAGGAACCCTGCCAGGTGGCCGTCCTCCGTCTCGTAGGCCAGGAAGTGCTCCACCGTCGCATCGGTTTCGTAGGTCAGCACGTTCAGACGCAGGCGACGGGGGTCCACCGGCTGGCCCCTTATCTCCCGGCAGCGGATGCACTGGCACCGAAGCCCCTCCCGCTCCATCCGGGCCCGTACCACCTCCCGCAGGTTGGAACGGGTCACCCCAGCGACGATATCCGGCGCGGGGATGTCCCGCATCAGGCGGTTGAGCCGGACGTAGGGAGGAATGCGGGCCTTACAGGCCATCAGCAACTGGATCAGGGTCTCCTCGTCATAGGGCTGGTACTTGCCCTCCCGCCAGAGGTCGTAGAGGCCGGTCCCCTCCACCAGAAGGCAGGGGTAGATTTTCAGTTCATCAGGACGAAGGGCCGGGTCGTCCCAGAGTCGCTGGAAATCTGCCAGGTCCCGCTGGGGCGTGGAGCCGTAGAGATTGGGCATCCAGTGCAGGAGAATTTTGAACCCTGCCAGCCGCAGACGTCGGACAGCGGCGCGGGTCTCCGCAACGGTGTGCCCTCGCCGGTTCAGCGCCAGGATTTCGTCGTCCAGACTCTGAACGCCCAGTTGGACTTTGGTCACCCCCAGATACCGGAGGCGGCGCACTTCCTCCAGGGTGATACAGTCGGGCCGGGTTTCTATGACCAGGCCGACGTTGCGGTGGGGAGCGGTTTCGTTGAGGTGCTGGGCCTCCGGCAGGGTTGCGGATTCCTGTTCGTTCATCGCGTCCAGGCAGCGGCAGACGAACCACTCCTGGTAGTCGGGAGGGTAGTCGGACCAGGTGCCGCCGAGGATGAGGAGTTCCACTTTGTCGGTGGGGTGGCCAATGTTCTCCAGGGCCTGAAGACGGCCCGCGGTCTGTTCAAAGGGGTCGTAGCGAAAGCGGATGGCCCGCTGGACGCCGGGCTCGTCGGGGAGGTAGGACTTGGGCGCACCAGAGACGGAGGGGCAGTAAATGCACTGGCCCCGGCAGGGATATGGCGGGGTGAGTACGGACACGGGCGCAACGCCGGAGATGGTCCGGGTGGGCTTGCGGCCCAGGGCCCCGGCCAACCGCGGGTCCCAGTCCATCTGTCCTTCCGTGCAGAGACGGCGGTAGACCCGCAGCAGTTGGTCGCGGGAGTAGAGGCCGCCCTCCGGCCGCGGATAGCGCCGGAGGGCGGCCTCTATCCGCTCCGGGGTCAGACGCCCAGCGCGCGCGGCCAAAAGGCGCAAGATCGCCGCGCACCGCGCCTCGTCCTCCGAGCCCACCTCCCGGTCTATCAGAGCGGTCGCCAGAGGTGGCTCGTATCGTTCATCAGTGCCAGGCGATAAAACTTCCCGTTCCATTCAATTCGGCTGACCGCGCAGGGGTCCTGAAGCACGTGCCAGAAGTGGTCGTTGCCCAGCCCCAGGATGACACAGAGGAGCACCTGGTTGACCACCCGGTGAGCCACCATTGCGACGGTCTCCCCTGGATGGCGCTCCACAACCTCTCGCAGGGCCTGGGTACATCGGCTCCGGACGTCATCCAGACTCTCCCCGCCGGGGAAGCGAACGGTGTGTGGGGCCTCCTGCCAGGCCCGCCAGAGGTCGGGGTAGCGGGCCTGGACCTCGGGGATCGTCAGTCCCTCCCATTCCCCGAAACTGAGGTCCATCAACCCGTCCAGCGGGTGGACTTCCAGCCCCTGGGCCTCGGCGATGGCCCGGGCGGTCTCCATCGCGCGGGAGAGGGGGCTGGAATAGACGGCAGTGAGAGGCCAGCGGGCGGCGATGTAGCGGGCGGTCGCCCGCGCCTGGGCCAGCCCCTCCTCGCTCAACGGGACGTCGCTCTGGCCCCGGATGCGCTCTCCGGGCTCGTTCCAGGCTGTCTGTCCATGACGGACCAGGATAATCTGGGTTCTTGTCTTGTTCGCGTTCATCTGCGTCCTATTCCGATAAAGTTTATTCAAGAAATATGGTTTCCGTCGCGTCGTCGTAGGCAATGACCTCGGCGTAACGCCCCCAGTTGACGATGGTCTCCAGTTGCTTCTCGGCCTCGGCGGGCGGAAACTCCAACTCCAGCGCCCGTAGGACGATGTCCCACTTTAGCCGACGGCCCTCGGCAACGCTGAGCATGGAAAGCAGCCAGCGGAAGATCGGGAGCCGACGGATGCGGGTGGCGAAGATCTCCTTGCGGGCCAGGATGCTGGCCTCGGCGAAGGTCTCCCCCAGGGGGGTCAGGATGATGTCACCCTTGCCGATGGTGGCGAAGCCCAATAATTCTGCCACCTCGGTCAGTTGCAGCAGATGGTCGGAATCCACTCGCAACTCTTCGGCCAGGCGATAGAGGTCGTGGCGGTGGCCGGGCATCTCAGCCACGTGTTCTAAAAGCCCCGCCAGGTCGTTGAGGGTGATGGGGGGCAGGGCCCGAATGCGACCCGGTTCGCCCGGCGCCGCGCCCAGTTCCACATACTCTGGCTGGGTCTCCCCAGCCAGCAGACCGTAGACTCGGTCCACCCGCTCAAGGAACTCCGGCGACCGCCGCTGTCGGGGGTGGGGAAGGTCCACCGTCATTTCGGCCACCACTCGCCCAGGGTTCTTCTCCATGACCACGATGCGGTCGGCCATAAAAACCGCTTCCTCAATGTTGTGGGTCACCATCAGGATGGCCCGGGTGGGAATCTTCCCCTCCGTCCACAGTTCCAGCAGTTCCCCTCGCAGGGCCTCGGCGCTCAGGACGTCCAGCGCGGAGAAGGGCTCGTCCAGGCACAGAAGTTCCGGTTCCACCGCCATCGCGCGAGCGAAGCCCACCTTCTGACGCATCCCGCCGGAGAGTTCGCGCGGATAGGCCAGTTCAAACCCATCCAGCCCCACCCGGTCCAGCAGGTCCAGCGCGCGGGCGGTGCGCAGTTTAGGGTGAACCCCTCGTGCCTTAAGCGCCACCTCCACATTCTCTATCACGGTGAGCCAGGGAAAGAGCGCAAAGGTCTGGAAGACGATGGTGGCTTTGGGGTTCACCCCCTGGAGCGGCTGACCCCGATAGAGCACAATCCCTTCCGTCGGCCGCTGGAGGCCGGTGATGATGCGCAGAAGGGTGCTCTTCCCGCAGCCCGACGGCCCCAACAGGCAGAGAAATTCCCCCTCTCGGACGGCCAGGTTTACGTCCTGGAGGGCGACGAATCGGCGGGAGCCGCTGTGGTAAATCTGGCTCACGTGACGAACTTCCAGCAGATAACCGTTGGTGGACATAGAGTCACTCCATCCGATACTTCTCTTCCGCCAGGCGATAGAGCCGGCGCCAGAACGTGCGGTTGATCAGAACGACCGTCAGAATCATCGTCAATGTAGCGGCCAGCAGGAGAGGGTAGTCGCCAGCAGCAGTGGCACGGGAGATCAGCGCGCCGATGCCGGTCGTGTAGAGTGTTCGCCCACCGAACTCCACGTGCTCGGCGACGATGCTGGCGTTCCACGCTCCGCCGCTGGCCGTGATGGACCCGGTGATAATGTATGGAAAGAGACTCGGCAGGATCAGCGTCCGCCAGCGTTCCCATCGGCTGAGGCCGATCAGGGCGGAGGTATACTTCAGGTCCTGCGGGATGGCCGACGCGCCCGCAATGATGTTGAAGAGCAGGTACCACTGGGTGCCCATCAACATCAGCAAGATAGCAGCGAAATCCAGCCCGCCCGGCAGACCGACGATGACGAGCAGCAGGACTGGGAAGAGGGCCGTCGCAGGAACAGAGGCAACGATCTGGACGATCGGCTGGAGAATTGTTGCCGCTCTTCGGTTGGTGCCGATGATCACCCCAGCGGGGATCGTCCAGGCCAGGGCGATGAGCAGGGAGGCGGAGACCCGCAGAAAGGTTGCCAGAATGCCCAGGCCGATTTCTCCCCACTGTTCTGGGGGCATCGTGAAGAGCATCATAGCCGCCCGAAAGCCGCCGTAGGCCAGCCCCAGGCCAAAGGCTATGCCAAGGGCATAGAGGAGATAGGGCCGGCCCGTTTTTCCTTCCGCCGCTTCCGGCATCGCGGCGCGGCCGATCAGCCACGCGTCCACGCGCTCGTTCAGCGGTTGCCAGATTTTTTCCGAAAACCACCCCAGCAGCCGGGAATTCCGCAGGAGGTCGTAGAACCAGGAGGTAGGGGGGTTTTCTCCCTCCACCATCTCCAGTTTGAAACGGTCGGCCCAGGCCAGCAGGGGCCGCCAGACCAGTTGATCCAATGCAACGATGACCAGCACCAGCGTGCCGATGCCCCAGAGAATCGCGCGGGTATCGCCCTGGTTGGCCGCCTCCTGCAGGAAGGCTCCCAGGCCAGGGAGACGGAAGTCCCGCTCCCCTACGGTGAAGATCTCCGCCGCCATCAGGAAGAACCACCCCCCCGCCCAACTCATCATACTGTTCCAGAGCAGACTGATAGCCGCGAAAGGAAGTTCCAGAACCTTAAACCTGAGCCAGGTGTTGAAGCGGAAAATTGCGCTAGCTTCCTGCAGTTCTTTAGGGATCGTCGTCAGCGACTGATACCAGGCAAAGGTCATGTTCCAGACCTGGCTGGTGAAGATGAGGACGATAGAAGCCAGTTCAGCGGCGATGCGTTCGGGCAGGATGGCGCTGAGGCTCAAAAGGACCACTGGCAGAAAGGAGAGGATGGGCACGCTCTGGAGGACGTCCAGCAGGGGCAGTAGAATCCGTTCGGCATGCCGGTTGTAGGCTGCCAGGCGGCCGTAGACCAGGGTGAAGAGCAAGGAAAGAGCATAAGCGGCAGCCATCCGGCCGACCGACCGAAACGTGTAGTAGGGCAGCGCGCTGGGGGAGAGCGAAATCGCGGGCCCCTCTACCGTCTCTGGGGCGCGCAGGGCCAGCCGGATCCCCCCATAAATCAGGACGGCGACGATAAGGAGCACGGCCGCATCTCCCCTGGAGAAGCCGCGATGGTAAGGCTGCTCCGTTCGGAACGTGAGCACCCGGCGCAGGAACGGTGGCGCTTTGGGGGTTCCTGAGTTGACCGGTCGGTTCTGCGGATACGGACGCATAGCGCAAATCTTTCCGTCGTTGCCTCTGATCTGCCTGCCGCGCGAGATTTTACCCCGGAAAGAGGGAATCAGCAAATCGGCAGACTTCTCTTGACAAAATCCGCTGGTGTGGTATAATCTTTGTGGAAAATGATTATCAACAAAGAAAGATTATCCTCAGAAGAACGCTTGAATGCCGTTGTTCGCCGTCTCCGGGAACAGGGTTACCGTCTAACTCCCCAGAGAATGGCCGTCCTGCAGGCTGTGCTGAAGGGCCCGGGGCATCTTTCCGCCGAGGATATTTACCAGCAGGTCGCGGATGCTTTCCCGATGATGAGCCTGGCGACGGTCTACAAGACCCTGGAGGTGCTCAGGGATCTCGGCGAGGTCGTGGAACTCTCCGTAGAGGGCCAGGCCCGATATGATGGAAACCCGCGCCCTCACGTTCACCTGATCTGCGAAAAATGCCGCGCGGTGATGGATTGGAGCGCAGAGGTGGACTTCCCTGTCGCCGAAGCGGCCATCGTTGCATCCGGATTTCGGCCTTCTTACTACCGTCTGGAAGTTTACGGTTTATGCCCCCGATGTCAAGCGTCTGATGATGGAAAAGCCCCTGTGCCCCCTCAGGTGGGTTTGAAAAACGGTGAGGGCCGCGTGGAGGAGGCGAAATGAGGGTTTTGCGGCGGCGGCCAAAGGCCCCCGCCCCAAAACCCACAATTAGCCACCACCACGCCGCCCACACCCTTTTTCAAAACCACCAGAGGGGGGACAGGGGCTTTTACATCAAAACACCCTTGACAACGGGGGCCTAAACCCAAAAAATACAAACC
>JANXAH010000154.1 GCA_025062415.1 Anaerolineae bacterium | reverse complement strand
CGGCGGCCTCCGGCCGCCGCCGCAACAGAGCAGGCAACTTCGGGCCATGCAGAAACACGGGAAATGTGGGACAACTGCGTGCGGTTGTCCCCAAAATGTGGGATAACTGCAAGCAGTTGTTCTCCGTCTGTCCCCGGTTGTAAACGCGACAGTAGGTGGTAAAATATCGGCCGAGCCAAAAGAGAGGAGCCGGATATGCCACCTTTGCCGCGACGCTGGGAAATTGCGCCCCACGCTCCCCAGTCCTATCTCTCCGCCCTTCCGGACGTTCATCCTATCGTCGCCCAGATTCTCTACAGCCGCGGCCTGACCGAGCCCGCCGAGGCCCGAGCCTTTCTCCGGAAGGAGCCGGGTCCCGATAATCCCTTTGACCTCCACGGCATGCACCGGGCCGTGGACCGAATCCGGCGGGCCATCCGCCAGAGGGAGCCCATCGCGGTCTACGGCGACTTTGACGCCGACGGCGTCACGGCAACGGCCCTCCTGGTCCTGACCCTGCGCGCGCTCGGGGCTGAGGTCCACCCATATATTCCCCACCGCGTTCGGGAGGGGTATGGCCTCAACCAGCGCGCTATCCGGGAACTGGCTGCCGCTGGAACGCGGTTGATGATCACCGTAGACTGCGGCGTTCGGTCTCCGAAGGAGATCGCCCTTGCCCGTCGGCTGGGAATGGACGTCGTGGTGACCGACCACCATCTGGTCGGGAATGAGCCGCTGGCTGCGGTAGCGGTCGTCAATCCCCGTCAGCCTGAATGCCCCTACCCCCACAAGGGGCTGGCCGGGGTCGGCCTGGCCTACAAACTCGCCCAGGCCCTCCTCCGGGCCAACCAGAAGGTTCCCCTCAAGGGCTCCCAGCCCCTCTCCGAGGAGGACCTGCTGGACCTGGTCGCGCTGGGGACAGTGGCGGACCTGGCCCCGCTAATTGGCGAAAACCGCGCGTTGGTGAGCCGGGGGCTGGAACGGCTCAACCGCTCGCCCCGTCCCGGGGTAGAGGCCCTGATGCGTCAGGCCGGCCTGCGACCTGGCAGCGTGAACGCGTGGGCCATCGGTTTTATTCTGGCGCCCCGCCTGAACGCGCCGGGCCGAATGGAACACGCCGACCTGGCCTACCGCCTTCTGATAGCAGAGTACCCCGAAGAGGCCACCCGGCTGGCCCAGCGATTGGACGAACTGAACCGGAAACGTCAGCAACTCACGGCGGAGATGCAGGAGCGGGCGCGCACCATCGTCTTAGAGCAACAGGCCAACTGGCCTTTGTTCTTCGTCGCCGACCCGGAATTCCCCTCCGGAGTCATCGGCCTGGTCGCGGCGCGGCTGGTGGAGGAGTTCTATCGGCCCACCGTCGTTGTGGAACAGAGAGAGCCCGTCAGCCGGGGGTCAGCCCGCTCCATCCCGGAGTTCCACATCGCCGACGCCCTGAAAGCTTGCGATGACCTGCTGCTCCAGCACGGAGGCCATGCCTCGGCCGCCGGGTTTACTGTCCGCACAGACCGACTCAACCTTCTCCGGGACCGCCTTCTGGAGGAGGCGGCCCGGAAACTCGCCGGGCTGGAACTGGTCCCCGTCCTCCGGGTGGATGCAGAGGTCCCTCTCAAAGCGATGACGGCCCAACTCTGGGAGACCCTCCAACAACTGGAACCCTTCGGGGAGGGAAACCCGGAGCCCCTCTTCCTCACCCGCAACGTCCAGGTCCGGCAGGCTGTCCCCGTTGGGACCGCCAGCGCCCACCTGAAACTGACCCTCTCCGACGGCTGGGCGGTCTGGGACGGCATCGCCTTCGGCCGGGGAACATTGGCCAGAGAGATGCCCAAACGGGTGGACCTCGTCTACTACCTACGGCGCGATGAGTGGAACGGCGCAGTCCGGATTCAACTGGACGTCCAAGATTGGCGCGAAGCCGAAAATTAAGTAAGGAGGGAGAATGAAATATCGGAGATTCGGACGCATCGGTTGGGAAATTTCAGAAATTGGGCTTGGCGCCTGGCCGCTGGGAGGAGATTGGGGCCAGGTGGATGAGGAAACTGCGATGGCGACCCTCCACCGGGCCCTGGACCTGGGCATCAATTTCTTTGACACGGCCGACGTCTACGGAGACGGCTTAAGCGAGCAGCGGATCGGGCGTCTGCGCCGGGAGCGATCGGAGCCCTTCTACGTCGCCACCAAGGCGGGACGCCGGCTCCGGCCCCATACGGCCGATGGGTACAACAAGGAGAACCTGACCCGTTTCGTGGAGCGAAGCCTCCGCAACCTGGGCGTGGAGTCCCTGGACCTGCTGCAACTCCACTGCCCGCCCACCGAGGTCTACTACCGTCCCGAAGTCTTCCAGGCCCTGGACGATCTGAAACGGGAGGGAAAAATCCAGCACTACGGGGTGAGTGTGGAGAAGGTAGAGGAAGCGCTGAAGGCCATAGAGTATCCGGGCGTGGAGAGCGTTCAGATCATCTTCAACATCTTCCGCCAGCGACCTGCGGAACTCTTCTTCCAGGAGGCCCAGCGCCGGAATGTGGCAGTTATCGTCCGGGTCCCCCTCGCCAGCGGCCTCTTGACGGGGAAAATGACGCGCGAGACCACCTTCCCACCGGACGACCATCGCAACTACAACCGGGAAGGAAAGGCCTTTGACGTGGGGGAGACTTTTGCGGGGGTTCCCTTTGAAGTCGGACTGGAGGCCGTGGAGGCCCTGCGTCCGCTGGTTCCGTCGGACGCGACGATGGCCCAGTTTGCCCTGCGCTGGATTCTGATGTTTGAGGCGGTCTCGGTGGTCATACCGGGCGCCAAGAGTCCTCGTCAGATAGAAGAGAACGCGCGGGCCTCCGACCTGCCCCCGCTGACGCCTGAACAGATGGCCCGCATCCGGGAGGTCTACGACACGTTCGTTCGCCCCTACGTCCACCACCGATGGTAGAGAACGGTGGGGGGGGGGGGCGGGGGCGGCGCCCCCCCCCCCCCCCACCGCGGACCATGGGAGGCCCTCTGTTTTGCGGTGTGATGATTTGGTTCACCGACACTATTCCTTCTGGAGCTTGTTGCGGGTGGGGTGGGTGGGGGGGGGGGCTCTCGGCGCTCCTCCCCACGGTTCTCTACGTTCGGTGGTGGACGTGGGGGCGAACGAACGTGTCGTAGACCTCCCGGATG
>JANXAH010000119.1 GCA_025062415.1 Anaerolineae bacterium | reverse complement strand
GGGTTTTTCTCCTCCAGCGCGCTGGCGGTGGCGGCGGCGGGGGTGGCCCACCTGGTCGCTGGCGGCGGGCAGATGCGCCTCCTGGTTGGCGCCGAACTGAGCCGGGAGGACGTGGAGGCGGTCCGCCAGGGGGAGAGCCTGCGGGAGGTCGTCGCCGCGCGGATGAAGGCGGCCCTTCCCGAGCCCGACGCCCTGGCCGACGCGCTGATGCGGGACCGGCTGAGCGTCCTGGCCTGGATGGTCGCCACGGGCGCGCTGGAGATGCGCGTCGTCCTTCCCCGGGGCCGGGATGGCCTCCCCCTCCCCGCCGAAGAGGCCCGGGAATATTTCCACGCCAAAGTCGGCCTCTTCACCGACGCGGCGGGCAACCAGGTGGCCTTCTCCGGCAGCGTCAACGAGTCGGAGAACGCCTGGCGCTACAACTACGAACAGTTTATGGTCTTTCGCTCCTGGACCGAGGAGGGGCGGCAATACGTGGCCGAGGTGGCCCGCCGGTTTGAGCGGCTCTGGGAGGGGCGGGAGCCCGATTGGCTGGCCCTGCCGGTGCCCGAGGCGGCCCGTCAGCGCCTCCTGAGGTACAAGCCCGATCGTCCGCCCCGGCGAGACCCGCTGGAGCGAGTACCAGCACCTCCGGAGCCGGTGGTGCGGGAGGCCCCTCTGCTCCTGGAGCGGGCGGAGATTCTTCGCCGGTTTCTGGGAGACCTGCCCCGGCTGGTGGGGGCGGAGGGAGTGGGGATCGCGACGGCGGCGATCACGCCATGGCCCCATCAGCGGGCAGTTGCCCGCCGGGTAGTGGAGACCTTCCCCGCCCGCTACCTGCTGGCCGACGAGGTGGGCCTGGGCAAGACGGTGGAGGCCGGGCTCATCCTGCGGGAACTGTGGCTGCGGGGGGTTGTCCGCCGTGCCCTCATCCTGGCGCCCCGTTCCCTTCTGCGCCAGTGGCAGGAGGAACTGCACGAGAAGTTCGCCCTTTCTGTTCCCCTCTACGACGGCGCGGTTTTCCGGGACATCCACGGGCGGGAGTTCGCCCCCTCCACCCCCAACCCCTGGGACGGGGTGAGCCTGGCGCTGGCCTCCAGCCAACTGGTCAAGCGGAAGGACCGGCGAGACCTGCTCCTGAGCGCCCGTCCGTGGGACCTGGTGATTGTGGACGAGGCCCACCACGCCCGGCGGCGGGACTTTCAGGACCTGAGCCGGTATCGTCCCAACCGGATGCTGGACCTGTTGAACCGCCTGCAGGGGCGCACGCGGGGGCTTCTGCTGCTGACGGCGACGCCGATGCAGGTCCATCCGGTGGAGGTCTGGGACCTGCTGCGGTTGCTGGGCCTGAGCGGGCTATGGGGAAGCGACGAGGAGGCCTTTCTGCGGTTCTACGAACAACTGCGCTGTCCGTTGGAGGAGGTGGACTGGTCCTTCATCCTGCGGATGGCGCGTGCGGAGGCGGAGGTGTCCGACGGCCGGACGGACCTGGCGCTGGCGGAGAGCCTGCGCCGCCGGTTGGGGCCGGTGGACGGGGAACGGGTCCTGCGGGCCCTGGAGGAGGGGGACGTGGCGGCCCTGCGAGCGCTTTCACCCGATGCGAAGGAGGTGGTACGGGGGCTGGTGCGGCAGCAGGCGCCGCTGGCCCGGCGGGCCTTTCGGCACACCCGGAGGTTGCTGCGGGAATATGCCCAGCGCGGCCTGCTGCGGGAGCGGGTTCCGACCCGAAATCCCCGGCTGGTCTGGATTCCGATGCAGCCCCAGGAGCGAGCCCTCTACGATCGGATAGAGGAGTACATTGCCCACTTCTACCGGCGCTACGAGGGGGAACGGAAGGGGCTGGGATTTGTGATGACGGTCTACCGGCGGCGGCTGACCAGCAGTTTCTACGCCGTGCGGCGGAGCCTGGAGCGGCGGCTGGCCTTCCTGCGGGGTCAGGCCGACCTGGGGCTGGAGGAAGACCTGGAGCAGGACGCGCTGATTTGGGATGTGGACGAGGGAGACCTGGCGGATCGCTCTCTCTTCCAGGGGGAAGTGGCCTACCTGGAGGACTTTCTGGAGGAACTTTCCCGGCTGGGGGGTCCGGATTCCAAAGTGGAGCGGTTGGTGGAGGACCTGCAGGAGATGTTCCGGCATCACGAGACGGTGCTGGTCTTCACCCAGTACACGGACACGATGGACTATTTGCGGGAGCAGTTGCGGGCCAGTTATGGGCGACAGGTGGCCTGTTATAGCGGACGGGGCGGGGAGCGCTGGGACGGGGTGATGTGGGTGCCGGTGGGGAAGGAGGAGGTGAAGAACGACTTTCGGGAGGGGCGGATCAAGATTCTCCTTTGTACGGATGCGGCCAGCGAAGGGCTGAACTTCCAGACCTGCGGCGTGCTGATCAACTACGATATGCCCTGGAATCCGATGCGGGTGGAACAGCGGATCGGGCGGGTGGATCGGATCGGGCAGCGGCACGAGAGGGTGGAGATTCGGAACTATTTTTACGAGGGGACGGTGGAGGCGCGGGTGTACCAGGCGCTCTCCCGGCGCATTCGCTGGTTTGAGGCGGTGGTGGGGGTGCTGCAGCCGATTCTGGCACAGGTGGGGGAGGCGATAGAGGAGATCGCGATGACGCCGTTGGCGGAGCGGGAGGCGGTGCTCCGGCGCCGACTGGAGCGGATAGAGGAGGGGCTGGGGGCTCTGGAGGCCGGGGGATGGAATCTGGACGAATGGGCCGGGCGGGCGGAGGTGGAGACGAGGGCGGATGGGCCGGTCTCCCTGGCGGAACTTGAGGAGGTGCTGACGACGATGCCTGGCCTTCGGGAGCGTTTCCGGCCATATTCGCAGATGGCGAAGGTGTACGGGTTGAGGGACGAGAGGGGTGGGGAGGTGGCGGTCACCTTTGATCCGGCGGTCTCCGATGCCCACCCGGAGACGGTGCAGTTGATGACGTTTGGGAATCCCCTCTTGGAGGAACTGTTGCGACCGACAACCGGAGAGAGGCAGGAAGAGGCTATCCTGGGGCCCTTCCTGCGGCTGGAAGCGAGATGGCCTCTGGAGCGGATAGGATACTATGTGCTGGACGGAGAAGGGCGGCCCCGGCCTGTCGGCTCCCTGGCGGAGGTCCGGCGGATTCTGGAGGGCTCCGCCTCTGGTGAGGGATGGACGGAAGAGGCCGTAGCGGCGGCTCGGCGGGACTTTGAGGCGCGGGTGGAAGGGGAGCGGGCCCGGCTGCAGGAAGGGTGGGATCGGCTGGAACGGGCGCGGGAGCGGGCCCGGGCAGCGCGGGCAGCCCGGATGCTGGCTCGGGCGGCGCTGATAGAACTGGCCCTGGGGCAGCAGCCGGACCTGTGGGGGGAGGAATCGTACCCGAGAGCCTTTGACCGGGCGGCCATCCTGGGGCTCAGGCGGCACGGCTATCCGTGGACGGCGCTGTTGCGGCTGGCCCAGGGGGAGATAGAGCCTCCCTCGCCGACGGACCCGTTCTTCCTGGAGATTCAGGGGGAAACGCGGGAGCAACTGCGGGCGCGCTGGGAGCGGTTGCGCCAGCAGGCGGAGGCGTGGCTGGAGGAGATGGGACGCGTGGGGTAGAAGGTCAGGAAGAAGAGCCACACAGCGGAGCGGCGTTTAACGGCCTCTTTGGTGGTAATCCACTCTGTGGGGCTGAAGGGGTCGGGCATGGTGGCCTCTATCTTCTCATCAGACTTCGCCCACTCTGGGGAGGGGCGGGCTTTGGTTTTGTCATCGCTGTCACCGCCTGTGCATATACCCCTATATGTGCTTTTTTGCGCTGATGGGTAGCCCCGCGTATGCGGCTCACGAAAAGAAGCGCCCCACCGGTAGGGTGGGGCGCTTATCGGTTGTCCAGGGTTCTGACTGGTCAGTCGGGGCCGTTGCCCCATCGCACCCTGGCCCCAGGGGGAAGGATGATAATGTCACCTGCGGGGCCGACGGGATTTGAACCCGCGATCTCCGGCTTGACAGGCCGGTGTGTTAAACCAGGCTACACCACGGCCCCGAACGGTCCATATCATACCACATTCTGCCTTCTTGTCAAGTATCAATAGCCATTTGGACACGAGAGCCTCATACTGCCCCAACGCTCCCGCTCCCTTCGCCCACAACCGCCCTGGGAATGTGGTGAGTTAGTCTTGACATTACATCGGAATCACTTATACTCTCTATAAAACCATAAATTAGCGAAAAATGCAGGGGACGAAGATGCTATGCTCTCTGAAGTCACGGTGATTCGGACCAAGTTGCTTCCACTGCGTCCCCACCGAAGGGTAATGGTCCGTTCGCGCCTTACGCGACGCCTTTTAGAGGCGCTGGACTACCGTCTGACTATTCTTCAGGCAGGGGCTGGATACGGTAAGAGCACTGCTCTGGCAGCTCTCCCTGAAGAGGGTCTCCCCACTATCTGGTATCATCTGGACATAGAGGATGCTGATCCGACAACTTTCCTGCTTTATCTACTGTATGGTTTTCGTCCCTTTTGTCCTGAAGCTGTAAGGCTTCCGATGGCTCTTTTAGAGGAGCAATGTGGTCAACCAGCCTGGACAGCGTCCGTGGATGCTTTGGCTGATGGGCTGGCTGAACACCTGTGTGGCCCTCATCTGCTGGTGATAGACGACGCCCATTTGCTGAACAGTTCTCTGGAGGCGCTCTCCCTGCTGGACCGGTTAATCAGCAGAGCACCGTCTTCTCTCCACATCATTCTCTCTACCCGGCATACTCTGCGCCTTCCATCCCTGATCGCCTGGCGGGCGCGGGGGGAAGTGCTGGAGATCCGGCAGGATGAACTATCCTTCACTCCAGAAGAAATCGCCACTCTCTTTAATCGCCACTATAGACTTCCTCTCTCTCCTGCAGAAGTCTCTCTTCTGGCAGACCGGACTGAGGGCTGGCCTATTGCCCTTCAACTGGTCTGGCAGACGCTCCAGAACCGAGGAGCTACTACTGTCTCAGAGGCCCTGAAGCGCATCACAGGCCCCACAGAAAGTTTATTCTCTTACCTGGCCCAGGAGGTCCTGCGGCAACAACCACCTCCGGTCCGGGACTTTCTCCTTGTCACTGCTGTCCTGCGGGAGATGACACCGGCCCTCTGCGACCGCTTGCGAGAAGCGAACGACAGCGACCGGATGCTGGATTACCTTGTGGAAAACGGACTCTTCGTTGTGGATCTGGGAGGAGGACATATTCGTTACCATCACCTGTTCCAGGAGTTCCTCTACCAACAGTTGCCTCCGGAGAGCGCATACCAAGCCCATCGGCGCGCCGCAGAATGTTTCTTGGAATTAGGCGACCGGGAAGAAGCGGTTCACCACTTTCTGGCTGCCCGAGAGTTTGAGCGTGCGGCCACTATTCTGAAGAGTCTGGGCCGCGAGATGGTCCAGGCGGGGCGACTGGACACCTTGGCCCACTGGATTGGCGCTCTTCCTCCGGAGATGCTGGAAGTTCATCCCGCGCTCCTGGTCTACCTGGGAGATATTGCCAGGCTGCGCAGTCGGTTCAATGAGGCTCTGGGATGGTACCAGCAGGCCGAGGAGCGGTACCGTCTGTTCAATGACCTGCGCGGCGTCGGACAGGCCCTGCGGGGACAAGCGCGCGTTTACCTGGACACCGTCAATCCTGCCCAGGCCGAACACATCCTTCAGGAGGCCCTCCGCCTATCTGATGGCCAGGAGGACCGGGAAAGTCGGGCCCGGTTGCTGGAACTCTTGGCGGAAAACCGGCTCAACCTGGGCCGTCCGGAGGAGGCGGAGCAACTGCGCGCACAGGCCCGTGCCCTCCGGGAAGAGGGCCCAGGCGAGGCCGAATTGGCCGTCCGGGTCCTTTTGCGGACTGGGCGGTTGAATGAGGCTCGCCGAATGCTGGAGGAGCAGGCAGAGCGGGAGCGCCGTGAGCCGGTCCTACGCCCCCGCGCCCATCGGGAGACGCTCCTCCTGCTCTCCCTCATTCTGAGCTTTCAGGGGGAGGCAGAGGCGGCCTTTCGGTGTGCGGTGGAAGGGACGGAGCGGGGCCAGATCTTGCGTTCCCCTTTCGTGACCGCCGTAGGCTACATGCGACAGGGACATGCCTGGCTAATCCGGAATGACCCTCAGGGATATGTCCAGGCCTGTCGTTGCTACCAGGAAGCCATCGCCATCGGCGAAAGTCTGGCGGTTCCCCGCCTAAAAGTAGAGGCCTTCTGGGGGCTCTGTCGGGCCCACGGCTTCTATGGGGAACTGGAGGCAGCGACCGAAGCGGCTCAGCAGGGGATCGCCATTGCCCAACAGGCTGGGGACGAGTGGATAACGGCCCTCATCCGGGTCTCCCTGGGCGCCGGATACGTCCTGGCGGGTGAATTTTCCGGCGCGCTGAAATGGCTCACCGAAGCCCTCGCCGCTTTCCGGGAGTGCAGTGACCCCTACGGTGAGGCGGTTGCCCGGTTGTGGCTATGTCAGGTCTGGTGGCGAACGAGCGACGAGGCCCGGCTTCGGCGAGACCTGGAAGAACTCCTGCGGCTGGTCCACACCTGGGGCTATGATTACCTCTTCACCCGTGCGCCGCTCCTGGCTCCGCCTGACCCCCGGATGAGCGTCCCGCTCCTGGTCTATGCCCGCCGAGCGGGGATTCACTGTGCCTGCGCAGAACGACTGTTGCGTGCCCTGGGGCTGGAAGGTGTGGAGTTCCACCCCGGCTATCAGTTGCGGGTCCAGACGCTGGGAGAGTTCCGCCTCTGGCGAGGAAAGCGGGAGGTTTCCCCGGCGGAATGGCGACGGGAAAAAGCCCGCCGCCTTTTCCAGGTTCTTATCACCTACCGCCGAGGGATGCTGGACCGGGACCAGATCCTGGAGATGCTCTGGCCCGATCTGGACCCGGAGACGGCCCGGCGGGATTTTAAAGTGGCCCTCAGCACCCTCTGCAAGGTCCTGGAGCCGGACCGGTCAGAAGGGTTCCCTTCCGCCTACATCGTCCGGGACGGTTCCCGTTATGGCCTGCGACCCGGTGCAGACATTTGGCTGGATGTGGAGGAACTGGAGGCCCTCATCGCCGAGGGCGACCGTCTAATGGAGCAGGATCCAGAGGGTGCACTGGAGCGATATCGGCGTGCCCTGGCCCTCTACCGGGGCGATTATCTGGAAGACTGCCTCTACGAGGACTGGTCCAGCGAGGAGCGGGAGCGGTTGATGGCCCTCTATCTGCGTACCGCCGATCGGGTGGCGGAACTCCTGGCCCGGAAGGAGGCCTGGGAGGATATACTGAACCTCTGCCAGGAAGTACTGACCCGCGACCCTTGCTGGGAATCGGCGTACCGGTGGATGATGCTGGCCTATGCCCGGACGGGCCGACGGGCGCAGGCGGCGCGGGTCTACCAACGCTGTGTCCAGCGGCTCCGGGACGAATTGCAGGTGGAACCCTCTCCTGCCACAGTCCAACTCTACGAAGCCATCTGCGGGTCTTCATGAGGGCAGTGGGGCCGGGGGTGGCGGATTTTGCCGTCACCCCCGGCCCCGTTTTCTCTGGTAACCCCTGTGTAACTCCCTGGTAACCTCTCTGTGTATACTTAATCTGAACCACCACCCCTCGTTGCACACCGGATACCGCTATGCCCGGCACGACCATTGCCTCATTCATCCTGCGCTTCATCCGCGAGCCGTTGCCGGATGTCCCGTCCGGCGCATGGCGCGGCATTGTCCGCCACATCCAGACCGGAGAACAATACGGCTTCACCCGTCTGGAGGACGCAATGGCGTTTATCGCCCAACGGGTGGAGGCCGTCGGCGAAGGAAACGAACCCAAAGAACTCAAAAAGGAGGAACACCAATGCGCCTGAAAGACCGGGTGGCCCTCATCACTGGCGGCGCGGCCGGAATCGGCCAGGCCACCGCGCTGCGCTTCGCCGAGGAGGGTGCCAAAGTCGTCATCTGCGACGTCAATGAAGAACTGGGCCGCCAGACCGCCGCTCTCCTGGGGCCCGATGGCGCCTTCTACCGGGTGGATGTTGCGAACCGGCAGGAGGTTCAGGCCTGGGTGGACGACGTCGCTGCCCGCTATGGTCGCATAGATATCCTGGTCAACAATGCGGGTATTCTGCGCGATGCCCAGTTGGTCAAATACAAAGAGGGTCAGGTCGTCGGCCAGATGTCCGAGGAGGATTTTGACCGGGTGGTCGCAGTCAACCTGAAGGGGGTTTTCAACTGCACCCAGGCCGTGGTGCCCTATATGATTCGCCAGGGCGGTGGGGTCATCCTCAATGCCTCGTCGGTGGTGGGCATAGACGGTAACTTCGGCCAGACCAATTACGTCGCCACCAAGGCCGGCGTCATCGGGATGACAAAGGTCTGGGCGCGGGAACTGGGCCGCTACGGTATCCGGGTCAACGCCGTCGCCCCCGGCTTCACCCTCACCGATATGGTCCGCCAGATGCCGGAGAAAATCCTGGAGGGGATGAAGGCCCGTATCCCCCTGGGCCGCCTGGGAGACCCCCGCGATGTTGCCAACGCGTACCTCTTCCTGGCTTCCGACGAAGCCTCATATATCACAGGGGCGGTGTTGCGGGTGGATGGCGGAATTGTCGTCGGCACATAGAGCGTGCCAGGCACTTTTGGGAATGCCTGGCACGTTTTTGTGTAAGGAGGGCCGATGATCGTCGGCGATTGGATTGGGCGCCGGGCGCAACTGACGCCCAACAAAGTCGCGCTGGTGGATACGCTCAACGACAACCGGCGCATCACGTACCGGGAATGGAGCCGGGCTGTTAACCGCACCGCCCGTTTTCTGCAGGAACGGCTGGGCGTCCGTAAGGGGGATCGGGTGGCTGTCTTGGCCCACAACTGCGTGGAATACTTGGACATTTGGTTCGCCCTGGGCCGCATCGGCGGGATTCTCCAGAACCTCAACTGGCGGCTCACCCCCTACGAACTGGAAGGACTTCTGGCCGACGCCGCGCCCGTCGCTCTGGTCTACGGGAGCGAGTTCGTCCCCCAGGTGAACGCGCTGCGGGGGAGGACGCCGGGCCTGCGCCACTACGTCGCCCTGGGAGAGACAGCGGGCCCGGACGACCTTCGCTTCGCTGAACGGGAAAAGTTCCCCGACGACCCGCTCCCGGAGGCTGACCTGGACTGGGAGGACCCCTGGGTCATCTGCTACACCGGCGGGACGACGGGGCTCCCCAAGGGGGCCGTCCTGACGCACAAGGCCATCACTGCCAACGCGGTCAACACTGTCGTCTCCTGGGGGCTCACGCCGGACGACGTGGCGATCCTCAACGCGCCCCTCTTTCACACCGGCGGCCTCAACGTCTTCACCGCGCCCCTGGTCTACATCGGCGGCACCAGCATCGTCTGCAAGGGTTTTGACCCCGACCAGGTCTTTGACCTCATCCGGGACGCCGGAGTGACCCTCTTTTTCGGCGTGCCGACGATGTTCATCGTGTTGCAACAGCATCCCCGCTGGGAGGAGGCGGATTTTTCCCGGCTGAAATTGGTCATCAGCGGGGGCGCGCCCTGCCCGATGCCCGTCTTTGAGAAGTTCTGGGAGCGCGGGGTGGCTTTCAAGACTGGCTACGGCCTGACGGAGGCCGGCCCCAACACCTTCTGGCTCCCCCCGGAGGATGTGCGGCGCAAGCCCGGCTCGGTGGGCTTCCCCCTGTTCCACATAGATGTCAAAGTGGTACGGGAGGACGGGACAGAATGCGGCCCGGACGAGGTGGGCGAACTGATTATCCGGGGGCCCCACGTCTGCGCGGGGTACTGGAACAACCCGGAGGCGACAGCCCAGACCATCCGCGACGGCTGGTTGTACACCGGCGATCTTGCCCGCCGGGACGCGGAGGGCTACTACTACATCGTCGGGCGGCTGAAGGATATGTACATCTCCGGCGGCGAAAATGTCTACCCAGCGGAGGTGGAGTCCGTCCTGCATGCGCATCCCGCTGTTGCCGAGGCCGCCGTCATCGGCGTCCCCGACCCCAAGTGGGGCGAGGTGGGTCGGGCGATCGTAGCCCTCAAGCCCGACGCACAACTTTTCGCCGAAGACCTCATCGCCTTCTGCCGGGAGCGGTTGGCGGGCTACAAAGTCCCCAAGTCCGTTGTCTTCGTGGACGCTCTCCCCAAGACGGGTGCAGGAAAAGTGGATAAGCAGCGGCTGAAGGAATTATACGGCACATAAGGAATACGGAGTACGTCTTGCGTATCCCGTATTCCATTCACGGGAGGCACTATGGTTGGCAAGATGGCTGTCGGCGATATAGAGATCGCCTATGAAGTGACAGGCTCCGGGCCGCCGCTGGTGCTGATTACTGGCGTCGGCTACGGGCGGTGGTTCTGGCATAAGGTCGTCCCTGGCCTGGCGGAGCACTTCCAGGTGGTGACCTTTGACAACCGCGGCGCGGGCGAGAGCAGTAAGCCCCCCGGCCCCTATACGACCCAGATGATGGCTGCCGACACGGCGGGCCTGCTGGACGGCCTGGGCATCCGGCGTGCGTACGTTCTCGGCCATTCCCTGGGCGGCTTCATCGCGCAGGAACTGGCCCTGGCCCGGCCCGAACTGGTGGAGAAACTGATTCTGGCGTCCACCACCTACGGTGACCCCAACGTCATCCCCATCACGCCGGAAGCGCTGGAGGTGCTCACCAAACGGGAGGGCGACCCGGTGGAACTGGTCCGGCGCGGGATTCAGGTGGCCTGTGCGCCGGGTTTTGCCGAACGCCATCCCGAAGTGGTGCAGGAACTGCTGGCCTACCGGCTCACCAACCCCGTTCCACCGGAGCAGTACCAGGCCCAGGTGATGGCCGGCGCGACCCACAACGCCGAAGCCCGCATCGGCCAAATTACCTGCCCGGTCCTGGTCCTCTTCGGCGAGCACGACAAAGTTGTCCCGCCGGGCAACGCCGAACTCCTGGCCCGCAAACTTCCCAACGCGCGGGTGAAGATTCTCCCCGGCGTGGGCCACGTCTTCCCTATAGAGGACCCGGCAGCGACGGTGGCGGCGGTTGTGGAATTCCTGAAAAGCGAAGCGTGAAAGTGAAACGGAGCACGGAAAACGGAATATGGAACACGCCATGCGCCACGCACAGATTCTCTCCACCGGAAGTTACGTTCCCGAACGGGTGGTGACCAACGCTGAGATAGACCAAATCCTCGGCGAGCCCACCAGCGACTGGCTGATAGAGAACGTTGGCATCCGGGAGCGGCGGTGGATGACCCCCGACCAGACCACCTCGGACCTGGTGGTAGAGGCCTCCCGGCGGGCCCTGGAGCGCGCAGGCATCCGTCCTGAGGACCTGGACCTCATCATCCTCTCCACCGATACCCCGGACTACATCTCGCCGGGCACGTCCGTCGTTGTCCAGTACAAACTGGGCGCCGTTAACGCCGGGTGCTGGGATGTCAACAGCGCCTGCGCGGGGTGGGTGACCGCGCTGGACCAGGGCGCGCGGTACATTATGACCGAGCCTTCTATGCGCTATATCCTGGTGGCGGGCGGCTACGGGATGAGCCGCTTTCTGGACCTGACGGACAAGCGCACTGCGAACCTCTTCGCCGACGGCGCGGGCGCGGTTATTTTGGGTGTGGGGAAAGAGCCAGGATTTTTAGCCAGCCAGTTCCTGGCGCGGGGCGAGTACCATGACGCTCTGGGCATTTACACGGGTGGGGCCTTCCGGCCCTGCACGCCGGAGAACCTGGAGAAGTACGGTCCCCCGCGCGTCCAGTTTGTCAAAAAGTTCCCCAAGACCTTCAACACCGAGTACTGGCCCCGCCTCATCCAGGTCGCGCTGGACAAGGCCGGCCTGACCGTGGACGATGTTTCCCTCTTTCTCTTCACCCAACTCAACCTGCGCACTATAGAACTGATGATGCAGATTCTGGGCCAGCCGATGGAGAAGACCCATTGGGTTATGGACAAGTGGGGGTACACTGGCTCCCCCTGCGTTGCGATGGCGCTGGACGATGCTATTGCACAAGGCAAAGGTCCCCGTCCTGGTGACATCGTCGTCTTCTGCACCAGCGGTGGCGGCATCAGCATGGCCGCCTCGGTGTGGCGCTGGGTATGATCCCGCTGGTAGAGGACGGCGCAGGCCGTCCCCTGGCCGGAGGCCCAGGCGCGGGCGACTTCAGTCGGCGACTGGGCGGCATCAGAATAGCCGCCTCGGTGTGGCGCTGGGTGTGAGTCCTCACCCCACCCCCGGCCCTACGGGCCACCCCCTCCCCGCACCATTCCGGGGGGGAGGGGAGGGGCGGGGGGGCCGGGGGCGGGGGGGGGGCAAAAGGTGCCACCCGGTACAAGGGGGGTGACCGGGGGCGGTGGGGCCCCTACCGCCCGGGCCGGCCGGGGCGGGCGACCCCCCCC
>JANXAH010000011.1 GCA_025062415.1 Anaerolineae bacterium | reverse complement strand
CCCAATACCAGCGCCGAGAGCATCAGGTTGCCATGCAGATTGACCCCGGGAACCAACGTCCCTTGCTCACCGAAGGAACAGAACCCCAGGAAAGGCACGTCCCCAACGGCACTCCGCACAGCGCTGACCACCTCGCCAATCCGGTCCCCTGCCACCAGGCGACGTCCCGCGCAGTGGACCAGAAAGACAGCGTAGACCCGGCCCATTCCCTGGGCGGCTTGCCGGACCACGTCTCCCGCGGCTGCGATGACCTCGTCCGGCGTCGCCTCCATCAGGACGACCTCCTCCCCCTCCGCAAACTCCGCGAAGGCCCCGATGGTCCCGTCCTCGTTCCCTACAGCCAGGTGCTTGATGAGATACGCGCCCTGGACCGGCGTGGCAGGCGGGGCCAGCAAACTCTCCCCCAGCAACTTCCAGTCGCCCAGGAGGTCCTCCCGGCGCTTCCCCGTCCATTCCACGTAGACGTCCAGGGCGGGCCGCCCATTCAGCGTCTTCAGGGTGCGCCCTTCTGCCCCCGCGCGCGCTCGCTTCTCCGTGGGACGATAGCCACTGCCGAACGCATATCCAACTCGCCCGGGGGCGTAAAGGGCCGCCACGACAGCGGTATTCTCCAGCACCCGACCATTGGCGAAGGCCCTCCACTTCCCCTCAATCGTATTGTCGGCGGGGCTTCCCCCCACGAGGGGAACGCCAGGGTTCCGACCGCTGATGCCCGCAACCACCCCCTCCTCGCTTCCTGGCGGCGTGAGCATCAGAAAGATATCCGGGGGCTTCCCCTGGTTGGCCTTCCGACGGGCCAGTCCTGCGGCCAGGGCTCCCGCTCGGCGGGCATTCTTCCCCACAGGGCAAAGGGAAACACCCGCGCGCACGCCGGAAAGGGCCATCAGCCCGACTGCCCCATCTGGCCCCGATTGAAAGCCCGCCGGGGTGAAAACACCGGTGAAGGAGGTGCCCCCGAAGATAGGCGCTCTCCGGACCCGACGGGCCACCTCCCGCACCAGGACCGGGAGGTCCATATCCACCGTGGCGAACAGGAGCACCAGGTTGGGGGATTCCCCCTGGAGGCCAGCCATCGCCATCTCCACGGCCTCCGCTGCTGCAGCCCGCGCATCCTTCGCCAGACTCCAGCCGACGCCTGCTCGCACAGCCATCTTACCGCTCCTTTCCACTGTGGAACGACACCCAGCATTTGGAATTATACACCACTCAAAGGCAAAGACAAAACCGTAGAAACATCCTGCTGATTGACTTATGGCCCACTTATCGTATAATGCTCCCCGGAGGGAAAACGCGATGAAGGCGATGGTCCTCTTCTCACCCGGACCTGTGGAAGGAGAGCCCCTGCAGGAGGCGGAATTGCCGCTTCCTACCCCTGGTCCGCGCGAAATCCGGCTGCGAGTTCGCACCTGCGGCATCTGCCATACCGACCTCCACACCGTAGAAGGGGACCTTCCCCTCCCCAAACTCCCAGTCGTTCCGGGCCATCAGGTCGTCGGTGTGGTAGATGCCGTGGGAGAAGAGGTGACCCGCTTTGCTCCCGGACAGCGGGTGGGAGTGCCCTGGCTCTACTCGGCCTGCGGCGTCTGTGAGTTCTGTCGGAGCGGACGGGAGAACCTCTGCCGCCAGGCTCGCTTCACCGGCCTCCACGTGGACGGCGGCTACGCGGAAGCGATGGTCGTCCCGGAGGCCTTCGCCTACCCCCTTCCCGAGGGGCTCTCCGACGCGGAAGCCGCTCCTCTCCTCTGTGCAGGCATCATCGGCTACCGGGCCCTCCGCCTCAGCGAGGTCCGCCCGGGAGAGCGATTGGGGATGTGGGGATTCGGCGCCTCGGCCCATCTGACCCTCCAGGTCGCCCGCCACCTGGGCTGTGAGGTCTTCGTCTTCACTCGCAGCGAGGAACACCGGCATCTGGCGCGGGAACTGGGCGCCGTATGGGCCGGAACTGCCCAGGACGATCCCCCCGCTCCCGTCCACGCCGGGATTATCTTTGCCCCCGCGGGCTGGCTGGTCCGAGAGGCCCTCCGGGTCCTGGAACGGGGTGGCACCCTGGCCCTGGCCGGCGTCACGATGACCCCCATCCCCGAACTGGATTACGACCGGTACCTCTACTGGGAACGAACCGTCCGAAGCGTGGCGAACTTCACCCGCCAGGACGCGGAGGAATTCCTCCGCCTGGCCGCGGAAATTCCCGTTCGGCCCACGGTCCAGACCTTCCCGCTGGACGCGGCCAACGGGGCCCTGCGGGCTCTCAAGGAGGGGAAAATCACCGGGGCAGGGGTACTGATCGTGGCCCAATAATTCATCAGAGTCCGAAAAGCCGTCACCATTTTAGTAATTTGAGAAGGCGAAGAAAGCCCGCCATCTGCATCCATCTGCGCCTTTTTCTGATAAAGTTTATTTGTGCCGTTTATGACTATCCTGATCGGTACCAGTGGCTTCAGTTACGACGACTGGGTGGGGCCCGTTTACCCGCCGGACCTTCCGCGTTCCGAATGGCTGCAGTTTTATGCGCGGGAGTTCCCGACCTGTGAACTGGACTTTTCGTTCTATCGTATCCCCGACCCCCGTACACTGGCACGGATGGCGGATAAAGTCCCGGAGGGGTTCCTTTTCTCGCTGAAGGCTTATCAGGAGATCACCCACAAGCGGGAGGAGCCGGAGCCCTTGATCCGTCAGTTCGTGGACGCCCTGACGCCCCTCCGGGAGCGGGAGAAATTTGCATGCGTTCTGCTTCAATTCCCCTACGCCTTTCACGCCACCCCGGAGAACCGGGCCTATCTGCGGCGGCTGCGGGAGGGTTTCGGCGATCTGCCCCTCGTGGTGGAGTTCCGGTCCCGGGATTGGATTTCGCAGCGGACCTTTGACGAACTGCGGGCCCTACAGATGAGTTTCTGCTGCGTGGACCAGCCCCGGCTTCGGGGACTCATCCCGCCCATTGCCGTAGCGACAGGGCCTATCGCCTACGTCCGTTTCCACGGCCGCAACGCGGCCAAGTGGTGGGAGCACGAGGAGGCCTGGGAGCGATACGACTACACCTATAGCGATGAGGAACTGATGGAGTGGGTGCCGAAAATCCGCCAACTGGACGCCCAGGCCTCGCTTACCCTGGTGTACATGAACAACCACTGGCGCGGACAGGCGGTGGGGACCGCCCGCCAACTCCGACGGCTCTTGGAGGTTGCCTGAGAGCATACTTTAAGCGGATGGACGCAGACAAGCGCAGATCTTCCTTGAAACGAGAGGGGCGGTGCGTAGCGCAGGCTGTTAGCCTGTATTCTGCGGGCCAGTGACCTGCGCTACAGTATCGCAGGTCTATGTACGGGCCCCTCTCGGTGCTGTGAATTCTCGGATGCCTGAACCTGGGGGACCGGTAGAGGTGGCTTTATGGGCAGCGTGCGCGTCAAATGGCTGGAGAAATTCCAGTTCGTGGGGATAGATTCCACCCGGCATTCGGTGGTCCTCTCCTCATCGGACGAAGAGAACAACGTCGGGATGAAACCGTCGGACCTTCTCCTGGTGGCCCTGGGAGGCTGCACGGCCTACGATGTGGTGAACATCTTGACCAAAAAGCGCCAGTCCCTCACTGGCCTGGAGATAGAAGTAACCGGCGAACAACAACCCGAGCCCCCGTGGAAATTCACCCGTATCCATCTGACCTACCGGCTGCGTGGCCGGGGGCTTGACGAGAAAGCGGTACGGGACGCCATAGAACTTTCCAAAAACCGCTACTGTTCTGTCCACGCATCCCTTTCGGAGACCACCGAAGTGACCTACAACTACATTCTGGAGGAGGAACGATGAGCCTGCGAATCGTCGCCGAACTGATGGCGATCTCTGCGCGGACGGCCCCGAAGGCCGTCGGTCAGGACTTCCTCGCCATCAAAATCGTGGAGGGGGAAGAACTGCGCCGCCTGGGCGAGGAGATGATCGCCTACGGCGAACGGACTGGCAAACGTAACTTTGACCGGGACGGAAGGAACGTTCTGAACTCCGAAGCCGTCCTACTGATAGGCCTGAAGGACGCCCGTGTCGTAGGGCTGAACTGTGCGGCGTGTGGAAGCCCGACCTGCGTCCAGCCCAACACCGTGGAGGGAGAATTTCGCGGGCCCCAGTGTGCGATGCGGCTTCTGGATATGGGCATTGCCATCGGCTCGGCGGTGAAAACCGCCAGTCTCCTCAACGTGGACAACCGGGTGATGTACCGTGTGGGCGCGGTCGCTCGTGCGATGGGCCTTATAGACGCCGACGTGGTGATGGGCATTCCCCTTTCCGCAACCGGCAAGTCCATCTACTTTGACCGGGGGTAAAACCACAAAGGGCACAAAGGACACGAGCGCTTCATCCGGTGTTGAATTTTGGGTATCCTTTCAGCCCGGACGTTTACGTCTGGGCTCAAGGCGAAGCCCTTTGGGCTTTTTCAGCCCCGGAAAGGAGAGAACACCGCCGCTGGGCGATGGGTTTTCAGCCCCCGAAGGGGACTTCGCCGATGAGCCCGACGGCTTAACGCCGGACCGATCCTTCTGGTATCCTTGAACAGATCTGGAGTCCGAGGGAATTTATGCGCTGGCAAACACTGGCTCTGACAGGTACTGTGATGATGCTCTTTCTGACCAGCTGCGGTGGCCCCTCCCCTGGCCCAACGCCCACCCCGACGCTGGAGGAACTCCCCCCACCGGTCACCCCGCTGGCGCCCTTTGAGTTGAGCCCGGCGGTGGCCCCAACGGAGGAGCGCCCGCCCAGCCTGTACCTGGACCCACCGACAGTCTCCCTCTCCGTCGGGCAGAATACCACGGTTCGCATCTGGGCCGAGGGCGTCCAGAAGGTGACCAGCCTTTCCCTGCAAGTCCGCCTGGAACCCGGCTCGGTCGCCCAAATCGTGGATAGCGATCCCGCGGGGGCAGGTGTGCAGGTTGCACCTGGAGACCTCTTTCCTGTTTCCCTCGCAAATCAGGTAGAGGGCAACCTGGTCAATTTCCAGGCGATGCGGGATCCGGGGGAATCTCTTCCCACAGGAGGGGTAGTAGCCGCCATCACCCTGCAGGGGATCGCCCCGGGTATGGCCTCCCTGCAATTCACCCATGTCGGCGCACAGGATGCCGCAGGGAATCCTGTAAAGATGGCCTTGCCTGCCAGCGGCATCATCTCCGTGACGGGTCCGGGCACTCCGGGAGCCCCTCCCCCGACCCAGCCGCCTCCGCAGGACATTCAGCCCACCCCCGCTCCTCTCCCAACGGTCGCCGTCCGGCCGACGCCGGCGCCGACGGGCCGGGGCATCTACTACGTTGTCCAGCCGGGGGAGAACCTTTTCCGCATCGGGCTCCGCTTCGGGACCACGGCGGAGGCCATCGCCGCCGCCAGCGGTATCCCGGACCCCCAGCGGATTCAGGCCGGGACAATGGTCCTGATCCCCGTTCCCTCCGGATGCGCGGGATACGGCTACTATGTCCAGCCCGGAGATACCCTCTATTCCATCTCCCGTCGCTTCAGGATGACCGTGGAGGAACTGGCCTCCCTGAACGGGATCGGCCCGGATTACAACATCCGCGTCGGTCAGATCTTGTGTGTGGTGCGTCGGTGATGAGTGCGAACCTCAGTGAACTGGAACGGAATCCTCGCCGAGTGTTGATGTTCGGCGGTAAAGGAGGTGTCGGGAAGACAACCTCCTCAGCCGCAACGGCCCTTCACTTCGCCCGTCGGGGCTTCCGGACGCTCATCATCTCCAGCGACCTGACCCCTTCCCTTTCCGACATCTTTGAGACAGAAATTGGCCCGACAGAACGTCCGATTCCCGGCGTGGAAAACCTCTACGGCCTGGAGATAGACCCGGACGAGGTCATGCGCCGCTGGAAGGAGAAATTCGGGCCGGAGGTCTACGCGGCCGCCTCCGCCTTGGTGGACCTCCCCTACGACGAAGTGGTGGACTACGTGGCGATGGCGCCGGGCATCCAGGAGGAATTTATGCTGGACTACATCCTGGAACGGGTCCGGGATCGCCGCTACGACCTCGTCGTTTGGGATACCGCGCCAGCAGGAGATACGCTTCGCCTTCTGGGACTTCCCCAGCGATTTCTGGAACACCTGCGGGTCGCGCCACGGGTCTACCTGGAAGTGCGGGACACCCTGAAACTCTCCCGCACTCCCTTCATAGAAATCATAGAAAGTTGGAAACAACTCTCCGAGCAGACCATTCGCTTCTTCACAGACCCCCAGAATGTGGAGTTCATCCTGGTCACCATCCCGGAGGCCCTGGGGGTCTACCAGAGCCGTCGGGTTTTGCGGGACCTCCGCCGCCACGGCCTGACTGTCCGCTACCTCATTATCAACGACATTATCCGGAACCCCGATTGCGAATTCCATCGGCAGCGCTGGGAGATGCAACAACGGTACATCCGGCAGTTGCGGGAGGAACTGGACGGCCATCTGACGCTGGTGGAACTCCCGCTTCTGCCCTACGAAGTGAAGGGGGTGGAGCGGCTGGCAGAAGTGGAAGCCTACCTGTTTGGTGTGGGAAGATAAAGGCGATTATCGGGCCTTGCAGAGGCCGGATTGTACAGTAAAATTGGAGAGTTCTTTTTCCAACTCTTTCTGGAGGGAGCAATGTTTCCGCCCCGATTTGCCGAGAGGCAGGCGTGCTTGCGGCTGCTGGGTTTTGGAGGGATCGTCCTGCTGCTGACCCTGCTGACTTATTTCCTCTCCACTGCCGCCCCGCAGATGCAGATGACCGAAGTTGAGCCCAACAACACCTTCAATCAGGCTAACCCCCTTCCGATGCCCGGAACCGTCTACGGGCTGGCCGCCAACCAGCCCATTACCGAAACGGACTTTTTCTCCGTGACTGTAACGCCGGGGCTGAACTACCGCGCAACGCTTCATATCGGAGGAAGTGGTGCGCTGTTGTTGAAAATCGTCATCTACGACCATAACCGGGCCTATCTCACCAGCAGCAGCAGTTCTTCCACCTACGCAGAAGTGACCTGGTCTGCTTACAGTTCCCTGCACTACGTGGAGGTCCAGCCCTCCGGCCCAGCGACGACCACCCTGCTCACTGCCGAGTACGTGCTGGACGTCCTCCAGATCGCTGCGACTCCGACCCCCAGTCCAGGCCCAACATCCACGCCGACCCCTACTCCCACACCGACGCCGATTCCCACCTCTGCGCCGCCCGGTACCCCGGACCGTTTTGAGCCCAACTACGATTTTGACCGTGCCACCACCATTGCCACCAACGTCACCTACGAGAACCTGAACTTCGTTCCCTGGGGTGGGGCAACGGAAGACAACGATTTCTTTAAAATCTGGGTCAAGCCGCGCCTGCTCTACACCTGCGAGACCCTCAATTTGGCGCCGGGGTTGGACACGAACATTATCATCTACGACCACAACCGTAACCCCCTGGGGGGCAACGACGACGCGACGCCGGGGGATTATCGGAGCAGGATTTCCTACCTCTCCACTTATGAAGGGTGGCTTTATGTGCTGGTCGGGCACGGAGGACGCTTCCCCTATGCCGAGGTCGCCAACAGCACCTACAGCCTGCGCTGTAGTATGGAAGTGCCGGGCCTTCCCACCCCCGCACCGACTGTGCCCCCCCGGCCGACCAGCACCCCAGCGCCCAAAGACTGGACGCCCACTCCGGAGACCTTCGTATCTCCGCCGCCTACCGCTACACCGATTGCCGCGGCCGACCTCTCCATTCGGCTCCTCTCCACACCAACTCCTCCCGCCCCGCTGGCAACCCCGGTTCCCCGGTTTGTCCCAATGACTGTGGTCATCTATTACGATGCTAACAACGACCGGGCTCCGGGTGCTGGGGAGGGTGTTATCGGCCTGCGAATCCTCTTTTTTGACACCTTCGCAAACGAACGGGTCGGTGAAGGAACAACGGACGAGAATGGACGACTGGAAACCACGCTTAGCGTCCGGGGTGCAGTCCGGATAAGCGTCCCATACCTGGGGATCAACCGGGTCGTTAGCGAAGAAAGCGCCAGCATCTACATCCGTATCCCACCCGCCAATCCATAGGACAAGCGATGTTAGAGCAACCGGGGCCTGAGATTCAACCCACAGAACCATCCGGAAGACCGACCGGGCGCAGAGGTCTCCTCTCCCAACTTCCTCCTCTCGCCCTGTGGCTGGGAACCGCAGGGCTGGGGATCCTGTTAATGGCTCTGCTAATCCTGCTGGCGCTGCGGCCCGTCCTGTTCCCCCGCCGTCCGGCGGGAATCCGGCTGGAAGTCCCTCGCGTCTCCCCGGCCCTCAGCCCACTTCCCGCCCCGGCGCTCCCCGTCGTGGAGATTGGGAACGCCCAGGTGACCCTCCCGATTCCAGTCCGGTTGGAGGCCGGAGGAAAATCGTTCACAGTTCAGCCCGTATCCCGCAACTGGGAAGTTCCGGCCCAGGCCGCAGACGTTGCGCTGTGGCTGAACGGGACGGTGGTCAATTACGTCCTGGGACTCCCGGATACCTCAGAGAACCGGAGCCTGATCTCCACCCTCCAGGGAGATCTGGGCCTGGAACTCTCCGATGGTGCACGGCGAATTTTCCGGATCGCCCGGCAGGGTCGCTACCCCGCAGGGGATGAACGCCCCCTTGCCCAGTCCCGCCCGGGTCTAACGCTGATCCTGCTGGGGAAACAGGAATGGCACGTTGTGGAGGCCGACTTTGCGGGTCAGATAGAGCCAACCCCTGAAACGGGACCGCTGATTGGCCCACAGCAACCTGTTCAGGTCGGTGACCTCCGGGTGACCGTTCTGGAGAGTCACGCCGCGCGCGGCCTGGAGGGCCTCCCAACAGGTGCGGTGGCCTATTTTGTGGAATTTGCTGTAGAGAATACTGGCTCAACCCCGTTCCAAACCGCCGGGCTGGTTATGGAACTGGTGGACAGCGCGGGAAATCGGTTCACGCCCTCCCCCTCCCTGGCCCAGCGGGGGAAACACGGCCCTCTTCCCGGAGAGATTCTGCCGGGAGAGCGTGTGAACAGCACCGCCGCCTATGTCCTGCCGGAAGCCATAGGGGGGCCTTCCCTTACCTGGGTTTTTGGCCCGCACGCCTCCTCTTCCCTCCGGGCCCGCTTTTCCCTCCCCTACACGCCTCCTCCTGCGGCCGTCGCACGGGCTTCCGTGGAGGTCATTCAGGCCTTCCTGGGGGAACGCGGAGAACGGCTCCATATTGTGGCCCGCATCCGCAATCAGGGCGACGCGCCCCTGACCATCTCCGAGGCCGATATTCGCCTCAGTTCCAGCGCGGGGCCCGGCGAACTGGAGACAGCAGCCCCAGCCCTCCCCTGGACGATAGAGCCCGGACAGGAGCGAGAGGTGGAACTCCAGTTCGCTCGTCCCCGAGCCTCCGTTTGCGTGGTCACCATCCTGGGGTTTACCTTTGAGATTTCCGGAATGCCGTGACTCATCATACCATCGCAGAACACGAGGAACACGAAACGACACGGCAAACAACAACAGATCCGTTGCTGGGGTGAAACGGTAGAGATGAACAACCTCTCCGATGTCCAAGATGGAGCGTCTGTTTCCCCCAGCCCTGTCATTGCCATTATCGGGCCGACCGCAGTGGGGAAGACGGGCCTCTCCATTTACTTGGCGGAGCGGCTGAACGGGGAAATCGTCTCCGCCGACTCCCGCCTCTTCTACCGGGGGATGGACATCGGGACGGCCAAACCGACCCCTCAGGAGCGGGCGCGAGTCCCCCACCATCTGATTGACATCGCTGAACCGAACGAGACGATCGGACTGGCTCAATTTCTACAACTGGCCCACTCGGCAATTGCCGACATCCATGCTCGGGGCCGCCTACCCTTTGTCGTCGGCGGGACAGGTCAGTACGTTCGGGCCCTGCTGGAGGGATGGAGTCCCCCTGCCGTTCCGCCCGATCCGGCCCTCCGGGCCCAACTGGAGGAGGAGGCCCGGCGAGAAGGACCTCAGGTTCTCTATGCCCGGCTGGCAGCGCTGGATCCCCAGGCTGCGGCAAAGATAGACCCTCGCAATGTTCGGCGGGTCATTCGGGCCCTGGAGGTCTGCCTGCGGACAGGGCGGCCCTTCTCCGCCCAGCGGACATCCGCATCCCTTCCCTATCGTGTGCTGCAGGTTGGCCTGACGATGGACCGAAAGGCGCTCTACGCGCGTGCCGACGAGCGGGTGGAAGCGATGATGCGGGCCGGCCTGATGGAAGAGGTCCGGCGGCTGCTGGAGGCCGGGTATACCTGGGACCTTCCGGCGATGTCTGGTCTGGGCTACATTCAGTTTCGGCCCTATTTTGAGGGACGAGCGACGCTGGAGGAGGTGGTGGCCCAGATCAAGCGGGATACCCGTCGCCTGATTCGGCACCAGTATGCCTGGTTCCGGCTCAGCGACCCTCGTATCCACTGGTTTGACGTGGGCCACACGGGGTCTAAAGAAATTCTGGCTTTTGTGGAGGCATGGTTAAAAGAAACGGCGACCCGAAAGCACCCCTAAGGAGGTACTATGGCACTGCTCTTTCTGGATACCGCCAATGTGAACGAAGTACGGGAGGCCGCCAGTTGGGGAATCCTGGACGGCGTCACCACCAATCCCACGCTGATGATGCGGGCCGGCACCGCCGACCTGAAGGCAACCACGCTGGAGATTGTGAACATCGTCCGGGGGCCGGTCAGCGCAGAAGTGATTCGGACAGACGCCGCTGGGATGATTGAGGAAGCGCGGGAGATTCTCTCCTGGTCCGAGCATGTCTTCGTCAAAATTCCCTGCACCGTAGAGGGGCTAAAGGCTATGCGGGAAATCTCCCGCTGGCCCAACGGCCGCATCAACGCGACCCTCATTTTCTCCCCCACTCAGGCCTATCTGGCGGCCAAAGCGGGGGCCACCTACGTCTCCATATTTGTCGGGCGGATGGATGACGCCGGGCTGGACGGGATGGAGGTCGTCCGGCAGACGCGAGCCATCTTTGACAACTACGGTTTCCCCTGCAAGGTCCTGGCCGCGAGCATCCGGCATACCGCTCACGTGGTGGAGGCCCTGCTGGCTGGTGCGGATATTCTGACCGTTCCCTTCGGCGTCCTGCAGCAGATGATTCGCAGCCCCTTTACGGATGCGGGGCTGGAGCGCTTCCTTGCGGATTGGCGCAAAGTTGCAGGAGGATAACTGGCAGAGATAGCCCTATGCCTCTCCCCAGCATCGTCACCATCCAACGCATTGAGGTTGAAACCCGCTGGATTCGCACCTTTATCCTGAATACCGTCCTGCCTGAAGCGGAGCCGGGGCAGTTTGTAATGCTCTGGCTCCCCGGTGTGGACGAGAAGCCCTTCTCCATCGCCCACCCCAACCCACTGATGCTGACCGTCGCACGGGTGGGGCCATTCAGTACGGCGCTTCATCGGGCGCGGGAAGGAGACCGGGTGGGAATTCGTGGCCCCTTCGGGCGCGGGTTCTCCCTGGTGGAGGACCGCCCAGCCCTTCTGGTGGGTGGCGGATATGGCATCGCTCCTCTCTACTTTCTGGCGGTTCGGGCACTGGAGCGGGGTGTCCCGGTCACCGTAGTCATCGGGGCCCGGCGGGCCAACGACCTGATTTACGTAGACCGTTTCCGGGCCCTGGGCCTGGAGCCCGTCGTCGCCACGGACGACGGATCTCTGGGCATACAGGGCACCGCAGTGGACGCAGCGACCCAACTGATTCGGGAAGACCCGTCGCCGGTCATCTATGCCTGTGGCCCGGAGCCGATGCTGGTCGCCCTGGTCCATCTCTGCCGGGAATACGGGCTGCCAGGGCAACTGAGCGTGGAGCGGTATATGAAATGTGGCTTCGGTATCTGCGGGCAATGTGCTCTGGACGGCCTGCTGGTCTGCCTGGACGGGCCTGTCTTCTCCGTTGAGCAGCTGGCCGGGCTGACGGAGTTTGGCCGCTTCTGCCGGAGCGCGACGGGCCGCCAGATGCCGATTTGAAAAGACGGGGGCTGGGGGCGGTGGCTTCGCCGCCGCCCCCAGCCCCTGCCCTCCTGCGAAAGGCCGTAAAAATCCTCACTTTTAATCAAACCGTAACCGCTTTGCAATCCTCCCCCAAGGGCTTCTGTGGTACTCTAAAGCCAAGAGCGGGATTGACCTATGCCGCTCCGGGAATTCCCTCAGGAGTGCTTGGAATGACCGAGCGTCGTTCGTTATCCCCCGTTCCCTCCGCAAGGATGGAGCGGGTCTATCAGATTCTGGCAACCCTCCAGCGGGGGATCGGTGGGCAGTGTGTATTGTTGGCAAATGGACAGGGGAATATCATCGCGCAGGCGGGGCTTACCGAGGAGGTTGTGAAAGAACAGTTGTTGCCCCTTATCCTGGAGGAGGCCTCCATAACGCTACAGTTAGGGAAAAACCTTGGAAACGGAACGGGGATCAGTCTACATCACTACGAGGGAGACCGGCGACAGATTTACGTAGGTATTGTGAGCCCGGAGTCTTTGGTTCTGGTTGTGATGAGCCGCCAGCCCCCGCCGCGACGGTTGGGGATCATCTGGCTCTTTTTAAGGCGCTCCCTTCAGGAGTTGAGGGCTCTGCTGGAGGGAATTCCGGATACGGAGGCCGGGATTCTGACAACAGACCAGGCCCGTGCCCTGGGCCTCTGGCCTGAGGAATGAACCTCAGGAGGCATTTTGTGTTTGGCGGGTGGGAAGAACTTCTGATCTGGTTAGGGGTTGGGAAGGAGAGCCTTTCTCCCCGCATTCCAGGCAGGCGCTACGGGAAGAATACGCGGGCCCAGCGCCTGCGGCGGTTTCTGAAGCGGGCAAGACGCCGGGAACAAGCCCTACAGCCTGCGCGGTCATAGTCGTTGGGGCCGATAGGGGGCTCCTACAAGCGCAGAATCCGCAATAGCGCCATATCCACCCGATCTCGCCACCGATTGTAGGCCCACCCGAACAGGAATCCCCCGGCAATCAGCGCGCTCCAGAGCCATATTGGAGGACGCTCCGCATTGGCCCCCACCCAACTGGCAACCAGCAATCCCGGCAATCGCCCAATTCCTGCTAAAAACCACATCGGCCCCAGGGGCAGCGGACTCAGCCCTACCGCAAAGCACGCCAGATCATCGGGCAGAAAGGGCAGAAGAAAAACGATCAGGAAAACCAGCGGTCCACGCCGCCGGGCCAGCGCATCCCAGCGTTCCAGCCAGACAAAGGCCCGTTCCTCTCCCCCAAAAGCCTCCAGCCACCGTCGGACCAGCGGGCGCCCCCAGAGCCGGGCCATCCCCATCGCCAGAGCGGACCCCAGTTGCACACCCACCCAACTGTAAAAAGTTCCCTCCGCCACACCGTAAAGATACCCGTTGACCACGCCGATCACCTGGCCCGGAACTGGAGCCAGTAGGACCTGCAGAACATTCAGAAAAATGCTGACCAAGGGGCTCCAGGGCCCAAACTGGCGAATCCAGGCCTGGATAGCCTCCCGCTGTGAAAGGAAGTGGTAGACAGGTGGCCCCAGGGCAACCCCCAGGGCCAGAAACAGCGCCGGCACAGCGAACAAAAAGAACACACGCTTTGCCCAGGCGACCAATCTGTGGCTTTGCACACCCCCTTCCATTCCTTCGGTCAAACCGCCTTTTTCTGCCGGGAGTCCCTCAGCCCCAGGCTTACCCACAAACCGAGCGCAACCCCCAATGCGGTCACGAGAAACAGGAAGGGATAGGACGTTGCCCGCAGAATGGCTCCACCCACCAGGGAGACCGGAATCAGCAGCCCTCCCAGCGTATTGTAGAGCCCCACGAAGAGCGGACGACTCTCCTCTGGCGCGATTTCCAGCAGGTAATTGTACGCGCCCAGCATCCACGTATTGTTGGTGATCCCGAAACAGAAATACACGAGGGGATAGAGATAGAGAACAGAACCAGCCGGATAGAAATGAACCAGCAGAGCAACCAGGGGACTGAGCAGAGCGTTCAGCGCACCCACCCAGATGACCGGGCGGGGGCCGATGCGAGTGCTCATCCATCCCAATCCGATACTGGCGACGATCCCACCCACCATCTGGGCGGAGACGAACCACCCGGTCACCGCCTGCGGCAACCCGACAACCTCCGTGGCGTGAAGAATATAAAAGGGCAGGGAAAGGCCAAACAGGCCGACAAGCCATCGGGTGAAAACCAGCCGGCGAAAGTTCTGGTCCTCCCTCCAGACCGATCGCAATTGACGGACGAATTCGGAAAGACTGCTCCGGGGTTCCGATGACGAGACGGTGCTTTCTTTCCGTTCAGGCTCTTTTAGCAACGTAAGAGCAACCGTGGAGGGCACTAGCGCTAACCCGGAAGCCAGAAACAGCAGAGCGTAGTTGTTCGGATAGGGTAGGGATGGGCTACTCAGGATGGCGCCAACCAGCCCGCCGACACCGATGCTGAGCACACCGCTTGCGAATTGGGCCATCCCTACCAGCCGTCCCCGATGCTCCATCGGAATAGTTGCGGCCAGCAAGTCAAACCAAGCTACAGACGCGATTCCATCCAGTACGTTGAAATACAGTAGACCCGCGAGAAAGACTCCAAGCATCAAGGGGCGATAATGGGGAAGGCCCATCCAGATCAGGAAGGCCAAAAAGAAATACACCGGCCTTCCCGCATAAATGGCCCGGAGCAGGTACGGCTTCTTGCGGGACGCCTTCCCAAACCATGCCGCGGCGCCCAGTTGGGGCAACAGCCACCCCGCGGCCATTACCGTGGGCACCATCCCGATAAGCGGCTCCAGGTCCGTCAGCGTGCGCGCGAAAGCTGGAAGCACCGTATTAGGGTTGAGAAACGCATAGGCAACCCCAAAGAAGATATAGTCGGTCAGCAGAACTATGAAGTTGTGTCGGAAATGAGCAGGCGTATGTTTCATAATCCGAAGCATACCACGATTAAGCCAGATAAGCAACTCGCGGCATCTGAAAGCAGATAGCCCAGTTGCAAAAATCCCGTCACCGGCTATAATTGGATTTGTATCCTCCCGGAAGGAGGCAACCCCATGCGCAAGTTCCTGGGATTTCTGGCCGGACTCCTCTGCGGTGCCCTGGTCGGGCTGGTTGTTGGCCTGCTTCTTGCCCCCTATGCCGGCCCCGAACTACGGGAGCGCATCCGCGCGCGGGTGGAGGACCTGATAGAGAAAGGCCGCGAGGCCGCTGCCCTTCGGCGCGCCGAACTGGAAGCCCAACTGGAGGCTTTCAAACAGGGGCGCCCCCTCATCCTGCAGGAATAGATTGCACCGGGCGGAACTTCAGGCCCGGATGTGAACTCAAAGGCAAAGCCCTTCGGGTTTGTGTAGCCCAGGAAAGAACGGAACACGCCGCAGGGCGATGTTTTTAGCCCCGAAAGGGGTTACAATTGAGCCCGACGGTTTATCCTCAGGCAAAGATGAGCACGAATTTTCTCCTGTCTGGTCAGGCACGATGGGCCGAAAAGGCCCGCGTGATTCCCGCTACAATTTGGCGTAACGGGGGCTGTATAAGAACCCCGCTCTTTCTCAAGCATCCCCGCATAAGGAGGTGGAGCGGAGCAAATTCACTCAAGTAAGAACCCGATACTTCATCCCCGAACTTCGCCCTTAATCCTATGAAACCTTGCAGAAGGAGGGAAGAAAATGTATAAGCGCATTCTGCTTCCCACTGTCCTCATCCTCATCGCAGCGTTGGCACTGGCTGCCTGCCAGCCCACCGCCACCCCGGCTCCACCCGGCGTCCAGACCGTAGAGGTCACCCGCATCGTAGAGGTCGTAAAAGAAGTCCCGGTGGCCGAGAAGAAACTGAAGGCCTGCTTCATTTACGTTGGCCCCATCGGCGACATCGGCTGGACTCACGCCCACGACCAGGGCCGCAAGATCGTGGACGAGCAGTTCCCCTGGCTGGAGACAGCCTACGCCGAGTCGGTGCCGGAGGCCGATGTGGAGCGGTTCCTGGACCGCTTCATCGTGGAGGAGAAGTGCGACGTAGTCTTCACCACCAGTTTTGGCTTTATGGACGGCACCCTGGCGGCGGCCCAGAAGTACCCCGATAAAATCTTCTTCCACTGCTCCGGCTACAAGCGGGCCCCCAATATGGGCACCTACATGGCCGACTTCTACCAGGTCTACTACCTGAACGGGTTGATGGCCGGCGCGCTGACCAAGAGCGGGAAGATCGGCTATGTGGCTGCCCACCCCATCCCGGAGGTTGTCCGCCACATTAACGCCTTCGCCCTGGGCGTTCGCGAGGTGAACCCCAACGCGACGGTAGACGTGCGATGGATCTTCTCCTGGTACGACCCGGCCAAGGCCCGCCAGGCGGCCGAGGCGATGATCGCCGAGGGGGTGGACGTCCTGGCCTTCACCGAGGACTCCCCCACCGTCGTCCAGGTGGCCGAGGAGTACACCAACAAGGGCCAGCCGGTCTATTCCTTCGGCCACTACAGCCCCATGGCCCAGTTCGGCCCCAACTCTATGGTCAGCGGCCAGTTGGTCCACTGGGAGCGCATCTACGAGGACATCCTGATGAAGGTCTACCTGGGCATCTACACGCCCAAGAACCTGGAGAACGTAGACTACTGGTACATCCTGGGCCAGAAGGGCGTGGAACTGGGCGGCGATTTCGGCGTCCCCATCAACCCCAAGTTTGAGGCGCCGCTCAAGGCCGTGAAGGTCACGGATCCGCTTCTGGGCGAGATCAGCGTCTACGACCTGGTCTTCAAGCGGCTGGAGCAGATGACCGACCCGGCCGTCCTCTTTGACCCCTTCACCGGCCCGATCAAGGATCAGCAGGGCCAGGAGCGGGTGAAGCCGGGCCAGCGGCTCAGCCTCTATGAACTGACGACGATTGACTGGTTCGTGGAGGGCGTCATCGGCGAACTGCCGCGGTAATCCCGCCGGGAACGTGCCAGGCACGTTCTAAGTGCCTGGCACTTTCTGTCTCTATGGGGGGTTGAGGCGGGCGGCATCGCGCCGCCTCAACCCCTCTGTTATGAGAGGCCTGATTCTTACGCTGCAGCAGCAAAGGGCCGCGGTGAAAACGATCTACTTTTTGTGGAGAGTTTGTCGTCATAGGAGGCACTTATGGCTGAGCCTTCCCTGGCTGTAGAAATGCGCGGCATCGTCAAGCGCTTCCCCGGCGTCCTCGCCAACGACCACGTGAACCTGGCTGTCCGGACCGGGGAGGTTCACGCCCTGCTGGGCGAAAATGGTGCCGGCAAAACCACCCTGATGAACATCCTCTACGGCATTTATCATCCCGATGAGGGAGAAATTTTTGTCAAGGGCAAACACGTCCGTATCCATTCTCCCAGCGACGCCATCCGCCTGGGCATCGGGATGGTCCATCAGCAGTTCCGCCTGGTCCCCTCCCACACGGTAGCGGAGAACGTCGTTCTGGGCCTGCCGCGTCCCTTCTTCTTCCCGGAGCGGGCCGCCCGACAGAAACTGCGGGAGTTTGCCCAGAAATACGGCCTGGAGGTGGACCCCGACGCGCGTATCTGGCAACTCTCCGCAGGGGAGCAGCAGCGGGTGGAGATCGTCAAGGCCCTCTACCGGGGCGCCGACATCCTGATCCTGGATGAGCCCACCTCTATGCTCACCCCTCAGGAGATCCGGGAACTGATGGCAACGGTCCGGCGGATGGCCGCCGAGGGAAAGACGGTGATTTTTATCACCCACAAACTGGACGAGGTCTTTGCCGCCAGCGACCGGGTGACCGTTCTCCGACAGGGAAAGGTAGTTGCCACGCTGGAAACTTCTCAGACCGACAAGCGGGAACTGGCCCGGCTGATGGTGGGGCGGGATGTCCTCTTCCGGCTGGAGAAGAAACCGGTCACTCTCGGCCCCACTGTGCTGGAGGTTAAAAACCTTCACGTCCGGGGCGACCGGGGACAGATGGCCGTCAAGGGGGTTTCCTTTCACATCGCCGCGGGGGAGATTCTGGGGATCGCGGGCGTTGCGGGAAACGGCCAACGGGAACTGGCGGAGGCACTGGCTGGCCTGCGCCCGGCCGTGAAGGGCCATGTCTTCCTGAAGGGGAAAGACGTGACCAACCAGCCCCCCCGAGTTCTGGCCCGCAGCGGCGTCTGCTACGTCCCTGCGGAGCGGCCTGTGGGAACGGTGCCCAATCTCAGCGTCGCCGAAAACCTCGTCCTGAAGGCCTATGACCAATCTCCTTTCTGCAACGGCATCTTCCTGGATCCGGAGGCGATCGCGAATCACGCGGACCGGCTCATCGCGGAGTACGGTGTGGCGACACCCAGCCGGGAGACGCCCCTCAAACTTCTCTCCGGCGGCAACATCCAACGGGCTATCCTGGCCCGGGAGACGTCCTGCGCCCCCAGCCTGCTCATCGCGGTCCATCCCACCAGTGGTCTGGACGTCGGCGCAACGGAATACATCCGCCAGACGCTGTTGGCTCAGCGGGAGCAGGGAACAGCTGTCCTGCTGGTCTCCGAAGACCTGGAGGAGATCCTGCAGTTGAGCGACCGGATTGCAGTAATGTACGGAGGAGAAATCATGGGCATCCTTCCGGCCGAACAGGCCGACCTGGAGACCATTGGCCTGATGATGGCCGGCATCCACCGGGAGGTCGCATGAATTGGGTCAGTATCCGACTGGAAAAACGACTGGACACACCCCGCTGGCTGAACGCGGTAACTCCCGTCCTTTCCGTTCTGGCCGCGCTGGTTTTCATTGCGGTCCTTTTCTACATTCTGGGCGTGAATCCTCTCGTGGCCTACCGCCGCATCTTCATGGGCGCCTTCGGGAGCCTGTACGGGCTTTCGGAGACCCTGACCAAGGCTATCCCGCTGATTCTCTGCGGGGCAGGACTGGCCATCTCTTTCCGTGCGCGCGTCTACAACATCGGTGCGGAGGGGCAACTGCTCGTCGGCGCCATCGCTGCGACGTGGGTCGCGCTCTTCGTCCCGGGCATTCCCGACCCACTGCGACTTCCGGCAATGTTTGTGGCTGGCGCACTGGCGGGGGCCCTCTGGGCACTCATTCCCGGCCTCCTGAAAGCCAAACTGCGGCAGGATGAGGTCCTGACCAGCCTGATGCTGGTCTACATCGCCAGCGAACTGGTCAACCACCTGGTCTATGGCCCATGGAAAGGGGCCCAGGAGTGGGGATTCCCGTACACCGACAAATTTCCTCCTTCCGCCATCATCCCACACCTGGGCACGACGCGCATCCACTATCCCACGCTCATCATCGCTGTCCTGGCCGCCATCCTGGCCTACTACTTTATCCAGCGTACCCGATGGGGGTTTGAAATCCGGGTGACCGGGGAGAACCCGGAGGCAGCCCGGTACGCCGGGATGAACTATCTGCGGACGGTGCTGCTGGTCATTGGGATCAGCGGGGCACTGGCCGGGATCGCGGGGGTTGGGGAAGTTGCTGGCATCCACGGGCGGCTTCGCTACCCTCAGGGCATTTCCCCCGGCTACGGCTTCACTGCCATCATCGTCGCCTGGCTGGCCCGGCTGAATCCCCTGGCCGTCCTCCTGACAGGTTTTCTCATCAGCGGGCTGCTGGTGGGCGGAGACGCCATCCAGTTGGCTCTCAACCTCCCCGCAGCGACAGTCCACCTCTTCAACGGAGTCATCCTGCTCTTTGTTCTGAGTGGCGACCTCTTCACCCGCTACCGCGTGCGCATTGAATTCCCGGCCCGGATGGCCCCTGCTGTGGCTGTCCGGCCCGGCGTGGAGGTAAAGGAATGACCATCTGGGACCAGATTCTTTCGGCACTCCGGGCGGCCGTTCCTGCAGCGGCCCCCCTGCTCTACGGGACGCTGGGCGAAGTGACGGCGGAACGGTCCGGCGTGGTCAACCTGGGTATGGAGGGGATGATGCTGATGGGCGCCGTCGTCGCCTTTGCGGTCACTCAGGCGACGGGGAATGTCTGGCTGGCCCTGCTGGCTGCCGCGCTCATCGGTGCACTGATGGGGCTCATCCACGCCTTCGCGACCATTTCCCTGCGCGTCAACCAGGTCGTCGCTGGATTGGCCCTGACGATGATCGGGACAGGCATCAGCGGAATTATGGGCAAGCGGTTCATCGGAATGCCCCCGCGTGTCCAGTTGAAGCCGGTTCCTATCCCCATCCTGAGCGACATACCCGTCATCGGGCCCATTCTGTTCAACCACGACGTGCTGGTCTACATCGCGCTGTTGATGGTCCCGCTGATGTGGTTTCTCTTCTACAAGACCCGGTGGGGCGTCTCCCTTCGGTCGGTGGGAGAAGACCCGGCCACGGCGGACGCGATGGGCGTCAACGTCTTCCGGGTTCGCTACCTGGCGGTGACCTTCGGGGGACTGATGGCGGGCATCGGCGGAGCCTACCTTCCCATCGTCTACACCCCGGCCTGGATTGAGGGAATGACAGCAGGAGCCGGGTGGATTGTCATTGCGCTGACCATCTTCTCTATGTGGGACCCGGCGCGGGCCCTGCTGGGGGCGTACCTCTTCGGCGGCGTCCGCATCCTCCAGTATCGGCTGCAGAAACTGGGCGTTTCACCGCCGCTGCTGAACACGCTCCCGTTTGTCTTCACCATCCTGGTGCTTCTCATCAGCGCAGGGGAGACGATGCGCAAGCGACTGGGGGCTCCCGCAGCCCTAATGAAGCCCTACGCGCGGGAGGAGCGATAGTCTGGGAGAAAGAGGCAGGAAACAGGATTTGAGATGGTAGGCACACTGCCGACTACCCCCATACCTGTCATCTCTATCGTTGGGAGATCCGGCGTCGGGAAGACGACGCTGATGGAGAAACTGATCGCCGAACTGAAACGGCGGGGGTATCGGGTCGCAACCATCAAACACGACGTCCACGGTTTTGAGATTGACCGGCCGGGGAAGGACACGTGGCGACACGCCCAGGCCGGGTCGGACCACGTCGTTCTTGCTTCCCCCAACCGTATCGTCCACATCCGGCGGCTGGACCGGGAACTGACCCTGCCAGAGATTGTCGCCGCGATTCAGGATGTGGACATCATTCTGACGGAGGGGTACAAGCGGGGACCGGCGCCGAAAATTGAGGTCAGCCGGGCGGAGCGGAGTCGGGAACTCCTCTGCTCGCCGGAGGAACTGGTCGCCCTGGCGACGGATCAGCCCTACGACCTGGACGTTCCCCAGTTTGACCTGAACGACGCGGTGGGGCTGGCGGATTTGATAGAAGAACGGTTTTTGAAAAGTTCGTGACGGCGGCGGAAGCCGCCGTCACGAACTTTCTCCCCCTATTCCCACTCAATGGTTGCCGGGGGCTTGGAAGTGATGTCGTAGACGACCCGGTTGACCCCGGCGACCTCGTTAACGATGCGGTTGCTGATCCGGGCCAGCAAGTCCGGGTCCAACCGGGCCCAGTCCGCGGTCATAAAGTCCTCCGTGGTGACCACCCGCAGGGCAATCACCTCCTCGTAGGTGCGGCAATCCCCCATCACACCAACACTGCGGACCGGCAGAAGCACGGCGAAGGCCTGCTGGGTCGTCCGCAGGAGGCCGGCCCGGTCCAGTTCCTCCAGCAGGATGGCGTCGGCGGCCCGCAGCCGCTCCAGCCGTTCCCACGTCACTGCGCCGACGACGCGGACGGCCAGCCCCGGCCCCGGAAATGGTTGCCGCCAGACCACCTCCGGCGGCAGCCCCAGGGCCTCTCCTACGGCGCGGGCCTCGTCCTTGAAAAGATACCGCAGTGGTTCTATCAGCCGCAACCGCATCCGTTCTGGAAGCCCCCCAACGTTGTGGTGGGTCTTGATCCGGCGGGCACCAGGCCTATCCGGCGCCGCCGATTCAATGACGTCGGGGTAAAGGGTTCCCTGGGCCAGGAAGTCCACCCGCCCCAGTTTCTCCGCCTCCCGCTCAAAGACCCGAATAAACTTCTCGCCGACAATGCGCCGCTTCTCTTCGGGATCTGTGACTCCCTCCAGTGCGGCCAGGAACTCCTCCGTGGCGTCCACCGCTACCAGCGGCATCCCCAACCGATCCCGGAAGGTGCGCACGACCTGCTCGGGTTCCCCCCGGCGCATCAGGCCGGTGTTAACGAAGACACAGGTCAACTGGTCGCCGATGGCGCGGTGGACCAGGGTGGCCGTGACCGCGGAATCCACGCCGCCGCTGAGCGCGCAGAGGACCCGGCCATCTCCGACCTGCTCCCGGATGGAGGCAATGGCCTCTTCTATGAACGCCGCAGGGGTCCAAGTGGGGGCACAGCCACAGACCTCCGTGGCGAAGCGGCGCAGGATTTCCCGCCCGGCAGGGGTGTGAACGACCTCGGGGTGAAACTGGACACCATAGAGGTGTCGGTCCGGGTCCCCCATCGCGGCGACGGGGGAGTTGAGACTGCGGGCCAGGACGATGAAGCCGGGGGGGAGTTCCTCCACCCGATCGCCATGGCTCATCCAGACCTGGGGCTGGGCTTGCAGCGGGATCAGAAACGAAAGGGGGTGGATCAGTTCAACGCGGGCCGGGCCATACTCCCGCTGCGGGGCCCGTCCGACGCGTCCGCCCAGCGCGTGGGCCAGGAGTTGCATCCCATAGCAGATGCCCAGGACGGGGCGGCCACTTTCCAGGACGTACGCGGGCAGGGTCGGCGCTCCGGGCTCGTAGACGCTGGCGGGGCCGCCGGAGAGGACAAACCCGCGCGGGCGCAGAGCCATCACCCGCTCGGCGGGGGTATTCCACGGGAAAAGTTCACAGTAGACCTGAGACTCCCGAATTCGCCGGGCGATGAGTTGGGTCGTCTGGGAACCGTAGTCTAAAATGACAAGGGTATCGCGCATCCGGATTCAACCCTGCTCCGCAATGACAATTCTTCCATCCCGCATCTCCGTGATAGTCACCAGGGCCTCTATGGGGACACCGAGGGGAGCCAGAACGTCCCGGCCGCCCTCAAAGCGCTTCTCTATCAGGACACCGATGCCGACGACCTGCCCGCCGGCCTTCTGAACCAGCCGGACCAGCGCGGCGATGGTCAGGCCTGTCGCCAGAAAGTCGTCTATGATGAGCACCCGGTCGCCCGGCCCCAGGTACTCCGGGGAGACCATCAGCAGGACCTCCAGCCCCTTGGTGTGGGAGGGGGCACTCTCCACGTAGACGGGCTCGGTCATTGTGATGGGCTTGCGCTTCCGGGCGTAGATGACGGGGATTCCCAGGGCCAGCCCGGCAGCCAGGGCCGGCGCGATGCCGGAGATCTCCGCTGTCAGGATTTTGTTCGCCCCGACATTGCGGAAGCGGCGGGCCAGTTCCTTCCCAGCCCGCTGCATCAGCCCTGGGTCTATCTGGTGGTTGATGAAACCGTCCACTTTGAGAATGCCGTTCCCCAGATCGCGGCCCTCAGCCAGGATGCGGCGCTTAAGTTCCTCCATCACTCCTCCTCAGACGGCAAAAGTAGCGGGTTTGCGGCGGGCGGCTTCGCCGCCCGCCGCAAACTCCCGCATCGCTACAGCGGAATGTTGCCATGCTTCTTGGGCGGGTTGGCGTCCCGCTTGTTGCGGAGCATCTTCAACGCCTCAATCAGCCGGGGACGGGTCTCCTGGGGCTCTATAACGTCGTCTATGTAGCCGCGGGCCGCGGCGACATAGGGGTTGGCGAACTGCTCCCGATATTCTCGCACCAGCCGTTCCCGCTCCGCCTCCGGGTCGGCCGCCGCGGCGATCTCCTTGCGGAAGATGATGTTCACCGCCCCCTCCGGCCCCATTACGGCGATCTCGGCGGTGGGCCAGGCGTAGGAGATGTCGCCCCGGATGTGTTTGGAACTCATCACGTCGTAGGCGCCGCCGTAGGCCTTGCGCAGGATGACGGTAACCTTGGGTACCGTCGCCTCGCAGTAGGCCCAAAGGAGTTTGGAGCCGTGGATGATGATGCCCCCGTGCTCCTGGTCCACGCCGGGCAGGAACCCCGGCACGTCCACAAACGTAACGATGGGAATATTGAAGCAGTCACAGAACTGGACAAAGCGGGCCGCCTTGCGCGAGGCATTGATGTCCAGGACGCCCGCCAGGACCAGGGGTTGATTGGCAACAACGCCCACGGAGAAACCGCCCAGTCGGGCAAAGCCCACGACAATGTTCTGGGCCCAGTGTTCGTGGACCTCCAGGAATTCCCCGTTGTCCACCACCCGTCGGATGACCTCCTTCACATCGTAGGGACGGGTGGGGCTTTCGGGAATAATGTTCTTTAACTCTTCATCCATCCGGTCTTCGGGATCGCCGGTGGGAACAAAGGGCGGGTCTTCCATATTGTTCTGGGGAATGTAGGAGAGGAGACGGCGGATGAGGTCAAAGCAGTGCTCTTCGTCCTCGGCGACGAAGTGGGCAACGCCGCTTTTGGTGGCGTGGGTCATCGCCCCGCCCAGTTCCTCAAAGGTGACCTCCTCCCGCGTGACCGCTTTGATGACATCGGGGCCAGTGATGAACATATGGCTGGTGTTCTTGACCATCAGGATGAAGTCGGTCATCGCAGGGGAGTAGACAGCCCCACCCGCACAGGGACCCATAATGGCGGAAATCTGGGGGACGACGCCAGAGGCCAGGACGTTGCGCAGAAAGATGTAGGCGTATCCGGCCAGGGAGACGACACCTTCCTGGATGCGCGCGCCACCGGAGTCGTTGAGACCAATCACCGGTGCGCCGTTCTTCATCGCCAGGTCCATAATCTTGCAGACCTTCTCCGCGTGGACCTCGGAGAGGGAGCCGCCGAAGACGGTGAAGTCCTGGGAGAAAATGTAGACCAGACGGCCATTGATCGTCCCCCAGCCCGTAACGACAGAGTCTCCCAGGTATTTTTGTTTCTCCACCCCGAACCCCACAGCGCGGTGGGTGACGAACATATCCAGTTCCCGAAAGGAGCCAGGGTCCAGAAGTTTCTCTATCCGTTCCCGCGCGGTCAGTTTTCCCTGGGCATGCTGGCGCTCAATGCGCTCCGGTCCGCCGCCTTGTCTGGCTTGCTCACGCATTTGGCGGAGTTGGGCGATCAGTTCGTCTATAGTTGGCATAGAGGCACCTCGCACCACAAAGTTTGTATCTTCAAAGCAGCCCCTCCCTGCTCTCTCTCCCAGAAACAGGGGCCCCCCACCCCTTTTCTTCTGGGCACTCTCGCGTCGGGCACCGGCCTGTCAACGCTGAAGCCCGATCAGCACAAGTTGCCCCTCGGCCGGAGGTCCGAAGAGGCCGCCTTTAGTTAACACACTTCCCCAGCACCAGGCAGGCGTTCTGTCCCCCGAACCCGAAGGAGTTGGAGAGGGTTATCTGGACCTGGGCCCGGCGGGCCTCGCCAGGAACATAGTCCAGATCGCACTCCGGGTCCGGCTCTTCCAGGTTGGCCGTCGGGTGGATGACCTGGTCCCGGAGCGTCAGGACGCAGACGACGGCCTCTATCCCTCCCGAACCACCCATCGCGTGCCCGGTCATAGACTTGGTTGCGCTGATGGGAACTCGGTAGGCATGCGGGCCAAAGACCGCCTTGATGGCCCGCGTCTCTATCACGTCGTTGAGGGGCGTGGCAGTGGCGTGGGCGTTGATGTAGTCCACATCTTCGGGACAAACTCCGGCGTCTGCCAGGGCCCAGCGCATCGCCCGGATTGCCCCCAGCCCCTCCGGGTCGGGCTGGGCCACGTGGAATCCGTCCGACGAAGAGGCCCACCCCAGCACCTCCGCCAGAATGGGCGCGCCCCGTGCCCGCGCGTGCTCCAGTCGCTCCAGGACAAGAACCCCTGCTCCCTCTGCCAGTACCAGCCCGTCCCGGCCTGCGTCAAAGGGGCGGCTGGCGCGCTGGGGCTCATCGTTGCGGGTGGAGATGGCCCGCATCGCCATAAACCCGGCGATCGCCACCTCGTGAATGAACCCCTCCACCCCTCCGGCGATGACCACGTCGGCGGCACCGCGGCGGATCATCTCCGCGCCCTCGCCGACGGCCTGGGTCCCGGCCGCGCAGGCGGTGATGACGGCGAGGATGGGCCCCAGCGCCTGGGCCCACCGGCTGACGTGGTGGGCGGGCATATTCGCCAGCGACGCGGGGATCGCAAAAGGGCTTACCCGCTCCCAGCCCTGCTCCCAGAGGACACGGGCCTGGGCAAAGGCCCACTCCAGCCCGCCGATCCCCGTGCCGATGCAGACCCCGGCCCGTTCCCCCAGCGGCGGAGTTAGCCCCGCCATCGCCAGTGCCTCCTGCGCCGCAGCGACGGCCAGTTGGGACGCGCGGGAAATCCGCCGGGCCTCCTTCGCGGGCAGGTAGCGGGCTGGGTCAAACCCTTTCACCTCCCCTGCGATGCAGACGGGAAGGTGCGACGCGTCAAACTGGGTGATGGGGCCGATGCCGGAGCGGCCCACCAGCAACCCCTGCCAGGTCTCCTCCGCGGTGAGTCCCAGCGGAGTGACCGCGCCCACCCCTGTGACAACGACGCGGGGTCGGCTCATTCTTCTTCTCCTTCGGGGACGGCGACCGCTGCGCCTGCCCGCACCGCCTCCAGGACGTTGCCCAGCACGGCCCGGCGGGCCTGGCCGATGGCATTCTTCACCGCCTTGGCGTTGGAGCGGCCATGCCCGATGATGACCACGCCGTTCACGCCCATCAGCAGTGCGCCGCCGTACTCCGCGTAGTCCAGCCGCTTCGCCACCCGCCGCAGTGAGGGCAAAAGAAGCACCAGTCCTGGCAACATCGCCAGCACTCCGGGGAGCATCAGGACAAGGGCCACCTTATTCCGTGCGCCTCCGGTCAGTTCCCGGCGCAGGAAACGGAACAGGAAGGACGCAATGGCCTCTGTGGTTTTGAGCATCACGTTGCCCGTAAAGCCGTCGGTGAGCACCACGTCTGCAGCGCCGCGGGTCACCTCCTTGGGCTCCACGTTTCCCACAAAGTTAAGGCCGCTCTGGGAAAGCAGGGCGTAGGTATCCCGCACCAGCATGTTCCCCTTATCCGGCTCCTCGCCGTTGGAGACCAGTCCCACTCGCGGGTTAGGAATGCCCCAGACTTTTTCCACGTAGGCGACGCCCATGCGGGCAAACTGCAGCAGGTACTCCGGCTTACAGTCGGCGGTGGCCCCGTTATCCAGAAGCAGGACGGGGTTGGGAGCGACAGGGTAGATGGTCGCCAGGGCGGGGCGCTTGATGCCGCGGATGCGGCCCAGGTCAAAGATGGCCGAGGCCAGGACAGCGGCGGTATTTCCAGCGGAGACGAAGGCGTCCGCCTGGCCGTCCCGCACCATCCGCATCCCGATGCGGATGGAAGAATCCCGTTTGCGCTTCACCGCGTCGGTGTGCTCGTGCATCTCAATCACTTCGGGCGCGTGGACAACGGTGATGGAGAGGCCGCGGGTATCGTGTTTGACCAGTTCCGCCCGCACCACGTCTTCAGGACCGACCAGAATGATGTCGTCTCCCCACTCCCGCGCCGCCATCACGGCCCCAGCGACATCGGGAACGGGTCGGTGGTCGGAGCCCATTGCGTCCAAGACAATGCGCATCGTTTTCCTCCTACCTGAATTTCTGAGGGCAGCAGGACCACTTTTGTCGGGCCGAGCGATCGGTAGACTGTATCGGAAAGAGCGATGGAGGGGCAGATCGGCATCCGCTACAAGGAAAACCTGCGCCTATCTGCGTTCATCTGTGCCCCGTTTCCGATACAGTTCAGGGGTCTCGCATCACCAAAGGCAGATAGACCTGACCCCGTACCGGCAGAATCATCAGGCTGTAGACAGCATCGCAGTACGTATCGCTGAAGGTGTACTGCCAGTATTCCGGAGGCTTCACCTGCAGGTAGTAAACGCCAGCCTCCGATGGCCACCAGAGGGCCTGAACGCCGCGCCCCCGATATTCGGTGGCCTCCCATATCCCCACCGTGTTCATTTGAGCATCATAGAGAATCACCCGCGTGGTCATCTGCCGACCCATGTTGAACGTCTCAATCCGGTAAAACACGCCCTTGTCCACATCGGCCTGAGAAACCGTGAAGGAAACCCAATCGGTGTCGGTGACGGTGTGGAACGTGTGGGAGCAAATGCCAGTGTAGGCGTGTGCCCTGGCGGGAACATCGTCGTCTTCGTAAGGGTCCATTCCGATTGGCTGAGGAACCGGCCCCACGATCCAGACCTGGTGACCGGCAGGTGAATCGTAGTAGACGGCCGGTTGAATGCACCGGTGTCTCAAGTCCACTGGGGAACAGTCCTCCCAGTAAAGACCGCTGAAGGACGTTGTGTAGTTACCGAAACTATCAGCGACGGTTACCCGATGGACGTAATCCCACCAGTGCCGACCATGTCTGCGGGCCTGCACGCGAACAGGCTCGTCAGCGGGCGCTGTTCCGTAAATCCGCTGGTTGGACCGGTCCATCTGAACCGTCAGTGGGAAGTCCAAGACAACGCGATCACCGTCGCTGGTCTCCACTTCCAGTTTATCTCCTTGCGTAAGGACGATACCGGCGTCCAGATATTGCCAGTAATGGCCGCTACTCCAAGAAGTGGTGGTCACGACAACGGAGGGGTCATTATTGCGCCACAGCGTGATGGTGACAGTGGCGTATGGGGTTTCTGTGTAACCGTCCACCTGCCGTTCTCCAGCCCAGACGGTGAAAGCATGTGCTATCTTCCCCTGATAGATGTGTCCATCGGGGTTGATGTTCCGAACCTCGGCGTAGTCTCTTCCTCCTATCTGGGCTTCGCTAAAAGTGAGGGTATATGCGCCGGCGGAGGTCACCTCGGCCTCAGCGCAATGCATTACCCCGACATTCTGTTCCCTGCGGAAGTCATAGAGCAGAGCAATCAGGCGGCCGGGCCCGGCTGTTCCGGTCAGGCGGCCAGTATCTCCATCCAGTCGGGCCGTCAGGTCCGGAACCTCCAGCGTTTCGGTGAATGCACCGTCGGTTATCTCAATCCGATCTGTGGGACTGATGGCCGTCATCAGGTCGACGAAGAAGGATCCAAACGCGGTGGAAATCGTTGCAGAAGTTACCTTGCGCATTGTGCCGGTACTGTCTTTAACAGTAACCGTCACCTGCCCTGCGGAAGGGTCTCTCCAGAAGCCTTGAAGATATGCTGAGTACGGATAGAGATAGATCCGGACGCCCGGGATAGAAAAGTAGGCATACTGGATGTTTCCATCCCTGTCGTAAATTCGCAGGTCTACGGTGTTTAAACGCCTCAGGTCCATCCCCGCGCTTATAGCAAAGTTCCCGGACATATCTGCATAGGTATGCTGGCAGGCGAAGGCCCAAGCACAGCGATGGTAACCGTAATCCGCGGAGTTGGCCACTACCAGGCGGTCGGGGCCCGTTGTGCCAGTGATCCGGTCGGCGACGTGGTCCACCGTTACGCTGAGGGCCGCAAGAGTAAACTGAAGGCTCACACCACCGCCGCTGACCGTGACAACATCACCAGGCCGCAGAGTGTCGGTGAACCAAGCGATGAAGTCTCCGTCGGGCCTACTGGTGGCACTGTACACAGAGACTGTGTTTCCAGAACGCACCAGAGCGGCAATAAAGTTCACTCCCGGCTTCAGGAAACCACTGATAGTCTGGCTGTTTAAGCCAGCAGTTATGCGGTAGGCATAGAAAAAGTAGTAAGTACTGTTTCCATTCCTGTCTCGGGCGTAGATTCGCGTCCAGGCACTGCCATTGAAATCTACGGGGAAAGTCGCTGTAAAATAGCCGGTGGGATCCGTCTCTGCAGTGACCGTGACGGTGGAACCGCTGCAAGGTTTAGTCTCATAGTGGATGAGCGCCACCTGAACCGAGCGCCCCGGCTCAGTTCGGCCCACCACAATGTTCGCAAACGGGTCTACCCAGGCCCACAGGTCGGCGACAACAGTGCGCGCCGTCTGGCCCCTGGCTGTCACCTCCACCACATCACCAGGGCGAAGAGACCAGGAGGAGGGAAAGCATGGAGACCATTGAGGGTAGAAGTAGTACCAGCCACTGGCGGTGCTGGAGGTGGATTGGGTGGCGATCAGGCGCCCTCGGCGAAAAATCCGCAGGGTCACAGTGGTGGTTGGCGAGGTGTATCCCTCTATATATGTGCTCTCCGCTCCGGGAGGGAGTCGGATATGGACGCTGGGAGCGGAGGACTGGGGAGAGATTCCGGCTGTGCGGAGGTCCAGAGAAGAGAAAGCGGGGCCCTGGCTGAAGGACAGCACCAGTTCCCGAAGCGCCTTTCCAGTCGCTGCGGCGCAGGGCGGAACCTCGCCGGTGAAGGCCAGCCCCCCCGCTACCCCAGAAAGGCGAAAGAGCCGCTCCTGTGCGACCTCGGCCACGCGCTTCACCACCACGCCGTGAAGGTCGGCCCGGATCTCGTAACCGGCGATGAACCCCTCTGCCCGCAGATGCTCCAGTTCGGCCAGGAGAGGTTCGGCCTGCCGGTAAGTCAGATGGCGGGCAAACTCGTTTGCTTCCTCTGGGGTTAGCCCTGGCAGAACCTCCGCCGGGTCTGGCGGAATGATGGGGAGGAGAAGCAGGTAATCTGTCGGTGGGGAGGATATCCCCTCCGGCCCCAACGAAGAGGGCAAAATCACACTCGGAGAGGAAGCCGCTGACGCAGACCACTGGAGAAGAACAACAGCAGCCAAGAGCGCCACCAGAACCGCTGCGGAAGCAAAGATGTACTGCTTCATGCGGGCACCTCCACTCCTAAGTGGGATAGTACCAGGCCCGTTATACAAGCCACTGGCCTGTAGCGCAGGGCCACTGGCCTACGGGGTACGAGATAACAGCCTGTGCCACGCACTAAAGCCCAGGCCGCTGGCCCGTAACACAGGCTGCCAGGCCTGTCACATAACTGCTGACCTGTTCTGCGCCGTTTCTCAGCGCTTTTTGACGCCGACTAAAGTCGCCCTTTTCCTGGCCTTCGGCCGAGGGTCGGCCTGCGCCGACCTCAAAAGCCTGTCGGTGAAGGCCGACATCCGGCGCAGGAGCGCCAACAAAGGCTGATTTCCAATCAGCGCCGACTCAAGTCGGCCTTGCCTGAGCCCTGGCCGATGGTCGGCCTGCGCCGACCCAAAAAGCCTGTCGGCGAAGGCCGACACCCGGCGCAGAAGCGCCAAAGAAAGGCTGATTTCCAATCAGTGCCGACTCAAGTCGGCCTTGCCTGAGCCCTGGCCGAGGGTCGGCCTGCGCCGACCCAAAAAGCCTGTCGGCGAAGGCCGACACCCGGCGCAGAAGCGCCAAAGAAAGGCTGATTTCCAATCAGCGCCGACTCAAGTCGGCCTGCGCCGACCCAAAAAGGCCTGTCGGCGAAGGCCGACATCCGGCGCAGGAGCGCCAAAGAAAGGCTGATTTCCAATCAGCGCCGACTCAAGTCGGCCTTGTCTGGGCCCCTGGCCGAAGGTCGGCCTGCGCCGACCCAAAAAGCCTGTCGGCGAAGGCCGACACCCGGCGCAGAAGCGCCAAAGAAAGGCTGATTTCCAATCAGCGCCGACTCAAGTCGGCCTTGCCTGAGCCCTGGCCGAAGGTCGGCCTGCGCCGACCCAAAAAG
>JANXAH010000055.1 GCA_025062415.1 Anaerolineae bacterium | reverse complement strand
GTTTTTTTTTTCAAATCATTCTTCCTTTCAACTCAACCATAGGTGTGTGTTGTCCACCCCTCTTCCCTTTCTTCTTTGCCGCCCGTGGGGTTTTTACTACCCGCTGGGGGGGGGGGGGCCCAAACCCCCCCCCCCGCCCCGCCGTCATCGCCGCGGCTACCGACCGCGCCCATACTGGTAGTACGCCGCACAGGCCCCCTCCGCGCTGACCATGCACGGCCCCACGGGGTCCTGGGGCGTGCAGACGCGCGCAAAAAGCGGGCACTCCGGGGGCCGCAGGACTCCCCGCAGAACCTCCCCGCAACGGCAGCCGGGAGGCTCCCGCGCCGCAGGAACCTCCACCGCAAAGACCCGCATCGCGTCCCGGTGGGCGTACGCCTCCCGAATCCGCAGACCGCTGGCAGGCAGAACCCCCAGCCCTCGCCACTCCGCCTCGGCGACCTCAAAGACCTGGTCCATCGCAGCCAGCGCGGCCGCGTTTCCCTCCCGACGGACGCTCCGAACGTAGGCATTGGCGATACCGGGGCGCTCCTCCTCCACCATCTCCACCAGCGCCAGAATAGCCCGCAGAACGTCCAGGGGCTCAAACCCTGCCACCGCACAGGGAATCCCGTATTCCTCCGCCAGAAACTCCCAGGCCTGCAGGCCAATGACCGTGGTGACGTGGCCGGGGCCGATGATACCGGAGAGATTGACCTCCCCCGCGTCCAGGATCGCGCGGGTCGCCGGAGGCGTCAGTTTGTGCGTGCTGAAGACATAGAAATTGGAAATCCCCTCGGCCTCGGCGACCAGGATCGCCGAGGCGACCATCGGCGCCGTCGTCTCAAAGCCCACGCCCAGAAACACCACAGGCCGTCCGGGGTTCTGGCGGGCGACCCCCAGCGCGTCCAGGGGGGAGTAGACGATTCGCACGTCGGCCCCCTCGGCCTTCGCACGGGCCAGAGACCGCCCCCGGTCCGCGGGCACCCGCATCATATCCCCGAACGTCGTCAGAATGACGCCGGGAAGAGAGGCCAGGGCAAGGGCCCGGTTCAGGTCCGCCGCAGAGGTCACGCAGACGGGACAACCAGGGCCGGAGAGAAGTTCCACCGTCGGCGGGAGCAGGTCGGGGATGCCGAAGCGAAGGATCGCGTGGGTGTGCCCCCCACAGAATTCCATCAGACGGACCGGACGAGTAGACCGGGCCGCAATGGCCTCCGCAACCGCCCGCGCCGCCTCCGGGTCGCGAAACCGCTGCAGGTGAGTTTTATCCATCCCGCAAGGAACAGCAACCGCCGCCCCACAACTATCCTTCAGACAGGGCCGCGATGATGGTCCGGCAGAAGGCCGGCAGGTCGTCGGGTTTACGGGAGGTTATCAGATTGCCGTCCCGGACAACCTCCGCGTCCACCCACTCCGCTCCGGCGTTGACCATATCATCTTTGATGGCGAAGAAACTGGTCACCTTTTTGCCCTTCAGAATCCCCGCGGAGATGGGGACCCACCCGGCGTGGCAGATGGCCGCGATGACCTTTCCCTTCTGGAACGCCTCCCGCACCAGCCGAAGGACAGATTCGTAGCGGCGCATCAGGTCCGGCGCGTAGCCGCCGGGGATGATGATGGCGTCAAAATCGTCCGCAGAGACCTGGTCCGCCGACACGTCCACGTTGACGGGATACCCGTACTTGCTGGTGTAAGTATTGGCGCTCCCGGTGCCGACGACTTTGACCTCCGCCCCTTCTTCCCGCATCCGCAGGAGCGGGTACCAGAGTTCCAGTTCCTGATAGTTGTTCTCGGCGAGGATCGCGATCCGCTTACCGACCAGTTTCATGTTGACCTCCTTATGGGATTGCTGACTTCGCGGCACGTTCTATCGCCCGCACAACCTTGTAATAGCCAGTACACCGACACAGATTCCCCGCGATTGCGTGGAGAATCTGCTCCCGATCAGGCGATGGGATTTCCTCCAGCAACTTTGCGCCGCTCATAATAAAGCCGGGTGTGCAGTAGCCGCATTGGACAGCCCCTTCATCAATAAAGGCCTGCTGGAGCGGATGGAGTTTCTCTCCACGGGCCAGCCCCTCTATGGTGACAATCTGCGCGCCATGGGCACGCGGCGCAGGAACCAGGCAGGAGACAACAACAATACCATCCAGCCAGACCGTGCATGTGCCGCACACTCCCTCTCCGCATCCCTCTTTGGTCCCGGTCAACCCCAGGTCCTCCCGGAGCATGCGCAGGAGCGTTTTTCCATTTGCCCCGCGGACGACGTAGTTCTTCCCATTCACCGTACACTCTATTGGTTCATCGCCACCCACAGTATGGCGCACGGTCTTCCCGACCACGTAGGGGAACTTCCCCCCCGTCCGGCCCCAGAGGAAGGGCGGGTGTGCGGGAAAACCGTCCCGTTCCCTTTTTTCCGCCAGGATGGTCAGCGCGCGGCGGACAAGCGTACGGACCATCTCCCGTCGGTACTCCGCCCCCGCGCGGATGTCATCTATGGGGATGGCAGCGCGGGCTGCCAGGTCCGCCGCCTCCTCTATCCGTTCCGAAGAGAGGGGACTCCCCACCAGGGCCCCTTCGGCCTCACAGGCCCTCAGGACGGTGGGAGCCACACTTCCCATAGCGATCCGGGCACGGGTTACCAACTGGTCCTCCAATCGGACAACGACGGCCACGTTGACGACGGAAACCGCCAGCGCCCGTCGGAGCCCCAGTTTCAGAAAAACGCCGCGCTCTCCCGGCCGCATCGCTGGGACCTGCACCTCCACCAGCATCTCGTCCGGGGCCATATTCACCTGGCGGTTCCCTTCAAAGAATTCCTGAATCGGGACCCGGCGCTCGCCGCGGACAGAGCGGAGCACCAGCGTGGCCCCCAGAGCCATTAGGGGTGGGATCGTGTCGCCGGAGGGGGAAGCCGTGACAAGGTTGCCCCCCAGGGTACCCCGGTTGCGGATCGCTGGCGCCCCCACACTCCAGGCCGCCTGGGCCAGCGGAAACAGATGCTCTGCCACGATGGGCGAGGCGGCCAACCGGTTGTGCGTCACGAGGGGACCCAGGCGAACCCTATCTCCCTCCAGGGCGATCCCGTCCAGCCCCGGAGTCCGGCTGATATCTATCAGGACGCTGGCCCGTCGGACCCCTCGCTCCAGTTCCAGCAGCAGATCGGTTCCGCCTGCGATGATCCGAGCCTCGGTGCCATATTCTGCCAGCAGGCGGAGCACCTCCTCAGCAGATGTAGGGGTAAAGTAGGTTTGCCAGATAGACATAGAATGCCTCCACGGAGATGTGCGCTTCGGGTTTCGGAGACTGCTTATAGTATACCCCGCTTATATCAGTTGGCAACATTGGTCGGCCCCATTTCTGGCGTTTTCTGTGCTTTCTGGTATAATTGCCCCCGCTATGGCCCATTATGCCCTGATTCTGGACGCGGACGACACTCTCTGGGAAAACAACATCTTCTACGAGCAGACCATTCAATCCTTTGCCCAGCGGATGGCCCAGGAAGGGTTTGACCCCCAGCGGGCCCGCGAAACTCTCTCCCAGGTTGAACACGAGCGCATCCCTCTCTACGGCTACGCTCCCCAGGAATTTGTCCGAAGCCTGGTCCTGACCTACCACCGCCTCTGCCAGGAAGACAGTCGCCCTCCCCAGCCCGAAGTGGAGGCCGAAGTGGAGGCCATTGGACGTCAGGTCATAGAATACCCCATCATCCTGATGGACGGCGTTCCGGAGACCCTGGCTCGCCTCCGTCCCCATTGTCGTCTCTTTCTTCTGACCAAAGGAGACCCCCAGGCCCAGAGAAGCAAGATAGAGCGTTCGGGCCTGGCTCCCTACTTTGAGGCCGTCCACATCGTCCCGGAGAAAGGTCCCGACGTCCTGCAAGACCTCATTGCCCGCTACAACCTGGACCCTGCCCGAACCTGGATGGTGGGCAACAGCCCTCGTTCCGACATCAATCCGGCATTGGAAGTGGGGATCGGTGCCATCTACATCCCCTACCATACCCCCTGGTCTTTTGAGGAAACGCCCATCGTAGACCCCCAGCGCGTGATTACTTTGGAGCGTTTTTCCGACCTTGTCCATCTTTTCCCCACACCGGAGGACTCCCTGTGATTCGCGGCCTAATTAGCGACTGGGGCAATGTTCTGATGCGCACGGTGGACATCCGACCGCGCATGGCCTGGGAGCGCCGCCTGGGCCTCTCCCCCGGCGCCCTGGCCGACGCGTTTTTCGGCAGCGAACTCTGGGACCAGGCCCAGCGCGGCGATACCTCGGTCAACGACGTCTGGGCCGATATCGCGCGACGGCTGAATCTGGATGGAAGTGACCTTTCCGTCCTGCGGCGGGATTTCTGGGCTGGCGACCGACTGGATGAGGAACTGGTCGCCCTTCTGCGGGAAGTGCGGGCCCTCGGCCTGAAAACGGGCCTCCTGAGCAATCACCCCACAAATCTCCGTCGCCTGCTGGCCAAACAGGGGCTTATGGCCCTCTTTGATGCCGTCGTCATCTCCGCCGAAGAGGGCCTGATGAAACCGGACCCGGCCATTTATCGCCTCGCTTTGGAGCGGCTGGGCCTTGCGCCGGAGGAGACGGTCTTTGTGGACGACTGGCGGCCCAACGTGGAGGCCGCGCAGGCATTGGGAATGACCGGCATCCACTTCCGCGGCACCCTCCACCTGCGCCGAGCCCTCATCGCCGCGGGCCTCCCTCTCCGACTGCCCAAACTGGGACCAATTCCCGGCATCCGGGCCGTGATTTTTGACTGGGGCGGCGTCCTTTCCCCCCTGAGTTTTCTGCAGCGAGCACCGGAATGGGAAAGCCGCCTGGGCCTTCCCGAAGGAACAGTGAACGCCGCTCTCTGGGGAGAAAAGTGGAAACTCCTGGAGATCGGATCTATCTCCCGGGAGGAATACGACGCTCACGTCGCTCGGACCCTGGGGATGGACCAGGAGGCCCTCCGGGCTTTCTACCGGGAGTACTTCGCCGAGGACTCCCTGAACCCCCGGATCGTCGCCGCCATTCGGGCCCTTCGGGGCCAGTACAAAGTCGCCCTCCTGACCAACGCCTTCCCGGAACACGCCGACGTCCTGCGCAAGCGTTACGGATTTGACCCCCGTGTGGAGTTTGACCTCTACGTCAACTCCGCCGAGGTCGGGCTGGCGAAACCCGACCCCGCTATCTACCGGCTGACCCTGGATCGGCTGGGGGTGCGTCCCGAAGAGGCCGTCTTCATAGACGACCACCTCCGCAACACCGACGCCGCGCGGATGCTGGGGATCCACACCATCGTCTTTACCGATACCGAGACCGCTTTGGCCGACTTGGAAGCACTGTTGGGGCATCCCATCGGTGAAAGCGACCTGTCTGGCACTTCCAAACGCGCCTGAGAAAAGTCCCATTACCCCGTCTGAAAACTGCTGAAGATTGTGTAACGCAGGCT
>JANXAH010000222.1 GCA_025062415.1 Anaerolineae bacterium | reverse complement strand
GGCTGATAGCCTGCACTACGCCCTGCGAGGTAGCGCGGGCCGTCCGGCCCATACCTGCGCAACCCTTTGTTTAGTCAACCTACAAGCGTCAGAGCAAGGAGACACTATGAGCCGAACCCGGATTCAGGCGTCCGGATCACTTCTGGCTCCCGACGGCTCGCTGGCCGCGGTGGGTTGGTCACCCCATCCTCTCCTGGACTGCAACCTGGAGCGGGCGCGCTTCTATCCCCTCCTGTTCCGATGGCTCCAGTTCCTTCGGGTCAAGCGCTGGGACTACTATGCCCTCTTCACCCCGCGCCGCTTCTTCTCCGCGACTATCGCTCACCTGGGCTATGCGGGGAACATCTTCGTCTACACGCTGGATTGGGAGACGAAAGAACTGCACGAAGAGGGGGTGATCATCCCGCTGGGGAGAGGAGTCCGACTTCCCCGCAACAGTCAGGAGGGGGAATCCCGCTACGAGGACCGTCGGATCCGGCTGGTCTTTCGGGCCGAAGCGGGCTTCCGTCACCTCCAGGTGGACTGGCCTGCCTTTCACAACGGACGGGGAATCCACGCCGATATCCGCCTGGAGTGCCCACCCGAGCACGAGTCTATGACCATCGTCATCCCTATCGGGAAGCGGCGTTTCTACTACAACCGGAAGATCAACTGTCTGCCAGCCAGCGGGTGGTTGCGGTACGGCCGTGAGGAGGAGGAACTGCGTCCGGACCAGACGCTGGGCTCTCTGGATTGGGGACGGGGGATATGGGAGTACCGAAGTTTCTGGAACTGGGCCAGCGCGTCGGGATTCCTCCCCGACGGAAGGCGAATCGGTCTGAATCTGGGATGTGGCTTTGGCGACACCTCGGCGGCGACGGAGAACTGCCTCGTGCTGGAGGGGAAAGTCCACAAACTGGGGGTTGTCCACTTTGATTACCGCTCCGATGACTTTATGCAGCCCTGGCGTTTCACGGACGACGAGGGCCGGTTGGACCTGACCTTAATGCCCTTCAAGGAACGGGTGGCCCGCACGAATCTGGGAATTCTTTTCAGCGAGGTCCACCAGATGTTCGGGCACTACGAGGGGCGGGTGGTGGCCGACGACGGGGAGATCCTCTCCGTCCGAGGGCTGATTGGCTTTGCCGAGGAGCACCGGGCCCGGTGGTGAGGGATACCGCGGAGGTTCGGGTGTGGGCAACGGGGTCTGTCACCCTGGGGGTTCTGGGGGGGGGGGGGGGGGGGGGGGGGGGGGCGGGCCCCCCCCCCCCCCCCCCCCCCCCCTGCTATGCCTCCTGACCGGCCCCTCCGGCGCAGGCAAGACAACCTTCTGTCAGGAGGTGGTGGCGCGGGCGCGCCAGAAGGGGTATACCTGCGGGGGATTGCTCACGCTGCGGGGAGAGGGCTCCGCGCGGCTCGGGGTGGACATCGGGACCGGATGCGCTCGCCTCCTGACGCGTCCGGAGGGCGGGGGAATCCGGCAGGGCTCCTATATCTTTGACCCTGAAGCCCTTGCCTGGGGAACTGCAGTGATTGTCTCCAGCGTCCCCTGTGACCTCTTCGTTCTGGACGAACTGGGCCCGCTGGAGATAGAGCGGGGAGAGGGATGGGCTGTTGGCCTGGAGGTGCTCCGTCGGCGTCTCTTTCGGCTGGGGCTGGCGGTGGTCCGACCTGGGCTGGTGGGGCGGATGGTGCGGGAGTTTCCAGGCGCCTGGGTGCTCTACTTCCCTCCGGGGTCCGCAGATAGCCTCCAAAGTTCCCGCATCGCAGCCGCGCTGATCGCCCTCGGATTGGAAAAATAGACCTGGCCGCTCTGCCCCCGCGCTATTCCCACCGGAACGTCCAGGCCGCCAGAGCACCGCCCACGACCAGACAACCCGCCAGCACAGCCACTTCTGTCCAGTATTGGCCCCATGCCTCGCCAAACCACAACCCTTTCATCAACCTCACCACGTAGGTCAGCGGGATGTACTGGGCAACAGTCTGGACTCCCTTCGGGAGAATTTCCCACGGAATGGTTGCTCCGGAGAGGAACATCATCGGATAGGCCAGCACCATTCCGACGGTCTGCGCGGTGCGGGCCGTCGGGGCCAGCCCGGCCACCAGATACCCCAGGGCGAAGAAGGCCAGAGTCCCCAGCAGAAAGCCCCCCAGCACGCTGAGAAGGTGGCCATCAAAACGGACGTTGAAGACCACTTTTCCGGTCAGGAAGAGAAGCAGTACCCCCAGCACTGTCATCAGCAGGTAACTGACAATGTCGCTGACGATGTAGGCCAGGGGGTGCAATGGGGTGGCCCGGAAGCGCCGCAGGACGCCGTGCTCTCGCGCCGACGCCGTCCCGATGGGCAATCCGATGAGGCCCACGGTGACGATAATCAGGCCGATGTAGGAGGGC
>JANXAH010000162.1 GCA_025062415.1 Anaerolineae bacterium | reverse complement strand
CCCCCCGCCCGGGGGACCATCATTTGTGGGGAGTGTGTTCCAGGTTTATCGGGCTTCTTAGCCGTCGTTGGGCACCGACTCAAGGCGGCCTTTCTGGGCCTTCGGCCAGCGGTCGGCCTGTGCCGACCGGGAGTTCGGCATCAGCGAAGGCGGATGTCGGGCACATAAGCGCCCAGGGAAGGCTGATTTCTAATCAGCACCCGACCAGATATGGGGCTGGGGGGGGGGGGGGGGGGCCCCCCCCCCCCCCCCCCCCCCCCCAGCCCCATATCTGGTCGGGTGCTGATCAGAAATCAGCCTTCCCTGGGCGCTTATGTGCCCGACATCCGTCTTCGCTGATGCCGAACTCCCGGTCGGCACAGGCCGACCGCTGGCCGAAGGCCCAGAAAGGCCGCCTTGAGTCGGTGCCCAACGACGGCTAAGAAGCCCGATAAACCTGGAACACACTCCCCAGAAATGATGGTCCCCCGGGCGGGGGGGGACCCGGGGGACCGCCAGCCAAGGAAAGGAGGAGAGGTGCGATGTGGCTGATGTGGAGAACGCCTGCCGCACGGCGTAGGCCACGCCCACCTCGCCCCCTATTATATGCAAGGCCCCTTTTCGGGCCAGTGACAAACGGCAGGATTTCAGGATGACAAACGACCCATTCCGCTGGGACTTCCCATCCGAGCCTGGGGAGAGACCTTTGCCCAGGATGATGGGGCGAAGGCTCGCTGAGCCTGGGCCGGAACTGGCTCCTTCTCCGTTTTCCGCTTCCGGGTGCCTGTTTTGCGGGTGCGGGAGCGACGTGGACTCTGGCTCTCCTGGGCCAGGGGCTCTTTCTCCACCGGTGGCAGCAAGGCCACTTCCAGGACCTCCTCCATCCGCTCTACCATCGTTACCTTTAGGTCCCGGAGCACCTTGCGGGGAATTTCCACCAGGTCGGGCTTATTCCGCTTAGGAATAATCACCTCTTTGATCTCGCCCCGGTGGGCCGCCAGGATTTTCTCCTTCAGCCCGCCCACCGGAAGGACCCGGCCCCGCAGAGTGATTTCGCCCGTCATCGCCACCTGCCGCCGGACCGGACGGTTCGTCAGGGCGGAGATCAGGGCTGTAGCCATCGTGATCCCCGCCGACGGCCCGTCCTTTGGGATGGCTCCCTCCGGCAGGTGGATGTGGATGTCGTGCTTCTCAAAGAAGTCGGTGGGAATATTCAGCATCCTGGATCGGGAACGAGCGTAACTGAGCGCCGCCTGCGCCGATTCCTGCATCACCTCTCCCAGTTGCCCGGTCAGGATGAGGTTCCCTTTGCCAGGCATCAGGGTGACCTCCACGGGCATCAGGTCACCGCCAGCCTCTGTCCAGGCCAGCCCCATTGCCAGCCCGACCTCGTCCTTTTCCTCTACCTCATCCTTCGGATACCGGGGCGGCCCCAGGTATTTGGGCAGGTCGGCCGGAGTCACCCGCTGGATGGGCTTCTTCCCCTCCGCCAACCGCCGGGCAGCCTTCCGACAGATGGCGGCAATTTCCCGCTCCAGGTTGCGGACGCCTCCCTCGTAAGTATACTCCCGGATAATCCGCCGCAGTGCCGCATCCGTGATGGTCAGCGGATGGCCGTTCAGCCCGTTCTCCTCTATCTGGCGCGGGATGAGAAACCGGCGTGCAATTTCCAGTTTCTCCTCTTCAATGTAGGACGGGAACTCTATCACCTCCATCCGGTCCCGCAGGGCCGGGGGAATGGGGTCCAGCGTGTTCGCCGTCGTGATGAAGAAGACTTTGGAGAGGTTGTACGGGACCTCCAGATAGTGGTCAGAAAACGCGTGGTTCTGTTCCGGGTCCAGCACCTCCAGCAGTGCAGCCGCGGGGTCGCCTCGGAAATCCGTCCCCAGTTTGTCCACCTCGTCCAGCATAAAGACGGGATTAATGGTCTTCGCGCGCCGCATCGTCTGGATGATGCGGCCCGGCAGCGCGCCGATGTAGGTCCGGCGGTGGCCGCGAATTTCGGCCTCGTCCCGCACCCCGCCCAGGCTGACCCGGACAAAGTTGCGCCCCAGCGCTTTGGCGATGGCCTGCCCCAGGCTGGTCTTTCCCGTCCCTGGTGGGCCCACAAAGCAGAGGATGGGGCTGCGCATCTTCTCCGGCGCCAGTTTTTTGACCGCAATGTACTCCAGAATCCGCTCCTTCGCCTTCGGAAGCCCGTAGTGAGAGGATTCCAGCACCTGCGCCACGTGGTCCAGGTCCAGGTTGTCCTCGGTCTCCTCCGTCCACGGGAGTTCCAGCAACCAGTCCAGATAGGTGCGGATGATGCTGGCATCTGGGGACATCGGGGACATAGAGGCCAGCCGGTTCAATTCCCGCTCCGCCTGGGCCCGGACCTCTGGCGGAAACTGGGCCTGCTCTATTCGCTCCCGCAACTCGTTGATCTCCTGGGTGAAGGTATCCGTCTCTCCCAGTTCCGTCTGGATGGCCCGCATTTGTTCCCGCAGGTAGTATTCCCGCTGGGAGCGGTCCATCTCCTGCTGGACCTGGGTCTGGATTTTATCCTCCAGTTCCAGGAGATCCAGTTCCCGCGCCAGGAGGATGTTGACCCGCTGGAGCCGGGCCGTGGGGTCCATAATCTCCAGCACCTCCTGCCGCTGGGCCGTGTCTATGTTCAAACTTTGGGCGACCAGGTCGGCCAACCAGCCCGGCTCCCGGATGTTCATAGCAAAAACGTAAAGGTCGTCGGGGAGGTTGCGGTTCAGTTGGACGACCCGTTCAAAGAGGGCCAGGACCGCCCGCATCAGTGCCTCGGTCATCCGGGTCCGCTCCGTCGGTTCGGCGATGGAGAGGGCCCGGACGCGGATATAGGGCTCCGTGTGGATGTACTCCAGAATCTGGGCCCGCCGACGGCCCTGGGCCAGGATGTTGATTGTCCCATCGGGCATCCGGAGCATTCGCCCGATGATGATGTCTGTCCCGATGGTATAAAGGTCTTCCGGTCCGACTTCCTCAATGTTGGGGTCCCGCTGGGCAACCGCGATGAGGGGTTCATCCCGCTCCAACGCGACCTCTACGGCCTCTATGGACTGGGGCCGTCCCACGATCAGCGGGGCAACCATACGGGGGAAGAAAACCATATCCCGCAGAGGCAGAAGGGGGCCTTCCAGAATCTCCTCGGCCTCCTCTTCCGGCTCCTCTGCAGGTGCGTATTCGTCAAAATAAGGGAAAAACCCGGGCTGACTCCAGCCCATCTGGGTCCACCGTTCTCGCCAATCAAACCGAATCATTCTTGCTCCCATATCTACCCAAAGTTCGTTTTTTGCAGCGGCGGCGCCATCCCAACGACTACTGGTCTCTCTCCGGAAGAGGGCGCTCGTTCTCCCGGGCCCATTCCTCCCGCGCTTCCGCGACCAGAAAGATGGATCCGGTGACCAGGATGCCGTCCTTGGGCCGCAGGACAGCCCGCGCGCGCTGGAAGGCCCGGTGGATGTTGACCGTAATCTCTGCCCCGACCCCCACCGACGCGGCCAGGTCGGCCAGTTCTACCGGCGTCGCCGCACGCGGGTGTTCGGAGCGGGTGACGATCAGGTAGTCGGTGATGGGCTGTAGAGCCCGCAACATTCCCTCAATGTCCTTATCGGCCGATGCGCCGAAGATGACGACCCACTTGCGGCCCGGGAACCACTCCCGGAGGGCCTCCCGGAGCACCTCTGTGGAGTAGGGGTTGTGGGCGCAGTCCACCACGAGGAGCGGGTCCGTGTTGAGGACCTCCATCCGGCCTGGCCACTCCACAGTGCGCAGCCCCTCCCGCACCACATCTGGAGTGAGTCTGGAGAACCCTCGCTCCCGAAGCAGGTGAAGGGCCGCCAGCGCGGTCGTGGCGTTCTCCAGTTGAAAGCGTCCCAGCATCGGGAGATAGTACACTCCGGCGAAGGGGCTTCCATCCTCCCGGAGACAACGCGCCGTAAAGTGCTGCCCCCGCAGGTCCTTCGGGCCCGGCTCCCAGACCCAATCCCGTCCCACCACAGTCAGAGGGGCGTCCTTCTGCCGGGCGGTCTCCTCTATCACAGCCAGGGCCTCCGGCTTCTGGGGCGCTGTCACGACCGGAATCCCCGGTTTAATGATTCCGGCCTTCTCCCCCGCAATTTGGGGCAGCGTGTTTCCCAGCAACTGAGTGTGGTCCAGGCTGAGGGAGGTGATGACCGAGACCTCCGGCAGGATGACGTTAGTTGCGTCCAGCCGCCCACCCAGGCCGACTTCAACGACCGCGACCTCTATCTGCTTTCGGGCATAGTAGGCAAAGGCCATCGCGGTGATGGCCTCAAAGGTCGTGACGCCCGGTACTTGCGCGATCAGGGGCCGGAGTTCCTCCACCAGCGCAACGACCTCCTCCCGTGCGATGGGGTCCGGGCCGATCCGGATGCGCTCCCGAAAGGTGTGGAGGTGGGGAGAGGTATAGAGCCCCGTTCGGTAGCCCGCCGCCCGCAGGACCGATTCTATCATCGCCGACGTGGACCCCTTCCCTTTTGTCCCGGCGATGTGGACGGAGGGATAGGCTCGGTGGGGGTTCCCCAGCATCTCCAGCAGCCGCTCCATGCGGGAGAGGTCCAGCGTCTGTGGCGAATAGCGCTCCAATCGCCGCTTTTCGTAGTCCGTTAGACTGTGCAGGTATTCTATCGCCTCTCGGTATTCCATAAGCCCTTCCCAATGAGCCTTTGGAACAGCGACCAGAGGCCGCTACCCCAGAGGCCGTATTCCTCTCAGAAAGGGGATTGTACCTCATTTGGAGAGAAGTGCAAGCAGCCCTTTGCACTGGTGTGTGTCTCGGTTGCCGGGCGGAAAAACTCGGTCGGCACCAGGGCCACTTGCGTCCGCAAGAACTGGGGGCCCCCTCCGGCAACGTTACTGGTTCCCGCCCAACCACTTCTCCCGCAGCCGGGGGAGAGTTCCATCTTCCTCCATCGCAACCAGCAGACCGTTGATCGCTCGCAGAAGCGCGCCGTCCTCCCGGCGGACCGCGATGGCGTAGGGCTCATCCGTCAGCATCTCCCCGACAATGCGCAGGGGCTCCCCCTTTCCGATAGCCTGCAGAGCGGAGAGGTGGTCCACCACCGCTGCGTCTGCTTCCCCAGATACAACGCGCATCAACGCTTCCTCCGCCGTCTGGCAAGGGGAAACGGTCAGGCGGGCCAACCGCCGGGACCATTGCCGCGCCACCACGTCTCCCTCGCTTCCCCATTCCACCGCCACGGTTCGCCCGGTCAGGTCAGCCATTCCTCCGACCCCCGAAGTGTCCGCCCGTACAACCAGAACCTGCCCGGCGTTGAAGTAAGAGTGCGAATAGGCGAAATCCGCCATCCGCGCTGGGTCCACGTACAGGGCCGAAATCACCACGTCCACCACGTCGGCCGTCAGTGCGTCGTAGAGGCCGTCGTAGGAAAGGTTGGCGACAAAGCGGGCCTCCACTCCCAGCCGTGTCGCCAGTTCCCGCCCCAGGTCCACATCAAACCCGACCAGGTTCCCCTCTCCATCTACGTACTCAAAGGGCGGGTAACTGGCGTCCATTCCCACCCGCAGCACCCCGGACTCCAGAATCCGGTCCAGGCGGTCAGCGGGAGAACAGGAAACAAGAAGAAGCAGGAGGCAGAGAAACAGGGCATGTTCGCATATCGCAGTTCGCAGGGCGCACATCGCATGTCGCACGTCGCACATCGTAAGGGCGCAGAAAGCCGTTCCTTCACTATTATCAGTCATTTTGTGATTCCGTCATTCCATCCTTCCATCGTTCCGTCATTCTGTCATTCTGTCATTCTGTCATTCCGTCATTCCGTCATTCCGTCATTCCGTCATTCCCCGTATATTCCTTCACCGCCAGATAGATGGGTTTGGGGCGAAAGTCGGGGGTGACGAAGGTGGAGTAGTCCTGGAAGTTGTGGAGAGGGGCGGGGTAGCGGAAGGCCCAGAAGGCGACGGCCCGGCACCACGGCCAGTTCTGGCGGGCCCACTCATAAGCGCCAATGGTGTAGGCGATGCGCTGGGCCGGACGGACCGCACGTGTCCAGCGGGGGTGGTCGTTCCAGCCCCCCTCGGTGATGTAGATGGGCTTGTGGCTGTCTCCCTGGGCCTCCATGATCGCCCGGAGAAGTTCGGTCCGACGAAAGTTGATCGCGTCCGGCGCGGGCTCCGCCTCCGGCGGGAAGGTAGTCCCATAAGCGTGGACGGCCAAAGCGTCAAAATACGGCGCTGCCCCGGCGGCGTACATTCCCCGCAGATAGTCCAGATCGTTCAGCCCCACCGGGCTCCCCGGCGGCTCCAGCGTCGGGGCCAGGGCTCCCGCCAGCACCACCGCTTCGGGATTGGCCGCATGCGCTGCCGGATAGACCACCTTCAGCATTTCCACGTAGGCTGCGGGGTCCACTGGCCGGTAGCCCCACTCCAGGCTCAGGTTCGGCTCGTTCCAGATGATGACGTGGTTTACCTCTCCCTGGTAGTGGTCCAGAAAGGCGGCGACAAACGCCGCAAAGTCGTCGTAGAATTCGGGGTCAATATAATTGGGCGTGGTCTCCTTTGGGCGGGCCCATTCGGGCACAAAACCCAGCCGGGCGATAACCGTCAGCCCCTGGGCGCGGGCGTGGCGAACGACCATATCGGCGTGGGTCCAGTCGTACTGGCCTGGACGAGGCTCTATGTAGGCCCAGGGGAAATATTCCACAATCCACGGCGCTCCCATTTCCCGGACCATCTGAAGCGTCCGCTGGATTTTCCATTCTTCTACCTCGTCCGTCAGACGGGTGTGGACGCCCACCAGAGGGTTCGTGGTGTGGACCTGCCGGGGCGGCCCGACGACCACCAGGATACGCGGGGCGCGCAGGGCGGAGAGGATCAGGAAAAACAGGACCAGACGGACCAAATACCCCTGGATCGGGCTTGTGCGGAGAAAGTCCCAAAGCCGGTGCGCCTTTTCTTGAATCTGCATTTTGTCCTATGGGACTACGAAACCGACGGCGGTATTGTACCGTGGGAATCCTTCCGTTGCAACTTGGACTTGACTTTACCCATATCTCAAAGGTGGAACCGCCGACCATTGGTGCGCTCGCACCAGTTTTGAATATGAGCCGTTGACATTTTTGGAGACCCGGATATACTATCATTAGGTGGCAGAGCAGGCGGCGTTATATTCCGAGAGGAATGGGCTATCTCTTCCTCTCTCCCGAATCTCCCAATAGCAACCACGGAGGTGTAGTATGAAACTCGGAGACCGCATTCAAGCAGCCGACTGGAAAGCAGAAAAGCATGTCCCCGTCATAGAGTGCCCCGATACCGTCAGCGCAGGTCAGACCTTTCAGGTCACTGTCACCGTGGGCAAGGAAATCCCCCATCCCAACACCACTGAACACCACATCCGCTGGATTCAACTCTACTTCCAGCCCGAAGGAGACAAGTTCATCTACGAAATCGGGAAATGTGATTTCACCGCCCACGGTGAATCGGTAAAGGGTCCCAACCAGGGGCCGGCGTACACCCAGTCCACTGCTGTCTTCTTCGTTCAGGTGAACGCGCCGGGCACCCTGATTGCCCTCTCCTACTGCAACATTCACGGCCTGTGGGAGAGCAGCAAAGAGATCGCCCTGGCTTAATATTCTTCTCCTGACGGCAGCGGCGTGCGCCGCTGCCGTCAACTATCCCAGATCAGGAGGTCCCCATGCCTGAATTTGTCAACCCTTTTAGTGGGAAAATCCCCGATCGGAAACTCACCCTGGAGGAACTCATCCGGGCCATTCGCCTGAACATCGCCGCGGAGCACGAGGCGGTCCACCTCTATATGGCTCACGCCGACGCGACCGACCATCCCCTGGCGAAAAAGGTCCTCATAGACATCGCCAACGAGGAGCGGGTCCACATCGGCGAGTTTGAGCGACTTCTGGAGATCCTCACCGGCGACGAAGCGAAGTGGCTGGCCGAGGGGAAAGCCGAGGTGGACGAAATGGCCGCGGAATTAATGGGCCCTTCGTCCGCAGCCAGAGGGAGCGAAGAGCCTACTATCGGCTCCCTGCGGAATTCGTGAAAGGAGGCCCCATGGCGAACAAATACCTGGGTCGCGAAGGCGCTCCCTTCGGAGACGAGGTCTGGGCGGCGCTGGACGCCGCGATGATGGAAGCGGCGAAGAGCCAACTGGCGGGCCGACGGCTTCTCCCCCTGGAGGGCCCCTACGGCCTGGGCCTTAAGGCGATCCCCCTGCCGGAGGAAGAAATCGCCTCCGGAATGTTCGTCAGCCGGACTCTCCCCCTCGTCTTCCTGGTGGAAGAGTTTGAGATGCCCCTGCGCGATATCGCCGCCTTTGAGCGGGATGGCCTGGCCCTCAATCTCCGGCCGGTGGCCGACGCCGCTATCGCGCTGGCCCGCAAAGAGGACGAACTGCTCTTCTACGGCGCGGCGGGTCAACCTGGCCTGCTGAATGCCCCCGGTGTCCAGAAATCCAAACTCTCCGACTGGGGCCAGATCGGCGCAGCGGTGGATGACCTGATCAAAGCGGTCACCGCGCTGGACGAGGCCGGCTTCCATGGTCCCTACGCTCTCGGCCTGGCCCCCGCCCGCTACAACCTGCTCTTCCGGCGCTATCCCGATGGCCCGATGACGGAACTGGAGCACGTCCGGACCCTGATCACGGGCGGCATCGTCAAGGTCCCCATCCTGAAGGACGGTGGGGTCCTGCTGGCCGTGGGCCGACAGTTTGCCTCCATTGTCCTGGGCCAGGATATGCACGTTGGCTTCATCGGGCCGGATGAGGAAGGGCTGGAGTTTGTCGTTTCCGAGAGCCTGGCCCTGTACCTCAAAGTGCCGGCGTCGGTGTGCGTGTTGGAATAAAAACGAAGGTGGCTGTCACCTGGAAGGCGACAGCCACCTGGCTTCGGAGATCGGCGGGGGGGGGGGGGGGGGGGGGGGGGGGGGGGGGGGGGGGCCCCGGCGGGGCGGGGCGGGGCCGGCGGGGGCGGCGGCGCGCCCCCCCGGCGGGGGCCCGCCGGGCGGGGGGGGGGAAGCGCAGGGGAGCCCCCCCCCCCGGGGGGGGGGGGGGGGGGGGGGGGGGCCCCCCCCCCCCCCCCCCGCCCGCCTTTCCCCTACGGCTTCCGGGCCGTAATCAGAGCGGAGAACACCGTCCCTTCGGGGAGCGTACTCAAAGGAGGGGTGTTCACGGTCCGGATCTCCACCTCGGTAAAGCCAGCCTCCTCCAGAGCGTGCACATATTCCTCCATCTCCAGCGCGCCTCCGATACAGGCATTCCAGGCCTCTGGGCTTTCCCGCAGAGACTGGGGCAGCGGCCCTTTAGAGACCATATCGGCAATGGAGACCCGGCCACCTGGCTTGAGCACGCGGAACATCTCCCGGAAGACGCGCGGTTTATCCGGCGAGAGATTGATGACACAGTTGGAAATCACCACATCCACGCTCTCGTCCTCCACCGGCAGGTCTTCCAGGTATCCCAGGCGGAACTCCACGTTGGAGAGCCCCAGTTGTCGGGCCGCTGTGGTGGCCCGTTCCACCATCTCCGGCGTCATATCCACGCCGATGACTCGCCCCGTGGGGCCAACCTGCCGCACCGCCAGAAAACAATCCAGCCCACCTCCCGAACCCAGGTCCAGCACCGTTTCGCCGGGCTTGAGATCAGCGCCGACCAGCGGATTCCCACACCCCAGGCTCAGGAGGGCTTCCTCTGGAAGCCCTGTCAGCAGGTCCGCCGGGTAGAGGGCCTCTGGCCCGCAGCAGGAGACAACCGATGGCTCACAACAGGAAGTAACTACCGGCTCGCAGCAGGATGAGGAAGTGCGGGCCCGTTCGGCGTAGTAGCGGCGAACGTTCTCCCGAACGGAATCGCTCATCTGACCCTAGAAAAATTCCTCCGCGTCCTCCGCTCCCCGGCGGTAGTGGCGACCTCACCACTCGCCCCGGCCGTCGGACAGGAACCGGTTGATGTCGGCGGCGGCCCGCTTGCCGGCGCCCATCGCGCTCACCACCGTCGCCGCGCCCGTCACCACGTCCCCGCCAGCCCAGACCCGTGGCATCGTCGTCCGGCCCGTCTCCTCATCTTTCACCACCACCGTCCCGTGCTTCGTCCGCTGCAGCCCCTCCGCGTCCATAAAGACCAGCGGGTTTGGACTGGTCCCCAGCGCGAAGATGACCATATCCACCTCCATCTCAAACTCCGAGCCGGGGATCGGGATCGGGGAACGCCGACCGGAGGCGTCCGGCTCGCCCAGCGTCATCCGGATGCAGCGCATCCCTACCACGTTCCCCTTCGCATCTCCCAGAATCTCCACCGGGTTGGTCAGGAAGTCAAAGATGATCCCCTCCTCCTCGGCGTGGTGGACCTCCTCCGCGCGCGCCGGGACCTCGTCACGGGACCGCCGGTAAACGATATGGACTTCGCCGTCCTTTTTCTGCAACGTTTGGAGACGGAGCGCACAGCGCGCCGCGTCCATCGCCACGTTCCCCGCGCCAATGACGGCGACCTTCCTCCCCACCTTCACCGGCGTGTCGTACTCCGGGAAGAGGTATCCCTTCATCAGATTGACGCGGGTGAGAAACTCGTTGGCGCTCATCACCCCGTTGTAGTTGATGCCGGGGATGCGCATAAAGGTGGGAAGGCCCGCGCCCGTGCCCAGGAAGACGGCGTCGTACTCGTCCAGCAGGTCCTTCAGCGTCAGCGTCCGCCCGATGACGTAATCCGTGTAGATCCGAATGCCCAGGCACTCCACTGCGTAGTCAATCTCCGCCTGAACCACGCTCTTGGGCAGACGGAATTCAGGGATGCCGTAGATAAGGACGCCGCCGGGAGCATGCAGCGACTCAAACATCACCACCTCGTGTCCTTCCCGGGCCACGTCCACCGCGCAGGTGAGCCCTGCCGGGCCCGTTCCGACGATGGCGACCTTCCTGCCCGTGGGTGGCTTGCGCTCCAGCGGGCAGGTCCGCATAGCCAGTTCGTAGTCGCCCACGTACCGCTCCAGCCGCCCGATGGCAACGGGCTCACCCTTCCGGGCCAGAACGCAGCGGACTTCACACTGCGTTTCCTGGGGACAGACCCGCCCGCAGATGGCGGGAAGGCTGTTTTTGACCTTCATCGCCGCCACGGCGCCCTCTATATCTCCTTCCCGCAGCGCGCGGATAAACTGGGGGATCAGAACGCCCACAGGGCACCCGTCCACGCATCCCGGTCGGGCGCACTGGAGACAGCGATTCGCCTCCGCAATGGCCAGTTCCTCGGTGAAGCCCAGCGCAACCTCGTTGAAGTTCCCCCGCCGGACGATGGGGTCCTGCTCGGGCATCTTCTGGCGGGGGATCTTGAGCCGTTCTCGTTGAGTGAGGGGAGTCATCGGGTCGCCTCCTGTTCTTTCAGCACGCCTTCCAATCGGCATTCGTGTTCCTGTTCCCAGCGTTCCATCGCCAGCCGCTCCTCGTCCCGGTAGAAAGCGAGGCGGGCCAGCAGGTTGTCCCAATCCACCTTGTGGCCGTCAAACTCCGGGCCGTCCACGCAGACAAACTGCGCGCCCTCCTCCAGAAGGACGCGACAGCCGCCGCACATCCCTGTCCCATCAATCATAATCGTGTTCAGGCTGACGATAGTGGGGACGCCAAAGGGCTTCGTCGTCTGCGAGACAAATTTCATCATAATGGCGGGCCCGATAGCCCAGACGCGGGCGATCTCCTTGGCGCGCGCTTCCAGCAGTTCCTTCAGGGGCTCGGTCACCAGCGCCTTGCGCCCGTAGGAACCGTCGTCGGTGCAGACGATCAGTTCGTCCGAGACGGCGCGCATCCGGTCCTCCCAGAAGAGGAGACTCCTGGTGCGGGCCCCGATGATAGAGATGACGTAGTTTCCAGCCTCCTTGAGGGCGCGGGCGATGGGGAAGATGGGAGCGATCCCCACACCGCCGCCCACGCAGACGACTTTGCCGTAGTTGGCAATCTCGGTGGGGTGGCCCAGGGGCCCGGCCAGCGTAGCGAGCCCATCGCCCACGTTCAACGTACCCAGGTGCTTGGTGGACTTTCCCACCTCCTGGAAGATGAGGGTGATAGTACCGGCCTCCCGGTCGTAGTCGGCGATGGTCAGGGGAATCCGCTCGCCGCGCTCGTCTATGCGGACGATAACGAACTGCCCGGCCCGTGCCTTCCGCGCCACGTGGGGGGCTTCCACCACCATTAATTTGGTGACGTCGCTGAGGACCTGTTTTTCCAGAATCCGGTACACTGTGAACCTCCTTTGAGGAATTCCCAAGGGCAATGGGGCCTTCTGGATCCCTTCCGCTGAACTCGGCGTGACGCTTTCTGCCCTGACGGGCGCGCTATCAGGCATCCAAGATCAGGGCCCTCGGTGGCCCGCGGGTGACTAAACGCCCTTCGCGGTTAAGTGACCTCCGGTCATTTAGGGTCGGTATAAGGATACTCCAACGTTCCAAGTTCGTCAAGTGGCAATCTTTCCGGGTTTGCAGGTGATAGATTTCCGGGCCCGAGGGAGACAAGAACGAGATATGGCAGTGGGCGGTTTTCTGTCTGTTACGAAATTCCTCTTATGGGGGCTGGGGATGGGGTAGGGGGAACAGTTAAGCCTCTGTAAATAAGAATGATTTTTGCGGACTTGACAAAATTAACAGGAGATGTTATAATTGAGAGCGCTCCCAAATGCTCTGCGGCTTAACTGGGGAGTTTTCTCTCCCCGGATTTGGGAGCGCTCCCAAACCGGACCCAGTCACAGCTTTTTCGGAATCCCCCCTACGCCTGGCGACAGAAAGGAGGTGACCTGGAGAAAAGCGAAGGAACGACACCCCTCTGGCTAAAGCCCTTGTATTCACCGTATTGAACCCAGTCCTTTAAGGAGGAGACCCCATGAAACGTGTAAGCCTGATTCTCGTTAGCCTTCTGGCGATTGTGGCCCTTGTCTTAACCGCATGCCAGCCCCAGACCGTGACTGTGGTCCAGACGGTCCCGGTCAAAGAGACGGTGCCCGTCATCATTACCCCCACACCCGCGCCCTCTCCCGTGGTCTACCCGCGCAACGAGACCCTCTACACCAGCGGGAAGCAGTGGGGCCCACCCACCTCGTGGAACCCGCTTCAGCCTGGCGCCTACGCGATGGGGGTCATCGGCCTCTGCTACGAGACGCTCTTCCTCTTTGACCCCCTGAAGAACGAGTACATCCCCTGGCTGGCTGAGAGCGGCAAGTTCGTGGGCGACAAGGTCTACGAGGTGAAACTCCGCAAGGGCATCCAGTGGCAGGACGGTCAGCCCCTTACCGCCGCTGACGTTGTCTACACCTTTGAACTGGGCAAACTCCCGGGCGTCTACTACGGAGGGATGTGGAGCGCTGACGGGGGATGGATGGAGAAAGTAGAGGCAGTAGACGACTATACGGTCCGCTTCACCTTCAAAGAGGTCCGCTACCAGTCCTGGGGGAACACTCTCTACTCGGTCGCCATCGTCCCCAAGCACGCCTGGGAGGGGCGGTCGGAGGAGGACATCGTCAACGGCCCGAACCTGCCCCCGCTGTGCAGTGGCGCCTACGTGTATGAGACCCACTCCGAGGACCGGATGGTCTGGAAGCGGAACGACAACTGGTGGGCCACGAAACTGCTGGGCCGCTCCGTGGCGCCCAAGTACATCGTGGACATCGTCAACCCCAGCAACAATGTGGCCCTGGGCCTGTTCCTCAAGGGTGAACTGGACCTGAGCAACAACTTCCTGCCCGGTATCGCCACCCTGGTGGAGGGCGGCTACGGGGTAAAGACCTGGTACGACGACCCGCCGTACATGCTCTCTGCTAACACCGCTTTCCTCTTCATGAACACCACCAAGAAGCCAATGGACGACCCGGCCTTCCGCAGGGCGATGGCCTATGCCATCAATGTGGATGAAATCGTGACCAAGGTCTACGGCAACATCGTCCAGAAGGCCAACCCCACCGGCCTCCTGCCCACCTGGTCGCAGTACGTGGACCAGGCGGTGGTGAACGAACTGGGCTTCTCCTACAACCCGGACCAGGCTAAGAAGATTCTGGACCAGGCCGGCTACAAGGACGTGGACGGCGATGGCTTCCGGGAGGCCCCCGATGGTTCCAAGATTGAACTGAAGATCATCGTGCCCTTCGGGTGGACCGACTGGATGGAATCCATCCGGGTCATCGCCAGCGGCGCCCAGGCGGTGGGCATCAACCTTCAGCCGGACTTCCCGGACTTCGGCGGATACTGGGAGCAGGTCCCCGGCGGCACCTTTGATATGGCCATCAACAACTTCGGCTCCAACCTGAGCGACACCCCCTTCACCTTCTACGGCTGGCTCTTCCGCAACCCCATTGAGGAGAAGATGTACAACGGCAACTTCGGCCGGTACGTCAACCAGGAGGTCTTTGACCTGCTGGAGGAACTGGATAAGACCCCCAAGGAGCAGATGGGGGCCGTCATCTCCAAGATTCAGCGCATCCAGTTGACGGACATGCCGGCCGTGCCGCTGTGGTACAACGGTCTCTGGGCCCAGTGGAACGAGGCCTACTGGACCAACTGGCCGTCCGCTGCGGAGGGGGCGCCCAAGTACCTGCCGTGCACCTGGAACGGCTACTGGAACATGACCGGTATTCTGATGCTCACCGAACTGAAGCCCAAGCAGTAGCCGTTCGCGGTCGCCCCTCCCTTTCTCTGGGGAGGGGCGACTTTTCTCCGGAGGAAGAGGCGGCGGCGGGCGGCGAAGCCGCCC
>JANXAH010000153.1 GCA_025062415.1 Anaerolineae bacterium | reverse complement strand
ACAACCTGACGCCCTTTCCGAAAGTGCTGGTGGTGGAGATGTGAGGGGGAGGAGGGCCTGGGGCGGCGGGCCCCCCGGGCCCCCCCCCCCGCCCCCCCCCCCCAACCGGGCCCCGCCGGCCCGGGCCCTCCGCGGCCGGGGGGGGGGGGGGGGCGGGGGGGGGGGCCCCCCGGGGCCGCCGCCCCCGGCCCTCCTCCCCCTCACATCTCCACCACCAGCACTTTCGGAAAGGGCGTCAGGTTGTGAACTTCTCCCCCTTCGTCTATCCAGACCACGTCCTCCAGCCGGACCCCATATCCCCGGTCCGGGTAGTAGAGGCCCGGCTCCACCGTGAAGACATGGCCCGGCTGGAGCGTACGGACGTTGGTGGGGACGTCGGTGAAAACTGGCTCCTCATGAATGGCCAATCCCAGGCCATGCCCAATCAGGTGCGTGAACCCCTCCTCCGTTTCCGGGTTCTCCGCAATGGTCGGATAACCCCGGTCGGCAAAAAATCTGCAGGCCACCTGCTGGAGATGCCGAGCAGGAACCCCAACCCGCGCCTCCGCTACCACCCGCTCCAGACACTCTGCGACATCCCGATAGACGCTCTCCACCTCCGGTGGGGCATACCCCAGGCAGAAGGTGCGAGTCAGGTCAAAGAAATACCCGCCGGCATAGCGGGGGAAAATGTCGTAAACAATGGTCTGACCCAGCCGGATGGGGTCCTCTGGGCGGCCCCGGCTGTGGGGCACTCCGGCGTCCCGCCCGATGGCAAAAATGAGCCCCTCCGAGGCATCCAGTTCCCGCTCGGCCATCAGGCGGTAAATCTGCCGCTTGACATCCCCCACGGTCAGTGGAGAACCATCATCCCGAACCAGAAGGTCGCCCTTCACCCGGTGGCGGCGGAGAAAGGCCAGCGTCTCCTCCACGACCTCGCAGGTTCGGCGGGCTACCTCCCGGATACGGGCCACTTCATCGGCGTCCTTCGTGGCGCGGGCCACCTCCAGGAGGTTCTCGTCGTACTCTGCCCGAACCCGCACCTCAGGGAGGGCCTCCGCCAGGGCGGTCAGGAACAGGTAAGCCTGCCCCTGGTCCGCGGTCCCATAGAACCCCACATCCCCCCGGACGCCCAGGTCGGCAAAGATGCGGCGGTAGAGTTCCACCATCGCCTTCAGCCGGTCCCCCGTCTCCCGAAGAATCTCGGTGAAACGATACCGGGCCATGTTGACCAAGGGGAGGCCACTGGCGGCGGCCTCGTCCCGCTCAATGGGGGAATGGATGAGAACGGGCGTTTCCCCCCGCTTTTTGACTACAATGCCCTGGGTAATCCCCGCTCCGTTGACCAGATAGACCAAGGAGGGATTCCCGAACGCTCGTCCAGAGACAACGATGGCATCCAGCCCTCGGGCTTCCATCAGATGGTCCAGGTCGCTCCTCATCGCGCCTCCTAATCTCCCCAGATACGTTGCAACCTACAACAGGGCCCTCAACAGTTCCCTGGTTCGGGCCTTTGTCCCAACCTCCTGTTCTCCGACGGGCCCAACGCAGGACGGACAGCCGTCCTCGCAGGGGCAAGTTTGCACCCGTTCCAGCGCGGCCAGAAGAAGGGGCGATGGGCCCCCCTCCGCGCGAGGCCCCAGCAGGCTGTAAATGCGGGCTGAGAGCCCCACGCCGCCAGGGACTGCGTCGTAGAAAGTGACCCGTGGTAGCCCCAACGAGGCCCGGGCCTCCACCGCCACCCCCAGGTCGCCCGGCGCACAGAGGATATGGAGGGGCGCCAGGTTCCGCAGAAGGTAGGCCAGGCCGGAGAGGGCGCTCCGGGCCCCCCGTGCCCGCTCGGCCCGCCGGTGGCACGCCGGACAGAGGGTGATGAGATTTTCCGGACGGTTCGCCAGTTTGTAGAGATCGTTGACACCGGGAATATATCCGAAGGCCTGAAAGGGCACGATGTGGTGGACGTCGTGCTGACGACCCTCCCGCTCCGGCATACCGCAGTGGCGGCACCGATACCCATCGCGGGCCCGGACCTCGTCCCGGCGGGCAGGCCAGTCGGGCCCATAGTCCACAGGCGGGCGCAGAATCTCCGCCTCCCGGAGATGCTCCGTCAGGTCCTCCCCCAGTTCCAGCCAGACCCCCACCGTCTCCATCCGCTGTTCTGGCAGGTTCACTTCTCCCCAGCCCAGAACCTCGTGGGTGTAGCGGCGAATCTGCCGGTATCCGGTGACCCGCGTTGTCACCTCCACCTGCCCCACTGAGAGACTCCATCCTCCCAGGTCGCGCGTTTCCGCTGTTCGGAGGACCTCCACGGTGGTCGTAGTGCTGGCCCGGGTATAGTAGTCCAGGTCGGCAGCCCGAACCCGCGCCAGCCCCACTTCCCAGTCCAGGCTCTCTACCAGATAGGTGTCTGCCTCGTGGAGGTATACGGCGCCGGGATGGACCAGAAGCGGTGCGCTGAAGCGGTCCAGTTCCCCGATCACCTGGGGCGGATCGCTTCCCACGTCCTGAATGACAACGATATCAGACGTGCCTGTCCGCAGGCCGATGGCCCGGGCGGGGTTATCCTCCCCCACCCAAACATACCGTCCGTCGGATGAGTGGATAGCCCCTTCCTCCGCCAGCAGCCGCAACAGCGCCTCCACGTCCTCCAGCGCGCCGAAGGGCTCTCCCCGCTCAAAGGGCAACTCGTAGGCTGCGCAGGCCAGATGGTCACCGAGGATGACCGGGTTATTCGGGTCCAAGAGCGCCTCCTCCACGGGCCGACGGAGAAGATAGTCGGGATGGGAGGCCAGGTACTGGTCCAGCGGCGACGAGCCAGCCAGGAGAAGGACGAGGGAGGTTCCAGCGCGGCGTCCTGCGCGCCCGGCCTGTTGCCAGGTGCTGGAGACGGAACCGGGATAGCCCAGGATGACACAGGCCGTCATCTGCCCGATGTCCACGCCCAGTTCCAGCGCGTTGGTGGCAACGACGGCCCGCACCGTTCCCTCCCGCAGGCCCCGCTCAATCTCCCGCCGCTGATTGGGGAGGTACCCGCCCCGGTACCCGCGGACGACCGACGGGTCGCGCCCCAGCGCAGCCATCATATCCCGCAGGTAACCCAGGAGGACCTCGGTGGAGAGACGGGAGCGGGTGAAGAAAACGGTCTGGAGGTCGGCTTCCAGTAGTGGCCGGGCGACATCCAGCGCGGTCAGAAGGAGGGGCCGCCGGATGCCCAGGACCGGGTCCACCAGCGGCGGGTTGTAGAGGAGAAAGTGCTTTTCCCCGCGCGGGGAGCCGTCGTCCTCCACCAGATGGACGGGGGCCTCCAGAAGCCGCTGAGCCAGCCCCTGCGGGTCGGCAATGGTGGCAGAAGCGCAGAGGAAGCGGGGCCGGGCGCCATAGAAGCGGCAGACCCGCGCCAATCGCCGGAGGACATTGGCGACATGACTCCCGAAGACGCCCCGGTAGACGTGGAGTTCGTCCAGGACCACCCAGCGAAGGCCGGAGAGGAAGCGGGCCCAGCGGGTGTGGAAGGGGAGGATGCCCAGATGGAGCATATCGGGGTTGGTGACCAGGAGTTGAACCCGGGTGCGGATGGATGAACGCTGGGCAGTGGGAGTATCTCCATCGTAGGGAGCGACAGGGATGGGAGTGCCCAGGGCCCTGGTGAGCCGCTCCAGCGCAGCAATCTGGTCGTGGGCGAGGGCTTTGGTGGGGAAGAGATAGAGAGCCGTCGCGGTTGGGTCGGTCAGGAGGGTCTGGAGGACGGGAAGGTTGTAGGCCAGGGACTTGCCGGAAGCCGCACCCGTCGCCAGGACGACGTTTTTCCCGGCCAGGGCGGCCTCAACTGCCTCCGCCTGATGGGTGTATGGGGCTTCTATCCCCAGCCGCTGGACAGCAGCGATCAGGCGCGGGTCCAACCCGGTAGGCCAGGGTACAGTCCGGGGCGGGCGCGCGGGCAACCGCTCCCAGGCAGCCACGCAGCGCATAAAGTCGGAGTTGGCCCGGAGACGGGAGAGAAGAGAGTGTACAGGGTCCATCGCACCCTCGTCAAAATATTTATGGACGGGCTCGCTGGTATCGGGTCAAAAGGGAGTATAGCCTACCTGGGGATAGTGTCAAACCGATAAGAAACCCAATCCCAACGATTTCGCCTCCCCTTTTTTCCCAACAATCCGCCCAGGTTTTGTATATAAACAAGCCTTGAAATTTCGCCCAATCTGTGTTATGATTAAGCAACTTCGGCAAAGAGGGTAGTTTCATGTATCCGGACAGCGAGATTCTGTTCCCTCCGCGGTGTATTCCCCACCTGCGCAACCTGCGTGGGGAAGAATGGGCAAAGTTTATAGACCATCTGACCCGATTGCCCGACGATCATGAGGACGTCCTGGGCTTCTCCTACCTGATGATTCAACTGGGGAGTTGCCTGACCTGCAACCTGGATAGTTACCGGGCTTCCCTGGGCTGCTGTACCTGCGCCCGACGGACCATTGCGGGGTTCAAGGGGTCGGACGCCGACCTGATTCGCCTCTTTGAGGAAGCCCGAGAGAAGGTCCGCGCGTATCTGCGCGGCGAAGAAACTCCTTCCCCGGCGCCAGAGGAGGTTGCTGAAGAGGAATTTGAGGAAGTATGAACACCCGCCTCCTCTGTCTCCTGGTGCTCGGCATCCTGCTGGTCAGTTGTGTGGCCTCTCCCTCTGATTCCCTCTTTCGCCTAACCGGCGAGGAGGACGCCCTCCGACAGGCTTACGCCCTCATTCAATTGGCCGGGAACCCCTTCCATACTCCTCCCAGCACACGCCCCTATGAGCCGGTCGCTTATGCCGGTTTTCATCCTTTCGGGATGAACGTCTTCTTGGAGCAGGAAGTGGAACTTTGGAAGCGGGAAAAGACCCTCCAGATGATCGCCGACGCAGGCTTTCATTGGATCCGTCAGAGTTTCCCCTGGGAGGATATAGAGATTCACGGGAAGGGGGATTTTGAGGACCGACGCCATAAGCCGTATCGGTCGGCCTGGGAGAAATACGACCACATTGTTGCGCTGGCGGAGGAGCATGGCCTGGAGGTCATCGCTGTTCTGAATAATCCTCCTGCGTGGTCCCGTGCCGACGGCGATGCGCGAGGGAGCTTTGCGCCGCCGGACAACCTGGAGGACTATGGTGATTTCGCCTACGCAGTCGCCTCCCGCTACCGGGGCCGCATCCGCGCCTACCAGGTCTGGAACGAGCCCAACATCTACCCGGAGTGGGGGGAACAGCCGGTGGATCCGGAGGCGTACACCCATCTTCTCTGCGTCGCATACCGACGGATTAAGGAAGCGGATCCCGACGCTATTGTCCTCACCGGCGCGCTGGCCCAGACCGTTGGCTACGATTTCGGCCCTGGCCCCTGGACGGGGATGAACGAGTTCGTCTTCCTTCAGCGGATGTACAAGGCTGGCGCGGCCAACTGCTTTGACGTCCTGGCCGTCAACGACTACATCCTCTGGTCAGCCCCGACGGACCGTCGCCTGCGCCCCTGGGCCGTCACGTTCGCCCGTCCCGTCTATCTGCGGGACCTTATGGTCGCCAACGGCGATGCCCACAAGCCCATCTGGTTGACCGAGATGAACGCCAACGCAGTTCCCAACGATCCCTCCATCCAGGCCTGGGGCGCCTACGGACAGGTGACCCTGGAACAACAGGCCCGCTATGCGCCGCTGGCCTACGAGCGGATACTCCGGGATTGGCCCTGGGTGGGGGTCGTCAACTTCTGGTTTTTCCGGCGCCCCTCCGATGAGGAGAAAAATCAGGCCTGGTACTACTTCCGGATGGTGGAGCCGAATTTCACTCCGCTCCCCGTCTACCACGCAATGCGGGACTATATCGCCAACCTGACGCCCACGCTCTATCCCGGAACTCATCAGGAGGACGATTGGGCGCTGGAATATACGGGGGACTGGGAGTTCGTCCGCGACTCTTCTGCGGTTCTGGGAGGGTATCGGCGGACTTCGGAGCCAGGGGCCAGCGTGGCCTTCGTCTTTGAGGGCCGTGCTCTGACGCTGACCCCAGGCCCGGTGTGGGGGGAGATAGAGGTCCAGATAGACGACGGTACACCCCGATGGACGAAGGTTGCTGGGGAGCCGGTGCGGCTTTTTTCCTCCCTGCGCCGGGAGACGCACCGGGTCCGCGTTACCTTAGTCAGGGGGCAATTCGGCGTGGATAGCGTGACGGTGCGCGGCGAGTAAGGAACAGGTCGCAAGATCACACGTCGCAAGGGTACAGGATGCAGAGAGCCTGACCATCTGCGGCGAATGGAGGGCAGGAGGGGCTGGGGGGGGGGGGGGGGGGGGGGCCCCCCCCCCCCCCCCCCCCCCCCCCCCCCCCAGACCCCCCCCCCGGGGGGGCGCCGCGCGCGGGGGATGGAGCCCCCCCCAAAAAACCCCCGCCGAGAGTTACTGGTCTCGTTACCCCCACCCCTTTGGGGGGTTTGGGGGGGCTGGGGGGCGGGGGGGGGGGGGCTTGGCCCCCCCGCCCCAGCCCCCATTTCCGCCGGCATCTGCATCGCCCGCTGTTTCTGCGCACG
>JANXAH010000133.1 GCA_025062415.1 Anaerolineae bacterium | reverse complement strand
CCCCCGCCCCCGCCCCGGCCGCCCCGGCCCGCCCCCCGCCGCCCCGCCCGCGCGGGGCGCGCGCGGCGGGGCCCCCCCCCCCCCCCCCCCCCCCCCCCCCCCCCCCCCCCCGCCCCCATTCTACCCCGCTATCTACAGCCGCGCCGTCCAGACCTCCGCAGCATATTTCTCCTCCCGCAGCCTCAGGGCCAACTCCGTTTCGTGTGGGAGCAGGTCTCTCTCCTCCAGGACAAGACCAAAGGCCTGCTGGAAACCCACCACAACGGCCTCTGCTGCCTCGTCCCAGGAGACCTCCCGACCCAGGGCCTCCGAGAGCGTCGTCGCACGGGCCCGGACTCGCTCCGGGTCCGGCGAGGGCCTCAAAAACGCACAGATGCGGGCGATGTCGCCGAAGAGGGGAAGCGCACCGTGCTGGAGGAGACCGCCCCGTCCTCGGGCCTGCGCACTGCCGATCAGTTTCCGCCCTCCGACGACGATCTCAAACTCTCCCGGCGTCTCAAAACAGACGGGGCCGACCGGAGTCGCAGGTTTCTCCTGATAAGCCGTAGCGTTCCAAACTCCCAGCGACCGCAGCGCGGCCAGCAGGCCCTCGCTGATGCGTCGGCAACTGGAGGGGACGTCCCCGCGGGCCAGAGGATGCTCCAGCGGGAGCGCAACACTGTAGGTCAGTTCGTCTATGTGCAGGATGGCCCGCCCCCCTGTGGGGCGCCGGACCAGGTCGTAGCCCGCGCGCGCCAGGGCCTCCCGGTCCACCTCCATCACGGACTGGTTGCGGCCCAGGGAGAGACAGGGTGGGTCCCAGGCGTAGAGCCGGAGCGTCGGGGGGGCAAGGCCGGAGGCGACGGACTGCCAGATGGCCTCGTCCACAGCCATCTGCGTGGCCCCATCCGCCGGGGCAGACCGAATCAGCCGCCAGACGTCTCCCCGCTTCCTCCCTTCGGGCGCGAGCGCACCAGAATCGTCCATGTCCCCTTCTGCACCACCTCGTCCCGCTGGTTGAAGACCTCAGCGGAAATGGTAATGAAGCCGCCGTTCAGGTGGGGCATTTCCCGCTTCTGGGTAGCGACCATCCGCACCCGGATGCTATCGCCGATGCGGATGGGAGCCCGGAACTTCCAGTCCAGCCCGATGAAGGCCTCCGCCGTCCCCTCCAGCAGGCCTGTCTGCCAGGCCAGGCCGCTGGCGACCGAAAGGCCCAAAAGGCCGTGGGCGATTCGTTCCCCGAAAATGGTCGTCCGGGCGTACTCTGGGTCTATGTGAAGGGGATTGGTGTCGCCGGAGAGGTGGGCAAAGTTCAGAATGTCCGCCTCGGTGATGGTTCGGGAGGCGGTTTCTATTTCCTCCCCGATGACGAAGTCCTCAAAGTAGCGTCCGCGGGCCATAGTCCCTCCAGAAGGGATGTTTCCTGCCAGGCTTATACTTGCGCCTCTATCCATCCATCGTCGCCTGGAGCGCGCGCAGCGCTACCTCCAGCATCCCGTCGTCGGGCTCCCGCGTCGTGAGGCGCTGGAGGGCCAGATTGGGCCGCGCCAGCCAGCGCATCCAGGGCCGGTCTCCATACCGCGCGCTCAGGCGAACCCACTCGTAGGCCAGGCCGGCGATCAGGGGAATCGCCAGAACCCGGGAGACGACCCGCCAGTGGAGCGGCAACGAACCCAGGGGGGCCAGAACCAGGATGGAAATCACCACCACGCTGAGGAGAAAAGAAGTGCCGCAGCGAGAATGGGCCGTGGGGAAGGCCCGAACAGCCTCCACCGTCAGGGGGGCACCGGCCTCGTAGGCGTTGATGGTCTTGTGCTCCGCTCCGTGATAGGCGAAGACCCGCTGAATATCCGGGAGTCTCCCGACTGCCCAGAGGTAACCGACCAGCAGGCCCAGCCGGACGAACCCCTCCAACAGCGCGTCCACTACAGGCTGGAGAGGAAAAGGAAGCAGGCCGACCAGCAGAGAGGGAAGGACCATAAAGAGGCCAACGGCCAGCACAAGGCCCAGAACGACGCTGAGCCCCTCCGCAACTCGGCTGGAGGCCTTCTTCGCCTCCTCCCCCATCGCCACATCCGCCGACCACATCAGCGCGTCTATCCCCAGCCCCAGGGCGTCCCAGAGCATCACCAGGCCCCGCACCAGGGGAACACGGGCGGGCCAGCCGGTGTAGAACGAGGGGTTCAGCGGTTTGGTCCGGAGGAGGATTTCTCCCTGCGGGGCGCGTACAGCGATGGCCACCCGCCGGGTGTTTCGCATCATCACCCCTTCCAGGACGGCCTGTCCGCCGTAGCGGATGGGTTCGTCGTGGCCCCTCTCCCTCACAGCGGCCTCTCGTAGATGCGATGGATCTTGTAGAAATCCACCCCCAGGCCTTCCATCTCCCGCATCATCTTCACGTTCTGTTCGTTTACCTGCACGATTTCCGCATGCTCAAAGCCGTGTTCGTGGACGGTTTTCTCAATTTCCACGAACATGATGGCATCCACGCCCAGGCCCTGGTACTGGGGGAGGATGCCGCCACCGTTGAAGTCAATCCGGCGGGTGTGACGGAACTCCCACATCAGCATCGCCCAGCCGAAGGGATAGAGGCGGCCCCGGCAGCGCTGGAGGGCCCGGTTGACGTTGGGAAACCCCAGGATGAACCCTACGACCTGGTCCCCCTTCAACACGACTTTGGAGAGTTGGGGGTGGGTCAGGTTGATGAACCGTTCAATAATGCGCTGGGCATCCTCGCCGGTGATGGGGACGAACTCCCGGTTTTCGGCGAAGGCCGCGTTGTAGGCCTCCACGACTTTCGGCGCGATGGCCCGCATCTCCGCCCGGTTCCGACACTGGAAGATGTGGTATCCTCGCCGTTCCTTGACCTTTTCGGCGATGCGGTGAATCCGTTCCGGAAGCACCGTGCTTCCGGGGAGGTAGCCGGAGTAGTAATCGGTCTGTTTCTGGAATCCGGCGTCCTCTATCAGGCGGGCGTAGTAAGGGTGGTTGTAGGTGATCCCCAGCGCAGGGAGGTACTCAAATCCCTTGATGAGGACACCGAGAGGGTCTCCAGCGGAGAACCCCTCCGGGCCGCTGATCTCCTCCAGCCCCCGCCGACGGGCCCAGTCAAAGGCCGCGTCAAAGAGCGCGCGGGAGACTTCTGGGTCGTCCACACACTCAAAAAGCGAGAAGAAGGCGCCCTTCCGACCCCGGTAGGCGTTGCGTTTTCGGGGCTCCAGGACCGCAATCCGTCCCACCACTTCGTTACCCACCGTTGCCAGGAAGAAGTCGGCGTCGGAGTGGCGGTAGTAGGGGTGCAGATTGCGGTTCAGTTGTTTGCGGGCACTGGAAAGGAGGGGCGGAACCCAGTAGGGGTTCCCCCGGTACAGCCGGAAGGGAAACTGAACGAATCGTTCCACGTCCTTTGGGTTAGAGGTATCCACTTTGTGAATTTGAACCATTCTGTCTCCTTGGATAATGGGAATCTGGTTCCCTACGCAGGGACGAAGAAACTGACCGCCAGGACTCCGGGCCCGGCGTGGGTGACGATGGCGGGGGGAAGTTCGTAGATGGGGACTTCGGGGATTCCCAGGTGAGCCGCGAAGTCCTCTGCCAGCGCGCGGGCCTGGGCCTCCGCGTCGGCGTGCATCACGGCCAGGTAGGCCTCGGAACGGCGCGGACACTCCCCCAGGACCAGTTCCCGCAGCCGCTCCAGAGCCCGCTTCTGGGTGCGCTGCTTCTCAAAGGGCTCCACCCGCCCGTCCCGCAGCGTCAGGATGGGCTTGATCTGAAGCAGCCCTCCCAGAAGCGCCTGTGCACCGCCGATGCGCCCGCCCCGATGGAGGTACTCCAGGGTATCCACGACGAAGTAGACCCGCTGGCGGGCCAGCATCTCGCGGACCCGGGCGATGATGGTGTCTGCGTCCACGCCCTCCCGGGCCCATCGTTCTGCCAGGATCACCACTGTCGCCAGCGGCGCGGCGATGGTCCGGGTATCCACCACCCGGATGTCGGCATCGGGGAAGTCCTGGGCTGCGGTCGTCGCGCTCCGGACCGTCCCGCTCAGTTCCGACGAGGGGTGGAGACAGATAAGGGTCCGGTATCCCTGGGCCAGCAGCCGCTCAAAGACAGGGTGAAACAGAGCAGGGGGAGGAGCCGCGGTCTTGGGAAGGGTGGGGGAGGAACGCAGCCGCCGCAGAAACTCCTGCGTGTCCAGTTCCGTGTCGTCCCGGAACGCTTCCTCCCCGAAGATGACGATCTGGGGGAGGACCGGGATGTCGTAGGCCTCAGCGATATGCCGGGGAAGGCCCGAGGTCGTGTCGGTAATGATTTTGATCATTGTACTCCCTCTTCTGAAAAAGGTCGGGTTCCGGAGAGGGTGGCCCGCAGGGCCGAGAGTGAGGTAGGGCGGGCCGAAAACAAATCCCTTCTCCTTTCTGTGAAAACCCCAGCGGACGGCGGAAGTTGCGAACTCCGGAAGGGCGTTTGTTCTTTTGAGCGCGCTGAGGGCGGTTTTCGGGTGTTTGCTGCCCGCTTCCCCGAGAGGGCCGAACTTTGGGAAGGGGGTAGCCCGTAGGGCCGGGGGGGCCTCACCCCTCCCTCTGGCCCCCTCCCTCTCCCGACCAGAGGTCAGGAGAGGGCTGGCCCGTAGGGCCGGGGGGCCTCACCCCTCCCCCTTGCCCCCTCCCCTCTCCTGACCAGAGGTCAGGAGAGGGGCGGGGGTGGCCCGAAGGGCCGGGGGAGGGGTGAGGAAAAGAACGCCTCCTCCACCAGCCCCGCCTCCGGCTCCGCCCCCGCCTCTCCACAGGCCCGGAGATAATCCGCCAGGAGCGCTGCAGCCAGTTCGCCAAAGGCGGCAGGAAGCGTGCGGGCGAAGGGAAGGACGGCCCGGAGCCCCTCCGCGAAGGCCTCCCGGGCCTCCAGCGCCCGGTCCAGACCCAGAAGGATCCTCCCATACGCACCCAGACTGCGGGCCAGGTCGGGCAGGAAGGCCTGGGGGTTGGCTTGGGCCAGTTGCCGGTAGATGCCCACCGCCTCCTGGGTGCAGGTGAGCGCCTCCTCCCAACGGCCCAATTCGGAGAGAAAATTGCCCAGGTTGTTGAGGCTTCCGGCCAGGTATAGCCGGAAGGCCTGGGGGTTGGCCTGGGCCAGTTGCCGGTAGATTCCCGCCGCCTCCTGGGCCGCCGCCAGCGCCTCCTCCCAACGGCCCAGGGCGGAAAGGGCGCGGCCCAGGTTGTGGAGGCTGGCCGCCAGGTATGGCCGGAAGGCCTGGGGGTTGGCCTGGGCCAGTTGCCGGTAGATTCCCGCCGCCTCCTGCGTCGCCGCCAGCGCCTCCTCCCAACGGCCCAATTCGGAGAGAACATTCCCCAGGTTGATGAGGCTCATCGCCAGGTATGGCTGGAAGGCCTGGGGGTTGGCCCGAGCCAGTTGCCGGTAGATTCCCGCCGCCTCCTGGGCCGCCGCCAGCGCCTCCTCCCAACGGCCCACCTCGGAAAGCCTCGCGCCCAGGTTG
>JANXAH010000131.1 GCA_025062415.1 Anaerolineae bacterium | reverse complement strand
TTGCGCCAGATGTTCGTCCAACCGTAGACAATCTGCAGCGCAGGCCGCTGGCCTGTAACGCAGGCCGCCAGACCTGTAACGCAGGCCGCCAGGCCTGTAACGCAGGCCCAGGCCTGTAACGCAGGCCGCCAGGCCCGTAACGCAGGCCACCAGGCCTGTTGTGTGGCGCAGGCCGCTGGCCTGTAACGCAGGCCACCAGGCCTGTAACGCAGGCCACCAGGCCTGTAACGCAGGCCGCCAGGCCTGTTGAGTGGCGCAGGCCGCTGGCCTGTAACGCAGGCCACCAGGCCTGTAACGCAGGCCACCAGGCCTGCTGTGTGGCGCAGACCGCTGGCCTGTAACGCAGGCCGCCAGGCCTGTAACGCAGGCCGCCAGGCCTGTAACGCAGGCCACCAGGCCTGTAACGCAGGCCGCCAGGCCTGTAACGCAGGCCGCCAGGCCTGTAACGCAGGCCACCAGGCCTGTAACGCAGGCCACCAGGCCTGTAACGCAGGCCGCCAGGCCTGTTGAGTGGCGCAGGCCGCTGGCCTGTAACGCAGGCCGCCAGGCCCGTAACGCAGGCCGCCAGGCCTGTAACGCAGGCCGCCAGGCCTGTAACGCAGGCCGCCAGGCCTGTAACGCAGGCCACCAGGCCCGTACGCAGGCCGCCAGGCCTGCTGTGTGGCGCAGGCCGCTGGCCTGTAACGCAGGCCACCAGGCCTGTTGAGTGGCGCAGACCGCTGGCCTGTAACGCAGGCCGCCAGGCCTGTAACGCAGGCCGCCGGGCCTGTTGAGTGGCGCAGGCCGCTGGCCTGTAACGCAGGCCGCCAGGCCTGTAACGCAGGCCGCCGGGCCTGCAAGGAACGCAGGCCGACCGGAAAGCCAAAGGCCCAAGAAGGACGACTTCAGTCGTGAGAAAAGATGTTTCGGAAAATCCTGCGCAGATGGAGAACACGGCCTGAAATCCGCATCGGCATCATCACCAGCCGAAGCGGCCCTTTTCGGCACTGGGGCCAGATGAGCATCCAGGGCCTGGAACTGGGCCTGGAATACGCCACCAGCGGAAACTGGGTCGTCTTTGACCGTCCCCTTCGCCTGCTGATAGAGGACGACGCGGGAGACCCGGAGACGGGCGAGCGCAAAGCGCGGACGCTGGTGGAGCAGTGGCGGGCTGACGTCTTGGTCGGGTGCGTCAGCAGCGCCGTTGCGCTCCGCGTCTCACGGGTGGCGAAAGAGTACGAGCGCATCTACTTCGCCGAGCCCGCCGCCACGGACGTGCTGACCGGCGAGTGGTTCCACCGCTATATCTTCCGCACTGCGCCCAACGTCTCCCAGGACGCCGCAACCGCCGGGCGCTACGCCGTGGAGCACCTGGGCCGCACCTTCTGTTTCCTCTCGCCCGACTACATCCTGGGCCACCAGAGCCGTTCCGCCTGGCGACGGGTGATAGAAGGACACGGCGGCGAAACCGTCGGCGACATTCTGGCTCCCCCCGACACGACGGACTTCACCCCCTACCTGAAAGAGGCGCTGGCCTCAAGAGCCGACGTCTTTATGCCTACCTGGGCTGGTGAGAATTTGAAAATCCTCTTTGCTCAGATGCGCGATATAGGCATCTTTGAGCGGATGCGCGTCCTGAGCAACCTGGTGGACCGCGAGAGTTTGCGCGTCTTGGGCAAAAACGCTGAAGGCATGGTCGGCCCGGCGCGCTACTACTATGAGTTCCCGAACCGCTCCATCAACGCCTGGTTCGTCCGTCGCCACCAGGACCGCTACGGCGAGCCTCCCGACCTCTTCGCTGGTACGGCCTTCGCTGCCGCAATCGCCCTCGTGGAGGGGCTCAAACGTACCGAGGCGGAGAAGGACCCGGCCCACCTGATCCCGGCCCTGGAAGGGATGCGATTTGAAGGGCCAAAGGGTACCTATACCATCCGTGAGGAGGACCATCAAGCGCTGCAGCCGATGTACATCGTGGAAATGGTCTGTTTGCCAGACCAACCGTACTGTGTACCCCGGTTGATCCAAGAGGTGTCGGCGGAGGAGTCAGCACCCCCAGTGATCAAACCAAGATGAGGAGGCGCGATATGACCACCATTCCGACGCTGGAAGGCGTTGCATCCCGTATGGTGCAGACCGACCGTCTGCGGATACATGTGCTGACCGCCGGGCCGGAGGACGGCATTCCGGTGGTCTTCATCCATGGCAACGGCTCCGCCGCAACCTTCTGGGAGGAGACGATGCTGGCACTGCCGCCGGGCTTTCGCGGCATCGCGCCCGACCTGCGTGGCTATGGCGACACCGAACCCCTGCCCGTAGACGCTACCCTGGGCCTGGGCGATATGGTGGAGGACGTCCACTCTCTGGTCCGGACGCTGGGACTGGGCCAATTCCACCTCGTCGGCCACTCTATGGGTGGCGGCGTGGCGATGAAGTACGCGATCGCCTACCCGGAAGACCTGCTCTCCATCACCCTGGTGGACACTATGTCCCCTTACGGCTACAGCGGGAGCAAGGATGTGGACGGTACCCCTTGCTACGACGATGGCGCGCCGGCGGGCGCGGCCAGCGTCAACCCCGACTTCGTCCGCCTGCTGAAGGAGGGCGACCGGGGCACTGATAACCCTGTCTCCCCCCGCAATGTGATGCGCCAGTTCTACTTCAAGCCGCCGTTTGTCCCCAAACGGGAGGAGGAACTCCTGAGCGCGCTGCTCTCCCTGCGGGTGGGCGAAGACTGGTATCCCGGCGACTTCGTCCCCTCGCCCCACTGGCCGGGCGCCGCGCCGGGCACGCGGGGCATCGTCAACGCCTTCAGCCGCAAGTACTTTGACGCCAGCGGCATCGTAAACATCTCTCCCAAGCCCCCCATCCTCTGGATTCGCGGCGCGGACGACCTGGTGGTCTCCAACAGCGCAATGTGGGATATCGCTACGCTGGGCGCGCTGGGCTTCGTCCCCGGCTGGCCCGGCCCTGCGGAATGCCCGCCCCAGCCTATGCTGGACCAGATTCGGGCCGTCCTGGAGCGATACAGGGCCAACGGCGGCTCCTATCGGGAGATCGTTATCCCAGATTGTGGTCACACTCCCTTCATAGAGAAGCCGGAAGAGTTCAACGCGGCATTCCACGCGTTCCTGCGGGAGGTGGGATAGATGTACACCTTTGACTGGCTGGCGAAACGGGCGGAACTCTCGCCGAACAAAGTGGCGCTGGTGGACGCGGCCACTGGTCGCCGGTGGACCTACGCCCAGTTCAACGAGCGCGCCAGCCGGTTCGCCGAATTCCTCCGCGATGAATGGAGCATTCGGGAGGGCGAACGGATCGCCATCCTGGCCCCCAACTCCTCGGACTACTTTGAGGTCCTCTACGGATGCGCCAAGGCGGGTGTCATCCTGGTCTGCCTGAACTGGCGGCTGGCGCTGCCCGAACTGGAGTCCATCGTCCAAGACGCGGGCCCCTGCGCGCTGGTCTACGATCGGGACTTCGCCGAAACTGCCCGTACCCTCGCCGAACGGACGGGAATCCGATTGCTGATGCGCCTGGGCGAAGAGGCCCCCGGAGGAGAGTGGGCCTACGAGAAAGCCCTGGCCGGGGCCAGCGGGCGGCCTGTGGTGATGTCCCCGCGCCCCTTGAGCGACGTCTGGCACCTGCTCTATACTGCCGGGACCACCGGGCGGCCCAAGGGCGTGCTCCAGACCTTTGGCATGGTCTTCTACAACGCGGTCAATATTGGCATCGCTATTGACCTGACTTCCCAGGATGTCACACTGAATGCGCTGCCGACCTTTCATACCGGCGGGCTGAACCTCTACGCCAATCCCACCTTTCACGTCGGCGGCACGGCTATCATTCAGCGGGCCTTCAACCCGGCGGAAACCCTGCGCCTGCTTGCGGAGGAGGCCACCGCCTTTTTCGGCGTCCCGGCAATGTACCTCTTTATGAGCCAGCACCCCGACTTTGAGAAGTACGATTTCTCTCGTGTCCGCTCCTGGGCCTGCGGCGGCGCGCCGATGCCCGTTTCCCTGCTCCAGTGGTATGCCGAGCGCGGCATTGTCATCCAGCAGGGCTTCGGGATGACGGAGACCGGCCCGACGGTCTTCCTCATAGACCGGGAGCATGCTCTCAGCAAGGCCGGCTCCGTGGGCAAGCCTCAGATGCATGTGATGGTACGTATCGTGGACCGGGAAGGACGGGATGTGCCGCCTGGCGAGTTGGGAGAACTGTGGATCAAAGGGCCGGGTGTCACGCCGGGATACTGGCAACAGCCCCAGACGACGGCGGAGTCCTTCACCGACGGCTGGCTCCACTCCGGCGACGTGGCCCGCGTGGACGAGGATGGTTACTATTACATTGTGGACCGCTGGAAAGATATGTACATCTCCGGTGGCGAGAACGTCTACCCGGCGGAGGTGGAGAACGTCCTGTACCAGATGGAGGCCATTGCCGAGGTCGCCGTCATCGGCGTCCCAGACCCGAAGTGGGGCGAAGTGGGAAAGGCTGTTGTCGTGCTGAAACCCGGCTATACCTTGACCGAAGAAGAAGTCATCCGCTTTTGCGAAGGAAAGATTGCCCGCTACAAAATCCCGAAATCCGTTGTGTTTGTGGACGCGCTCCCGCGCAACCCGGCGGGCAAAGTCCTGAAGACCGAACTGCGCAGGAGGTTCGGCGGAGGATAACCGTTCTGGAGCGTCGGCGTGGGCTGACGCCCGGTGCGGGAGCCCCCGGGAGGGCGGATTTCCCATCAGCGCCGACTGAAGGCGGCCTTTTCTGGGCCTTCGGCCGATGGTCGGCCTTCGCCGACGGTCCTTTGAGCGTCGGCGCGGGAGTGCCCAGGGAGGCGGATTTCCCATCAGCGCCGACTGAAGGCGGCCTTTCCTGGGCCTCTGGCCGGGGGACGGCCTGCGCCGTCCCACAAATAAGGCGTCAACGGAGGTTGACGCCGGGCGCTCGTTGCGAGCGCAGCGATGCAACCGAGCGCCCAGAAAGGCTGATTTCCAATCAGCGCCGCGGGAAGACGGCGGAGGACCGCGTTGGGATTCCGGTTAGAAGCAGGAGAAGCAACCACTCTCCGTCGGCGGATGACCCTGGAGGACTTTGCCCGATTCGCTGCCCTCAGTGGCGACGACAACCCGATCCACACCGACCCGGATTTCGCCGCCCGCACCCGCTTCGGACGACCAGTGGCCCACGGGATGTTCCTCTTCGGGCTCATCTCCGCCCTCATCGGAGACCGGATACCGGGGGCCGTGCTCCTGGAACAGGAGTTGATGTTTCCGACGCCGACATACGCGGATGAGGAAGTCTCGGTCCATATGGAGGTCGCCGCGATCCGGGCCGATGAGGGCATCGCCGAACTGACGACCACCATCATCCGACCCAGCGGCGAGGCCGGCTGCCAGGGGCGGGCCGTTGTCCACGTCGGAACGGTGGCGGGCTGGCCCCGACTGCCGGACATAGCGATCCCTGCGGTCTCCACGGAGGCCGTCGCCTTCAAGGGTCTGCGGTGGGGGCAACGGGCGACCCTCCGGCGGACCTTCACCCTGGAGGACGTCCAGGCCTACATAGACCTGACCGGCGACGCGAACCCACTCTACACCGACCGGGCGTATGCCACCGGGAGGGGATTCAGAGGGGCCATCCTTCCCGGCCCACTTTTGGGAGCCCTCATCTCCTGCCTTCTGGGGACGCACCTGCCCGGATGGGGAACCAATTACCTCAAGCAACGATTCTATTTCCTGGCCCCCGCCTATCCCGGCGAAGCCATCGTCGCTGCGGTAAGAGTGACCCGCCTGCGGCCGGAGAAGGAACTGGTCAACCTGCGCACCACCTGCCGGAGGCCGACCAGAGAAACCCTCTGCGACGGCGAGGCCCTGGTGCTGGTGCGGGACGTAAGGGAGAAGTAGTCCAATGCCGCGCATCCAAGTAGGAGACATCCAGTTGTACTACGAACTGCACGGCCCGGAGGGGGCGGAGGTCCTGGTACTCTCCAACGGCATCCTGATGAGTACTGCCAGTTGGGCCTTCCAGACGCCTGTCTTCTCTCGCCAGTACCGGCTGCTTCTCTATGACTGCCGGGGAATGTGGCAATCGGACCATCCGCCTGGCCCGTACACGATGGAGCAACACGCAGACGACCTGGCCGGGTTGCTGGGCGCGCTGGGAATTGAGCGGGCTCACATCGGGGGTATCTCCTACGGCGGCGAAATCAGCATGGTCTTCGCCCTGCGCTACCCGGAGCGGACCCTCAGCCTGATCGTCGCCGACGCGGTGAGCCACGTGGACCCCTGGCTACGGGCTATTGTGGAGGGCTGGATCGCAGCGGCCCAAACGAAGGACCCTCGGGTCTTCTTCAACGCCACGGTCCCCTGGAACTTCTCCGCTCGTTTCGTCCGGGAGCACCCCGACCTGATGGCCCAGGCCCTGGAGCGCTATGGGCTCCTGGACTATGAGGCCGTCATCCGCCTGTGCCAGTGCTTCCTTTCTCTGGATGTTAGGGAGTATCTGGGCGAAATCACCGTGCCTGCTTGCGTGATGGTCGGAGAGCAGGACATCCTCAAAGGGAGGGAGTACGCCGAAGAGATCGCCCGTCGGATTCCAGCGGCCGAGTTCCACATCATCCCCGACGCAGGGCACGCAACCTGCTGGGAACAGCCGGAGGTCTTTAATTCTATCGTGCTGGGGTTTTTAAGCAAAAGGAGGTGAAACCGGGAAGGTTATCCGTTCAACACTCTGGTCAAAAGTCCAAATCCACAACAATTCAGAAAGGAGGAGAGCCATGAACAAGCACAGGATATGGGCAATGATGAGCGTACTGGTTGGACTGGCGCTGGTGCTGGCGGCTTGTGCCCGCCCGACCCCGACACCTACGCCCACCGTCCCTCCGACCAAACCGCCGACTCCCACCCCTGCCCCAACGGTGGAGCCGACCCCGGCGTACCCCTTCGCGGGCCAGCCTCTGAAGATCGGCCTGCTGACCGACAACTCTGGCCCGCTGGCCATCTACGGCCCCATGCTGGAGCGCGGCTTTGAACTGGGCCTGGAGTACGCCACGGGCGGCAAGATGGAGGTCGCCGGACGCCCCATCCAGGTCATCGTTAAGGATACTGCCAGCGATCCGGAGAAGGGCGTCAGCCTTGCGCGCGAGTTGATTGAGGCCGAGGGCGTCCAAATTCTGGTCGGCGCGCCCAGTTCTGGCGTCACGATGGCTGTCCAGCAGGTGGCGTTGGAGAACAAAATCATCCTCATTGCCGAGCCTGCCGCCGCCACTGATATTACTGGCAAAAACTTCAATCCGTACACCTTCCGCACCAGCCGCACCAACTACCAGGACGCCATCGTGATGGGACAGGGGCTGCTGCAACTGGGGAAGACCTTTGTCCAGATCGCCCCAGACTACGCCTTCGGGTGGGGTTCGGCCTGCGGTTTCTACGCCGTGGTGAAAGCGGGCGGCGGCACCTTCCCCATTAACGACACCCCCCAGGGCTGCGGCGCCGTTTTCATCCCCTTTGACACCACCGACTTCACCCCGTACCTCCAGCAGGTGCTGGACTCCAAGGCCGAAGTACTCATTGTTACCTGGGCTGGCGCAGGCTTCGTCCCCCTCTTCAAGCAAATGCAGGAACTGGGTATCTTTGACGAGATGATCGTCGGCACCGGCATCGGCGACAACCAGACCCTGGCCGCCGGGTACGCTGATGCCGTCGGCTCCACTGGCATCATCGTCTATCACTATACCCTGCCCAAGAATCCGGTCAACGACTGGCTGGTCAAGCGCCACAAGGAGAAGTACGGTACACCGCCCGATCTTTTCACCGCTGGCGGCATGGCGGCGGCGATCATGGTCGTGGAGGGGCTGAAGCGGACTAACGGCGACGCCAGTGCGGACGCGCTCATCAAAGTCTACGAGGACAACTTCTCCTTTGACGGCCCCAACGGCAAATACATCATCCGTCCCTACGACCACGTCTGCCTCTTCCCGCTCTACTACGTCCGCCTGACCAACGTCACCGACCCGGAGTTCAGGTTCGTGGAGTTGATCCGCGAGTTTGCTCCGGAGGAGGCGGCGCCGCCGTGCCTGCTGCCGGACCAATATAAGGACCGCTGCCCGTGACGCGAGGTGAGGTGTGAGGTGTGAGGTGTGAGGTGACAGTCACCTTCAAGGTGACTGTCACCTCCCTCACCTTCAAGGTGACTGTCACCTCCCTCCTCCCTCCAAGGAGGCCCGATGGAGCCCCGAATCGTTCTGGAGACCCGGAACCTCCGCAAAGAGTTTGACGGTCTGGTCGCCGTCGCCGATGTCTCCCTGCGGGTACGAGAGGGCGAACTGCACGCCATTATCGGTCCCAACGGCGCCGGGAAGACCACCCTCTTTAACCTGATCAGCGGCGTTCTGCCGCCGACCGCCGGGAAAGTCTTCCTGCGGGGTCAGGACATCACCGGCCTTCCACCTCACCAGATCGCCCGCCGGGGCATTGGCCGCTCTTTCCAGATCACCAACCTCTTCCCGAACCTGACGGTTCTGGAGAGCGTCCGGCTGGCCGCGCAGGCACGCGGCCGCCAGAGCCTCCACTTCTGGGCCCACTACCGGCGATACCGGGAATACGAAGAGCGAGCGCTGGAAATTATCCACCAGGTCGGCCTGACCGGACGGGAGTACGTCCTGGCTCGCGCACTGCCCCACGGCGATCAGCGGAAACTGGAGATCGCCCTCCTGCTGGCGACGGGGCCAGATGTCCTCCTCCTGGACGAGCCGACGGCGGGTATGGCCTCCGGCGAGATCCCGATGCTGATGGACCTCATTCGGCGGTTGCGGGAGGAGGGGGGGCGCACCATCCTGCTGGTAGAACACAAAATGGACGTAGTAATGAACCTCTCCGACCGCATCACAGTGATGCATCAGGGGTACATCCTGGCGGAGGGGACTCCTGCCGAGATTTCCGCCGACGAGCGGGTTCAGCGGGCCTACCTGGGGGAGTTGTAGGACAACTGCTCGCAGATGTCCCACGGAGCGGAGTCTATGGGAACACTTCTGGAAGTTCGGGACATCCACACCTTCATCGGCCAGTTTCACATCCTGCAGGGCGTTTCCTTGGAAGTACCGGAAGGGAGCATCACTGCGCTCCTGGGCCGCAACGGTGCCGGCAAAACGACCACCCTCAAATCCATCTTGGGGCTGACGCCGCCACGCGAGGGAAGGGTCCTCTTTGCCGGGGAGGAGATTCAGGGCCGCCGGGCCTATGAGATCGCCGCGATGGGTATCGGCTACGTGCCCGAAAACCGTGCCATTTTCGTCAACCTCACTGTGGAGGAGAACCTGCGCATCGCCGAGCGCCGCAGAGGAGACCTCAAACGGAGGGCCGATTTCATCTTCACCCTCTTTCCGGACCTGAAGCGGCTCTACCGGTTGCCCGGCGGGCAACTCTCCGGCGGTCAGCAGCAGATGCTGGCCATCGCCCGCGCGCTGGTCCCGGAAAACCGCCTCCTGCTGATAGACGAGCCCAGTGAGGGGTTAGCCCCTATCCTCATCCAGGAACTGATGGAGGCCATCCGGCGCCTCTCCGCCGAGGTGACCATCCTCCTGGTAGACCAGAACTTCCAGATGACCAGCCGCCTGGCCGACCGATACTTTCTGATAGACGACGGGCGCACCATCCGCAGCGGGATGATGGCCGACCTGCTGAAAGAGCCGGAGGTCATCCGGCGCTACCTGGGCGCGGTCGTGTAGGAGGAGATGATGAAGCGCTACCGGGCTACTTTTGTGTTCGTCCTGATTGTCGGGTCAATGGTCGGATTGGGCTATGGGCTCTTCGGCCCGCAGAAGGCCACCGCCGCCGTTCTCTCTGGCCTTACACTGGCCGCGCTCTATTTCCTGCTGGGCGCAGGACTTTCTCTCATCTTCGGGCTGATGGATGTCCTCAACTTCGCCCATGGCATCCTGTTTATGATCGGCGCGTACATCGGCTACACCATTTTCGGCAACCCGCGCCTGATTTTAAACACCGCGCCACTCTTTCTTGCTTTGGCGGCGGGGGCGACGGTTGGGGGGCTGCTTGCGCAGCGGATTCCAGACCCGACGCCCAGGCGTGCAGGATCTGTCGCGCGTTACCTGCGCTACCTGCTGCTCCTGCTGGCGGTAGCGGTCGCTGTCTGGGGAGTGCGGGGATTTCCGCTTCGCCCACTGGTCGCCTTTGAGCCAACGACAGCAGGCGGCGCAGTTCCCACTGCACTGGCCCAGGAGCCCATCCCCCGGATGCTGGTCCGCCTGGTCCAACTGGTCCTGGCAGGGCTTCTGCTGGGGCCTGTCCTGGCCTACTGGAAGCAGGAGGGGCAACGGACCTCTCCCTGGCGCCCGGTGGCCCTGGGGGCCGGGCTGGCCGCGCTGGCCGTCCTGCTTCTCCTGGGTCGGGATGTCCTGGAGCGCTTCCTGCTGGGGTTGTCGGTGGACGTCCGCTTCCTGCTGGCGCTGGTCACTGGGGCAGCCACGGGTGCGGCCCTGGGCGTACTGCTGGAGACCTCCCTCATCCGTCCCTTCTACGGGCGCGTCGTCACCCAGATTGTACTTACCCTGGGGCTGATGTTCGTCGGAGCCGAACTGGTCAAGTTTATCTGGGGCAAGGAGGGGCGTCCGCCGATGGCTGTGCCATCCCTTTTTGCCGAGAGTTGCCGTTCGCCCAACCTTATCGCCTGGCTGACGGAGCGCTGTTCGTCCATAGACGTCCTGGGACGGGCTTTTCCCACCTATCGCCTCTTCATCATCGCCGTCGGCCTGGTCATCCTGATAGGTGTGGCCCTGCTCTTGAAGTACTCTCGCCTGGGGATGATCGTGCGCGCGGGCGTCCAGGATAGCGCGATGGTGGAGGCGCTGGGGATCAACGTCCGGCGGGTCTTCACAACGGTCTTTGCCCTGGGGTCCGCATTGGCCGCCCTGGGCGGTGTTGTGGCCGCGCCTTTCGTCGGCGTCTATCCGGAGATGGGAGGCATTTTCCAGTTACAGGCCTTCATCGCTGTCGTTATCGGCGGGATGGGAAGTTACCCCGGGACAGCCGCCGGAGCGCTGGTGCTGGGGCTGGCCCGCGCATTGGGGGATACGCTGGTCACCACGGGCATCGCGCTGCCGGGGATGGAGCAGGCACTGCGGGCCTCGCCCGCCGTCGCCCGCGCCTCTACCGTCCTGATTATGGCCATCGTCCTGCTGGTCCGTCCCTCGGGCATTTTTGGCCGGAAAATCTAACCACACGGCGCGGGGCACAAGGTTCAGAGGCACAGGGTCGCACGTCGCAGGAACACACGGAGCACGCAATACGCATCACGTTTCCTTCCGGAGGATCTTATGCCACCTACCGCATCTCGTTGGTCTCTCTTCCTTCGCCAATGGCGCTGGGGGCTGATCCTGCTGACGGTCCTGGTGGTCTTCCCATTCCTGGCTGGGGCGCTCCTCGGCGATCCGACAGCCGTAGGGCAGGAAGTGCGGGGGCTCGCCCGGCTGATTGCCTTGGCGGAGACGGGACAGGCTAAGTTCTGGCAGGGCATGGTCATCCAGATGCTCATCCTGGCCGTCTTTGCGATGAGTTACGACCTGCTTCTGGGCTACACTGGTATCATCTCTTTCGGCCACGCGATGTTCTACGGGACGGGGGGCTACGTAGTGGGGCTGCTGGTCAAGCATGCCGGGTGGTCGGTGGCAGCGGCGCTGGGAGCCGTCCTGGTGGTCGCGCTGCTTCAGAGCCTGGTCATCGGCGCACTTTCCCTGCGGGTGAAAGGGGTCTATCTGGCGATGGTGACACTGGCCTTTGCGGAGTTCTTTTTCATTCTGGCCGAGGCGACGGACTTCCGGCAGTACACGGGGGCCGATGATGGCCTGCACGGCGTCTACCCGCCGCCCTTCCTGAGCCCGACGGACCACCGGACTCGCTTCTATTTCCTGGCGCTGGCCTTTTTCGTGGTAATGTACCTGGCCGCGCGGCGGCTGGTGAACTCCCCCACGGGCCGGGTGATGGTGGCGATCCGGGAGAACGAGGCCCGGGCGGCGATGCTGGGCTACAACACCTTCGTCTACAAACTGGTCGCGCTGACAGCGGCAGGAGTGATGGCGGCGCTGGCGGGAGCCCTCAACGCCTTTTTCAACCTGGGGGTGACGCCCTCAGTGCTCAGCGTCGGCACCACCATAGACGTCCTGGCGATGACCATTGTGGGTGGCGCCGGGACCCTGACCGGCCCGGTCCTGGGCGCGGCCATCGTCCACCTGCTGGGCTACTGGCTGAACCGCCTCTTTGGCCAGGCCTGGGTTCTGCTCTTCGGCGTCGCGTTTATTCTGATTGTGGTCTTCCTGCCCTACGGCATCGTGGGGACGGTCCAGGCTCGCTCCTGGCAGTGGCGCGCGGTCTGGCGGGAACGGTGGAGGAGGATGAAAGAGATCTTGAAAATGGCCTGACGCTGGGAGTAAGAACAATCCGACGGGGCTTACGATTTTTCGTCGCTCAGGCTGCCTGGCCCGTCCGGGTGCAGGCGGATGGATTGCGCTACGCGTTGGTTTGCCATTCCCTACGCCGCGACCCGGCGCGGGGGATTGCTGGGGGTTTGGGGCGGGGGGCCCCAGGGGCCCCCCCCCCCACCCCCATTTACCCCCCCCGGAAGTTTGGGCTCATTAGTAAAGTTGGTTATAAAAAAACCA
>JANXAH010000125.1 GCA_025062415.1 Anaerolineae bacterium | reverse complement strand
GCGCTGCGCGCCCCTCCTGGCCTGGGGGGCCCCCCCCCAACCCCGCCACACCCACACCCACCTCTACAAAACCCCCCCGGCGGGTCCCCTGTTTTGCGGGGGGGGGGGGGGGGCGGTCCCCCCCCGCCCCCCCCGGGGCCGGGGGACGTCCCACCCCCCCCCCCCTCCCCCCCCCCCCCCCCGGCCCTCCGGCCCGGAGAGGGGAGGGGGGCAGCGAAGCCGCTGGGGGAGGGGTAAGGACGATTAGAACAGCCCCTTCACCTTGCCCGTCGCCAGGTCAATATCCACATCCACGAAGGCCGGGCGGCTGGGCAGACCGGGCATCGTCCGCATTGCGCCACAGAGCGGGTAGAGGAAGCCCGCCCCGACGCTGGCGCGGATATCCCGGATGGGCAGCCGCCAGCCGCGCGGCGCGCCCTTCAGTTTCGGGTCGTGGCTGAAGGAGAGGTGGGTCTTGGCCATACAGAGCGGCAGTTTGTCGTAGCCCGCGGCAGTGTACATCTCAATCTTCCGCTCCGCTTCCGGCGAGTAGTCCACCCCGTCGGCCCGGTAGATCTCGCGGGCGATGGTCTCAATCTTCTCCTTGATGGAGAACTCCAGCGGGTAGAGGAAGCGGAAGTTGCTGGGCTGCTCGCAGGCCCGGACCACCGCCTCGGCCAGCGCGGCACCGCCCTCGCCGCCCTTCGCCCACACCTCGCTGACGACGCAGTCAAAAGCGCCCGCCTTCAGCGCCGCCTCCTGCACCAGACCGATCTCCCGGTCGGTATCCGTCTTGAAGCGGTTGATGGCGACGACCACCGGGACGCCGAACTTCTGGACATTCTCCACGTGCTGGATCAGGTTAGGCAGGCCTTTCTCCACCAGTTCCAGATTCTCCTCGGTGTAGGCCGTGCTGAGCGGCCGACCGGGGATGACCTCCGGACCGCCGCCGTGCATCTTCAGCGCCCGGATGGAGCAGACCAGGACGACGCAGTTGGGGATGAGGCCGGAGTAGCGGCACTTGATGTTGAAGAACTTCTCCATCCCGCAGTCGGCGCCGAAGCCGGACTCGGTGACGACGAAGCCATCCGGTCCCACCAGTTTGAGCGCGATCTGGTCGGCGATGATGGAGGAGTTGCCGTGGGCGATGTTGGCGAACGGCCCGGTGTGGACGAAAGCAGGGGTACCCTCCAGCGTCTGCATCAGGGTGGGCATCAGCGCGTCCTTCAGCAGGACGGTCATCGCGCCGGCGACCTTCAGGTCTTCTGCCGTCAGCGGGCGCCCGTCCTTGCTGAAGCCCCAGACAATGCGGCCCAGCCGCTCCCGCAGGTCGGCCAGGGCCCGGTAGCCGTCCACCAGGGCCAGGATAGCCATAATCTCGGAGGCGACGGCAATGTCGTAGCCGCTGAAGCGGGGGACACCGTCGGTGCCGTAGGGGAGTTTCGCCACCAGTTCTCGCAGCGTGCTGACCCCTTCTGGCAGCGGCTTGTCGGCCTGCCCCGCCTGCAAACCAATGATAATGTTGCGCAGCGCGCGGTCGCTCACATCCACCACGCGGGTCCAGAGGATGGAGTTGGGATCAATGTTCAGGCGGGGGATTTCGGGGCAGAACTTCGCCAGTTGCTCGTCGGTGAGTTCCAGTTCGTGGAGAATGCGGGCATCAATAGCTGCCGCCAGCAGGTTGTGGGCAATCGCCACCGCGTGGATGTCCCCGGTCAGGTGGAGGTTGAAGTCCTCCATCGGCACGACCTGGGAGTAGCCACCGCCGGCCGCGCCGCCCTTGATGCCGAAGGTCGGCCCCATAGAGGGCTGGCGGATGCAGGTGATGACCTTCTTGCCGATGTAGGCCAGCCCCAGGCTGGTGCCGATCGTGGTGACCGTCTTCCCCTCCCCCAGTGGGGTCGGCGTGATGGCCGTCACGTCCACATACTTGCCGTTGGGCCGATCCTTCAGCCGGTGCAGGACGTCCAGGTGGACCTTGGCCTTATACTTGCCGTAGAGGTCCAGGTCGTCCTCGCTGAGCCCGATGCTGGCCGCGACTTCCACAATCGGGAGCAGCTCGGCCATCTGGGCGATCTCAAGGTCGCTGGGAACCGGGTAGACTCGTTTGACGGGCATAGATGTTCCTCCTTGTTGGCTTGTGGGACGATACGAAACCGGAAATACGGAATACGGGTTACGTATTCCTTCACGCCGACCGCCCCTCAGGCACCAGATAGGCTGCCCGGGGCAGCAGCGGCGCGATTTCCACCTCTACGGCTTGACGCATCAGCAGACCGGAGACATGCAGCAACGTATCTCCCAGGGAGCGCTCCAGCGCCATCCCCGCCAGACACGGATAATGGTGGTGGAGGATGCCCGCCTGAAAGACTGCTTCGCCAACCGGCAATCCGACCAGACGCTGGGCGACGAAGCGCGCACAGCCACAGGCCGTATCCCGCTCCACCTCCACGGCCTGGACCACGCCGTGAGCCACACGGATACGGAAGACAGGGCGGCCAAAATGGCGGGCAAACTCAGAAATCCAGGGGTTGGAATAGGCCACGCGCTGGTGGCGAACGTTGTAGCCATCCTCGGTGAGAGAACAAAAGGGTCGCGGGAACACGGCCGCGACCCCCATCTGATTTAAGCGAACTTCCAGTTGGCGGATGAGCCCCTCCGGAATCCAGGCACTGTGGTCCACAGGAGCAATGACCGCCCGCGCACCGGCCCGTCGGGCAATGTCGGGAATGAGTTGGGCGACGGCCGGGCTCTCACCCAATGCCAGGATGAGATCCGCCGGAGGGACATGAAGGGGAAGGTAGGATTCCGGGTCGTCTATCATCGCCGGAAGGTCAGGGACCCGCCAGGATTCTACCGTCCAGCCCCGAGGGCCGTGGGCACGGATGTTCTCCACGATCCGCTGACCGTAATGGCCCTGGATAATCGCAAAAATGCGCATCTGCGCCGGGCGCGGCCGCCCCCAGTCCAGCGGCTGTCGGATGGCTTCCACCAGGTCCTCTACCTGCCGCCCCACTTTCGTCTGGCGGTAGTGGATGTGGATGCGGTTGTCGTCCAGGTTGAGGGCCACCACCTTGAGGCCAGGGAGAACCTGAAAGACCCGCGCGACGATAGCTTCCTGTTCCTCGCCGGGAGCGCCAACAACCACCACATCGGGAACGGTCTCCTGGATCCGGGCAAATGTCGCAGAGGAAACATCGCCCCTCCCAACCACCTCCAGTCCCGGCTGTTCCCGCAGGAGACTTTCCACGCCTTCGGCGAAGAGTGGATGCCCGGTGAGGATAAACACACGACAGGTGGACATACTGACCGCCGGTCAGTTATTGACCGGCTTTCATGATAACAAAATCTGCCGTCCTGTCTATAGCACAAGAGGACTATTTTGCGGGTTGAGTAGTCCTTAAGGACTACTGTACTGGCGGGGGGGGGGGGGGGGGGGGGGGGGGGGGGGGGGGGGGGGGGGGGGGGGGGGGCCCCCCCCCCCCCCCCCCCGAACCCACCCCCCACCCGCCC
>JANXAH010000107.1 GCA_025062415.1 Anaerolineae bacterium | reverse complement strand
CGCTGGCTGGCCTCGGGCGACCCGATGGCCGCGCTGACCCAGGGGGACGAAGGCCTCAGCAGCCCGGCCGCGCTTTTAGGCGACCCGGTCCATCGGGGCCTTGTCTCCCTAAAAGAACTGGAGCCCTATCTGGCTCAGGTGTTCCTGGCCCAATTGGACGTCGTCTTCCCGGTCCTGCACGGGCCCTACGGGGAGGATGGGACGGTCCAGGGGCTCCTGGACCTGGCGGGTATCCCGTACGTGGGGGCCGGAGTGGCGGCGTCGGCACTGGGGATGGACAAAGTCCTCTTCAAGGACCTGATGCGGGCCCACGGGCTCCCCGTCGTGAAGTATATGGTAGTCAAGCGGAAGGAATGGGAGCGAGACCCGGAGGGGGTCCTGGACCGGGTGGAGGATGAACTGGGGTATCCTGTCTTCACCAAGCCGGCCAACCTAGGCTCCAGCGTGGGGGTCAATAAGTGCCGGAACCGGGAGGAACTGGTGCGGGGGCTTCGGGACGCGGCCCAGTACGACCGGAAACTGTTGGTGGAGGCCGCGGTCCCCCAGGCGCGGGAGATTGAGGTCAGCGTTCTGGGTAACGACGATCCCATCGCATCGGTGCCGGGGGAAATCATCCCCAGCCGGGAGTTCTACAGTTACGCTGCCAAATACCTGGACGACGGGGAGCGGGCATCCAAACTGCTCATCCCTGCGCCGCTTCCGGAGGAGGTGGCCCAGCGGGCGCGCGAGTTGGCGATCCGGGCCTACCTGGCGGTGGACTGTGCCGGGATGGCGCGGGTGGATTTCCTGCTCTCGCGGGAGACGGGGGAACTCTACGTGAGCGAACTGAACACCATTCCGGGCTTCACGGCGATCAGCATGTACCCGAAGTTATGGGAGGCCAGCGGCATCCCGTATCCGGAGTTGATTGACCGACTGATTCAGTTGGCATTGGAGCGGCACGCGGACCGGGCGCGGAACCGGGTGTCGTATCAGCCGGAGGAATGATATGCCCGCAGCGCGACGGGGGAGCAGAAAGCGGCGGCGGAATTTCCGGCAGAGCGTTCCGCTGGTCATCGGGGGACGGGTGGCGGAGCGACCAGCGGGGGCGCGCCCGACGACGGTGTTGGGCGCAATGGGTGGAATTGCCCTGTTGGGGCTCATTCTGTGGTTCGCCTTCAGCCCGCAGTTTTATGTGACGAACGCAGAGGTGGTAGGGGCCCAGCGGGTCCCGGCAGAGGCGATTTTCGCCGCCAGCGGACTGCAGAACCTGCACATCCTCTGGGCCAACCCCCGCGCCGCGGCCCAGCGGATTCTGGAGACAGTCCCGTCCATAGAACGGGTAGAGGTCTCCTGCAGGCTCCCGGCCCGATGTGCCATCGCCGTGAAGGAGCGGGAGGTGATGGCCGTGTGGGAGCAGGAGGGGACGTATTCCTGGGTGGACCCCGCGGGCGGCGCTTTTCCGGGAACAGGTCCCGTGGCCGGGAAGTGGCTGGTCAGCGGGCCGCTGCCGCTGAACGAACAGGGACGGGTGGACCCCGATGTGCTGGTCGGGCTGGAGGAATTGGAACGATTGGGCTTTCGTCCAGGACGGGTCTCCTATCGCCCCGGCCGCGGCCTGGTGCTGGAGGACCCGGCAGGCTGGCGGGTGATTGTGGGAGAGGGGACAGGGATGGAACGCCGGATATGGGTCTATCTGAAAATCCGGGCCCACCTGCTGGAAAGGGGAATTCACCCCCGTTTTGTGGACGTTCGTTTCCCGGAGGCGCCGTATTATTCGGTGACGAACGAGTGGTAGGTGCGCCAAGGGAAGTCGGCTTTCGCCGAGTCTGTCCCGGTAAGAGAGGGTCGCTGCAGGTGGGGTAGGGGAAGAAAGTCCGGAGGACGGGTATGGAACAGACGGTTGTTGGGATAGACGTGGGCTCCAGCAAAGTCTGCACCCTGGTGGGAGAAATCCGGGAGGACGTGGGCCTGCGCATCATCGGCGTCGGTATCGCTCCTTCGCGCGGTATGCGCAAAGGGGCCGTTGTCAACCTGGCAGAAGCCACCGCTGCGATCGCCGCGTCGGTCCAGGAAGCGGAGCGGACGTCGGGCTATCGGATAGAGCGGGCCTACGTCAGCATCAGCGGCCCCCACATTGCTTCCCAGAACAGCCGTGGGGTTGTCGCTATCTCCCGGCGGGAGGAAGGGATCACCGGGGAGGATGTGAGCCGGGCCCTGGATTCGGCGGGGGCCATCTCCGTTCCGTACAATCGGGAACTGCTCCACGTTGTCCCCCGGCACTACATCGTGGACGGCCAGGAGGGGGTGCGGGATCCTGTCGGGATGCACGGGTTCCGGCTGGAGGTGGAAGCCCACGTCGTCACCGGCTCGTCCACCGTTATCCAGAACCTGGTCAAGTGTGTGAACGGCGCAGGGGTGGAGGTGGACGAGGTGGTGCTGGGCCTGCTGGCTGCCGGAGACGCTGTTCTGACGGAGAACGAGCGGGAGGTCGGCGTCGTCCTGGTGGACATCGGAGGCGGAACTACCGACATCGCGATTTTTATTGACGGGACAGTCTGGCACACGGCGTCGCTGGGGATCGGGGGGGAGTACATCACCAACGACATCGCTATCGGCCTGCGGCTTCCGCCAGCGGTCGCCGAGGAGGTGAAAATCCGCTACGGGCATGCCCGGCCCGCACAGGTGGGGCCGGAGGAGCGGTTTCCTGCGGAGCCCTTTGGCGAGACGTCCCCCCAGATGCTCCCGCGCCGGAAACTGGCGGAGATTGTGGAGGCGCGGGTTGCGGAAATCCTGGAGATGGTTCAGACGGACGTCAAGCGCTCCGGGTATGATGGCCTTCTCCCCGCGGGGGTCGTCCTCTGCGGTGGAGTGGCCCAGTTGCCAGGGATCGGGGAACTGGCGCGGGAGGTGCTGGGGTTACCGGTCCGAGTGGGCCGTCCCCAGCGGCTGGTGGGGTTGGTGGACCGGATCAGCGGCCCGGCCTTCGCAGTGGCGGCGGGGCTGATGACCTGGGGACTGATCACCGAGGTCCATCGTCCGGTGTTCCGGGAGGGGCCATCGTTGGGGAAACGGCTCCGGGAGTGGCTGCGCGCGCTGCTTCCGGGATGAGGGCTTGCCCTCACCCCACCCCCGGTGGCAAAGCCGCTGGGGGTGGGGTGAGGAAAAACACTTTGCGTCCGGGAGGTCATCTATGAGTGCGTCCGAGAACTTCGCCCGAATCCGTGTGGTAGGGGTCGGTGGCGGCGGGAGCAACGCCGTCAACCGGATGATAGAGGCGGGGATCGCCGGGGTGGACTTCATCGTCGTCAACACCGATGCCCAGGCCCTGGCGCTCTCCAGCGCACCCGTCCGGGTCCGCATCGGCGACAAACTGACCCGCGGCCTGGGGGTCGGCGGGAACCCCGAACTGGGCCGCAAAGCGGCGGAGGAGTCCATAGAGGACCTCTACCGGGTCCTGGAGGGGTCCGACATGGTCTTCATCACCGCCGGGATGGGCGGCGGGACGGGGACCGGCGCCTCGCCCGTCGTGGCCCGCATCGCGCGGGAGATCAACGCGCTGACCATCGGTATCGTCACCCGCCCCTTTTTCTTTGAAGGGAAGAAGCGGGCCGAACTGGCGGAGGCGGGAATTGAGGCGCTGAAGGAACAGGTGGACACCCTCATCGTCATCCCCAACGACCGGCTGCTGGAACTGGTGGAGCGGCGGGTGAGCCTTCAGGATGCCTTCCGCCTGGCCGACGACGTGCTCCGCCAGGGCATCCAGGCCATTTCCGAGGTCATCACTGTCCCTGGCCTCATCAACCTGGACTTCAACGACGTCCGGGCGGTGATGTCCGAGGGCGGCGCAGCACTGATGGCCGTGGGGGAGGGGAGCGGCGAGGAGCGGGCGGCCCAGGCGGCCCAGCAGGCCATCTCCAACCGGCTGCTGGATATTACCATAGACGGCGCCCAGCGCATCCTCTTCAACATTACCGGTGGCCCGGACCTCTCCCTGCACGAGGTCTACGAGGCGGCGACGGTCATCCGGGAGACGGCCCATCCCGATGTGGACCTGCGGTTCGGCGCGGTGATTGACGAGGCGATGGGCGATAAAGTCCGCATCACGCTGATCGCCACTGGCTTTGACAGCGCGCCGCGGCCCGCGCGGGCTATCCGTCCGCCGGTGCGGGAGGCCAAGGAGCCCCCGGTGCCCGTCTTTGACCGGGACGACCTGGAAATCCCCGCCTTCCTGCGCCGCCGCACCGGCTGATCGGTCACCACGAAGCCACGAAGACACAAGGACATACAGAAAAAGAAAATATGTATAAAAACATTCTTCGTGTCTTCGCGCCTTGGTGGTTCAATATCCGGAGGTCCCGATGACGGAGGGCGCTGGCCTGACCGCGCGGTCGTCTCTGAAGGAGGCGATTCCAATTTTTCAGGCCTATATGCGCGCGCGGGATTTCAGTCCGCATACCCTGCGTTCCTTCACGTCCGACCTGCGGATTCTGGGCGAGTACCTGGGGATGGACCGGGCGGTGGGGGACATTGGCACGGGGGACCTGAACCGCTTCGTCCGCTGGCTCACCGCCGAACGGGGGGTGCCCTGCACGCCGAAGTCCCTCTCTCGCCGAATCACGACGCTGAAGGTCTTCTTCGGCTGGCTGGCAGAGACGGGGGTGATTCCGGAGGACCCGGCAGCGCCGGTGATTCACCGCCCCGTTCTGACCGGCCCCCCGCGGGTTTTGACCGATGAGGAGGTAGAGCGGGTCCTGCGGGTGACGGAGGCGCTGCGGCGGGGGGACCCGCCGGACGCGCGCCCCCATCTGCTGGTGACCCTGCTCCTTGCCACCGGTATCAAGAAGGGGGAATGTGTGAACATCGCTCTGGACCACATAGACCTCTCGGACCCGGCGCAGCCGGTGCTCTGGATTCGGTACGCCAGCCCGCGCCGGAAGCACAAAGAACGGCGGATCCCCCTTCCCCCGGACTGGCCTGCGGTCCTGGCGGAGTACCGGGCCCAGTACCGGCCCACGGATCGGCTCTTCCCGTGGACGGAGCGGAATCTGGAGTACATTCTGGACGAGGTGGCCCAGCGGGCCGGGATTCCCGACGGCCTCTCCTTTGAGACGCTTCGCTGGACCTGCGCGGTGCGGGATTATCGGGCGGGGATGCCGGAGGAGCAGTTGCGCCAGAAACTGGGGCTGACCCGTATCTCCTGGCGGGAGGTGGGGCCGAAGATCGCCCAGTTGGCAAAGTAGAGCGTCGGTGTGACGGCCTTGCCGCCACACCGACGCTCTGATTTCTGGGCCCGGCGGTCAGCCGCCGGGCTTTTTATCAAATAATGCTCAGGCCCCTGGTCAGCGGGAGGGGACCATTGGTCAGGAACCCCTCTCCGTACGCGGCCGGGATCATCATCCCGTAGTAGCGGGCGGCGATTTCCACAGCGAAGAGAATCGGGGTATACTGGGAGCCGTGGGCCTGGAGGGCCTGCTGTTTGATGCCGTAGACGTCGGTAATATCCAGCACGAAGTGGGGACGACACGGCCGCTGGAAGGATAGGGGGAAGGTCAGGTGGGCCGGCTGTGGGATGAGGGGCTCATACTGGGGAAAAAGGGCCGGACGGGTGGCCAGGTAGACCGCTCGCTCCACCAGCCGCGCCGTTGCGACGTGGTCGGGGTGATGGTCCTCAAAGTGGGGGGAGAGGACCAGCCGGGGCCGGAGTTCCCGCAGGACTTCCACAATTCGCAGGGTGTTCTCGTAGTTGAACTCCAGCCGCGCGTCGGGAAGGTCCAGGATGCGGAAAGCATCCACCTGGAGGATGCGGGCTGCGGCTTCTGCCTCTGCGATACGCGTTTCGCGATCCCCGAAGGTTCCCATTTCTCCCTGGGTGAGCACGAGAATTCCTGTCCGCAGGCCCCATTCTTTGGCTTTCAGGAGTAGCCCTGCGCAGCCGATCTCCGCGTCGTCGGGATGGGCGCCGATGGCCAGGATGTCCACCGTCATCACAGAGACCTCCTTCAGAGGATAGATAGGAGAAGGGAATTTGCGGCGGGGGGGCCGCGGGGGGCCCCCCCC
>JANXAH010000061.1 GCA_025062415.1 Anaerolineae bacterium | reverse complement strand
GCTGGACGACCTGGCCATCATCGTCAACGCCTTCGTCCATCCGGCCGCGTCCATCGGGCGGCGGGTGATGCTGAACAACTACAAGGCCACCGTCCAGGCGCTGCGGAAGGCCATAGAGGGCCGGCCCACGCTGGAGCAACTTTTTGAGGAGAAAGCCTCGGCACGCCACCCCTTCCGGTATGCGCCATAGGCGCGGTATTAAGGAATCCGTTCAAAAACAGCGGCCCCGATCAGATAGATGCGGGGCCGCTGTTTCCAACCCGGATCGACCTACCGGGTCACCTCTAACGTTGTCAAAAAGGCCATCTGCAGCGGCCAGAGTTGCTCCACCTGCTCCGGGCTCATCGCCAACGGACTGGCCAGCGCTACCCACACCAATCGCTCCCTGCCGACAACGATCACACTCTGGAGGTTCGGCGGGTCGCCGGGCCACAGGGGCTTCTGAATCACGAAGGCCGGCCGTCCCCCAAGCCAAATCTCCTCCACCACCCGGATAGGCCCGCCACCCGGAATCGGGTTCTCGTCCTCCGGGAGTTCCCGTACCCAGGCCTCCAGCCCCTCCGGCATGCGAAGCTGGGGGTCCTCCTTCTCCAGCCGAAACAGCAGCATTTCAACAAAGATCTCCCGCCCCTCTCCCTGCGGCCGGTCTATGGAGACACCTACCCGCCGGGCAGATATAGATTGTATACGGATTTCGTACTCCGGCGGGTACCGGAAGCGAACCCCCAGTTCCGCGTCCTCAAACGCTTTCCAATTGGCAGTCCACTGCTGGACCTCCTCTGCGGAGGGCAGGACGACCGGGCGCGGCGTCGGGGCTGGCCCCGGTGTCGGCGGCGGAGGCGCGCAGCGGGGCGGCCCAAAGGCCCTCTGCACTTCCTGCCATACATCTTCCGGAATCTCCGCCGGAACAGCCCGGGCGGAGAAGCGAAACGTATCCAGTATCTGGCGAAGAATAGGGAGCCCCGCCGGATCACAGTACAGCGTGAACCAGAGACGATAAACATACTGTCCATTACTGACATACACGGTCAGCATCGGACTGGGATTTTGAACGTCGTCCATCACGAAGGCCACCGCTGGATACCCTCCTACCTTCGCATTAGGCTCCGTGATGCGGATCAAATCCGGCCCAGTTGCCTCCTGGTGTTTTCTCAACCATCGGGCCAGGTCCGGGTCGGGGGGAGCCCAGATGTCTATCTCCAGGGCCCCTTCCACTCCCCGAAACTCGTGGCGTTTAGCAATCTTCACATCACTGCGCAAGCGGGTATCCATACTGATCGTCCATTTCCACTCGGCGGGATATTCCAACGCGAAGCCATATGCCAGGTCTTCGTAGCAGGCCCATGCGACTTTATGGTATGCAGAGGGCATACAGGTACGGATCCGCAGAACCTGATTTTCCCCACACTGCCATTCAGGGGACACGGCTGGACATAGGGAGACCGAAGGGGAAGGAACTGGGGTGGTCGGGCCCGGCACAGAACCGACTGGTTGCGAAGGAATGGGAGTTAAGGGGGGATCCCCGTGGAGAAGCGCTTTCTTTTCCTGCGGCACACTGCAGGCGAGGAGAACCAGACTGAGGAGAAACCCGAGCAGCGTGCGGATCCTGAAGGGACTCCATCGCCTCATCCCACACCTCCTGGCTTTTCCGGCAGAATTCATGCAATCGTAGCGTCATGGGGATCAGACGTCCGGGGCCCAAAACAGGTTTCGCTTTAGGACACACTCTGAGATACGGGTACACAAGGCACCGCGAAGGCACCGGTAGAGTTGACAAAATGAAAATCTTGCAGTATACTTTGCGTTGGCACAGGGACTTGACCCCGGGTAGGAATATGGTATAATCTGGTCACAGCCTGCCGACGTAGCTCAACCGGCAGAGCATCCGCCTTGTAAGCGGAACGTTGCGGGTTCAAGTCCCGCCGTCGGCTTTGTGGGTCGGTGTCCCGAGCGGCAAAGGGGGCGGACTGTAAATCCGCTGGCTCAGCCTTCGCTGGTTCGAGTCCAGCCCGGCCCACCTGGCAAGCCCACGTAGCTCAATCGGCAGAGCACACCCTTGGTAAGGGTGTGGTTATGGGTTCGATTCCCATCGTGGGCTCCTGAGAATTCGCTTCTCCAGGGATTCCTATGGCAAAGAAAGCGATCCGATTGACGATCACGCTGGCCTGTACAGAGTGTAAGGAGCAGAACTACACCACCGAGAAGAATCGGCGGAACGATCCATCGCGCCTGGAATTGCGCAAGTATTGCCCGCGCTGCCGGAAGCATACGCTGCACCGGGAGACCAAGTAACCGGGGCTCGGCAGTTTCCGGGAGATACAGGGGGTTAGCTCAACAAGGCAGAGCAGCGGTCTCCAAAACCGCAGGCTGCGGGTTCAAGTCCCGCACCCCCTGCCTTTTTATTTTCAGGAGAGGCTCGGGCCTCCCGCGATTTTCAAGACACCGCCTCCCAAGGCGGTGTCTTGAATGTATGGAAGGCGTGCGGTGAAGAAAGAAAACGCTCTGGTCCGCTATTTTCGGGAAACACGGGTGGAGTTAAAGCGCGTTCGCTGGCCCACCCGGGAGGAGGCGTTGCGGCTGACCCGGATTGTCCTGGCAGCCACTCTCAGTATGACGCTTTTCCTCTGGGTGATGGACGTGCTCTTTTCCTGGTGGCTGGCAAAAATTCTGGAGGGCAACCCCTGGCTCATTGGCCTGGCCTTTCTTGTCCTGGCACTGGCCGTGGGCGCAGGCATCCTCCTGAGCCGCCGCCAGGAATAGGTGAGACGAATGTGGGATACAAAGATGGACGAGTGGGAAGACCCGAAGAATCCGGAGGACGGACCCGCTTCTGATCCGGCCGGGGAGAAGGAGGTATCCGAGGCGTCTGCCGAGCCCACCGATGAGCGGGCATGGTATGTTATTCACTGCTACTCCGGGTATGAGAATAAGGTCAAACACAACCTGGAACAACGGATTGAGACAATGCGTATGCAGGATAAGATCTTCCAGGTTGTGGTTCCGACTGTGGAGGAGATAGAGATCCGCCAGGGCAAGCGGCGGACGGTGGAGCGTCGGGTCTTCCCGGGGTATTTGCTGGTCCAGATGATTCTGGACGACGAGTCGTGGGCGGTGGTCCGCTACACGCCTGGCGTGACCGGGTTCGTGGGCATCGGAAACCGCCCCACTCCCCTGCGCCCGGAGGAGGTCCAGGCCATCCTGAAGCGGATGGAGGCAGAGGCTCCACGGGTGAAGGTGACCTTCAAGCCCGGCCAGAAAGTCCGCATCATAGATGGCCCGTTTCGGGATTTCATCGGCGTCGTGGACACAATAGACGAAGAGCGCGCCAAGGTGCGGGTGCTCGTCTCTTTCTTCGGACGGGATACGCCCGTGGAATTGGATTTCCTGCAGGTAGAGCGCGTGTAACCGTTGTTGAGGAGCGAAGACGATGAAGAAAGTCAAAGCGGTTGTAAAACTGCAAATTGAGGCCGGAAAGGCCAACCCGGCCCCGCCGGTGGGCCCGGCGCTGGCCCAGCACGGCGTCAACCTGATGCAGTTCTGTAAAGAGTACAACGCGCGCACGGCCTCCATGGTCGGCAATATCGTCCCCGTGGAGGTGACCATTTACCAGGACGGGTCCTTCACATTCATTCTGAAGACTCCCCCAACTCCGGACCTGCTCCGGAAGGCCGCGGGGATTGAGAAGGGCTCGTCCGAGCCCAACCGCACGAAGGTGGGCCGGATCACGCGCGCCCAGTTGCGGGAGATCGCCCAACTGAAGATGAAAGACCTGAACGCGGTAGACCTGGAAGGAGCGATGCGGCAGGTGGAGGGGACGGCCCGCAGCATGGGCATTGAAATCGTGGATTAATCTTACCCGGTGGAAGGGCGAAAGCCCGCCGGAACCACAGGGAGGAACGATGCCGAAGCGAGGGAAGAAGTACCTGGAAGCCCTGAAGAAGGTAGATCGGACAAAACTTTATTCGCCCCAGGAAGCGATCCGACTGGTCAAGGAGACCTCGTACGCGAACTTTGACGCCTCGGTGGACGTCCACATCCGCCTGGGCGTGGACCCCCGCCACGCGGACCAGCAGGTGCGGGGCGTGGCGCGATTACCCCACGGGCTGGGGAAGACGGTGCGCGTGCTGGTCTTTGCGGCCGGAGAGGCAGCCCGTATCGCCGAGGCGGCCGGCGCAGACTACGTCATTTCCGATGACGAAGGGATCAAAAAGATTCAGGAAGGCTGGACGGATTTTGATATCGCCATCGCGGTGCCGGATATGATGGGGAAGGTGGGCCGCCTGGGTCGGATTCTGGGCCCGCGCGGGCTGATGCCCAACCCCAAATCGGGCACGGTGGTGCCGCCGGAGGACCTCCCCCGCGTGATTGAAGAGGCGAAGGCCGGTCGGGCGGAGTTCCGGGTGGACCGGACGGCCAATCTCCATATCCCCATCGGACGGGTCAGTTTCTCCGAGCAGGCCCTGCTGGAGAACCTGGCCGCCGTGATGGAGGCGGTCAAGAAGGCCCGCCCGCCCGCGGCGAAAGGGACCTACATCAAGAAGGTCACCCTGGCAGCCTCTATGGGCCCAGGAATCAAGGTAGACCCGGTCGCTGCCCAGGCGCTGGAGACGGCGTAAGGATAGCAGTACACAAAACGCACTTCACGTGCCACAGACAGCAGGTGCGCCCCAGCGCGCTTAAAAGTCGCCTGCCGAGGCACGGGAGAATGTACCGGTTCTTCTGGAATCGGGGAACTCCCCGCGTCGGTTAGGCGCGGGGAGTTTTTATTCAGAAAGGAGGTGAGGTCCATTGGCTATCACAAGGGAACGTAAAGAGGAACGCGTCCGGCAATATCTGGAGCACCTGCGGAAGAGTCAGGGCGTGATCCTGACCAATTATCGCGGGCTGCGGGTTTCGGAGATTGAGGAACTGCGCCGGTCCCTGCGCAACAACCAGGCCACCTACCAGGTGGTGAAGAACCGATTGCTTCTGCTGGCCCTGAAGGAACTGGGGCTGGAGATGCCCCGGGAGTGGCTGGAGGGGCCAGTCGCAGT
>JANXAH010000002.1 GCA_025062415.1 Anaerolineae bacterium | reverse complement strand
TTTTGCTTTGCCAGGGGGAAGTGGGGGGGGGGGGGGCGGCCCCCCCCCCCCCCCCGGGCACAAGTTGGTACCCCCCGGCCCCGAAGGGGGTGGGCGGGGCGGCCCCCCCCCACACCCCGCGTGGGGGTGGGGCGTCTACTTTGGTCCCCCGGGGGGGGGGGGGGGGCCCCCCCCCCCCCCCCAACTTCCCCCTGGCAAAGCAAAACCTGCGGAATGTGCTATCATGGAGAGGGCTGTCCGGAATAGCCCCTGATAGGAGGTGGCGAATGAGTTCGCGTCGGGTCTGGATGACTCTGGTCCTTCTGGCCTTTGCGGTTGGGCTTCTCGCCTGTAATCTACCGGCGGCGGTCCTCCCCACTGCCACTCCCGTGCCGCCCGTTCTTCCAACGCCGACCTCCGCCCCGGCTGTTCTTCCGACAGTCCCGGCGGAGGCCTTTAACGAACTGGAGGCTCGCCTGGAGACAATCTACGCGATGGCGTCCCCCGCCGTCGTCAACATCACCACCCGCAGCATCGCCTACGACTTTTTTATGCAGCCTGTTCCCCAGGAAGGTGCTGGTTCTGGGTTTCTCTACGACGAGCAGGGGCACATCGTCACCAACTACCACGTCGTGGAGGGCGCGGAGGAGGTCGTAGTGACCCTGGCGGATGGCCGGTCATTCCAGGCGGAGATCGTGGGGACGGACCCCTCCACCGACCTGGCGGTCCTCCGCATTCCGGCCCAGAACCTGCCAGCCCCTCTGCCGCTGGCCGACTCGGACCAATTGCGGGTAGGGCAGATCGTCATCGCCATTGGCAGTCCCTTCGGGCAGGTGGGGACGATGACGATGGGCATCATCAGCGCGCTGGGGCGGGTCATTGAGAGCCCCGACGGGCGCTTTATCGGCGAGGCGATTCAGACCGATGCGCCCATCAACCCCGGCAACTCCGGCGGGCCGCTGCTGGACCTCCAGGGGCGGGTGATCGGGGTGAACTCCCAGATCATCAGCCCCAGCCGGGCCTCTGCGGGCATCGGGTTTGCCATCTCCTCCAACACCGTCCGTCGGGTCGTCCCTCACCTGATCGCCAAGGGTCGGTATCCCCATCCCTGGCTGGGAGTCCAGGTCCTGGCCCTCTCTCCGGAGTGGCGGCAGGCGCTGCAGCAGGTGGGGATGGACGTGCCGGTAGAGGAAGGGCTCCTGGTCCTCTCCGTTGTCCGGGGCAGCCCTGCCGACCGGGCCGGTATCCGTGGGGGCACCCAGGTCGTCCGCATCGGAGGGTACCGGGTCCCGGTGGGGGGTGATATCATCGTCTCCATCAACGGCCATCCTGTTCCTTCCCTTCGGGACCTGACGGTCTACCTGGAGTCCCAGACCCAGGTGGGGCAGCAAGTGGAGGTGCGTCTCATCCGGGACGGGCGGGAGATGACGGTGATGGTCACGCTGGGGGAGCGGCCCAGCCAATAGCCTGAGTTTGTGGGACAACTGCATGCAGTTGTCCCACGTGGACGGTTTCTCCCTTTCGTGGTAAAATACATTTATCCTGCCCATGGAGGTTCAGATGCGCCGATTTCTTCCTTTGGCGGCCGCGGTGACGCTGATCTTGGTGGCCTGCGCCCGCGGTGCCACACCAACCAGCAACGTGCCCACGGCTTCCCCCCCGCCAACCTCCACACCCACGCCGATATCCAGCCGAACCCCCGCAACCTGCCAGGCGGTGCCGTCCCCGTTCGCTTCCCTGCAGCCCATCAACGTTCCACCGGTGACCGACGCGGATTGGGCCCAAGGCCCAGCAAGCGCGCCCGTCACCCTGATAGAATACTCGGATTTCCAGTGCCCGGCCTGCGCGAGGATGGAATCCCTGCTTCGGCTTCTGAAAGAGGGCTACGGCGACCAGATTCGGATCGTCTATCGCCACTTCCCTCTGATAAGCATCCACGACAAGGCCCAGATTACCGCGGAGGCGGCAGAGGCCGCCGGTGTCCAGGGGAAGTTCTGGGAAATGCACAACCTGCTCTTTGAGCGCCAGGGGGAATGGGCCTCTCTTCCGACCGACCAGATGCCCCAGGTTCTGGCGGGCTATGCGAGAGAACTGGGGTTGGATGTGGAGCGCTTCACCCGTGACCTGGGGAACCATACATTCCAGGCCAAGGTGATGGAGCAGTATCGGGACGCAACAGCGATGGGCCTGTCGGGAACGCCCTCTTTCATCGTGAACGGTCGGTTCGTCCCCAACAACGGTTATCTGCCCACGCTGGTGGACGAGATTCTCGCCAGGCCTCCGCAATATGATCCACCCGCGATGCAGGTGGACCCGGCGCGTCGGTATACGGTTACCCTTCGTACCCCCAGGGGAGATATCGGGATAGAACTCTACCCGAACCACGCACCGGTCACCGTCAACAGTTTCCTCTTCCTGGCCCGCAAAGCCTGGTACAACGAGACCGCTCTGTTTCGGTGGAGTTCCGACTTCGTTGTACAGAGCGGCGACCCAGCGGGGGTTGCCTTTCGGAGCCCCGGCTTTCAGTGTTCCACCGAAATCAGCGACCTGGGATTTAATGAACCGGGGATCGTCGGGATGCTGGGTCCCAGCCCCGATGTCACCAATGGTCGGTTCTTCATTACCCTGACCGCGATTCCGAACCTGAACGGGAAGTACACGGCCATTGGAAAGGTGGTCAAAGGGCTGGACGTCCTCCGGAGCATACCGGAGAACGAGCAGGCCCTGATCCCGCCCAGCCTGAAAATTCAGACTGTCCAGATTGAGGAGCACTGATGAAGACCCTGTACATTCCTTCCCTTCAGAGTTTCTCTGGAAAAACGGCCATCTGCTTGGCCCTGGGAAAGCGGTTCCAGCGGGACGGACACCGGGTTGGATATTTCAAGCCCCTATCCACCCAGGCGTGGGAGCCAGTCCCCGGAACGGCGCCGGACGAGGATGCCGACTTCGTCCGCCGGGCGCTGGGGCTTTCGGAGCCGACGGAGGCCCTGGTCGGCATCGTTCTGACTCCCTCCCTGCTGCGGGACATCCTCTGTGGGTGCATAAACCGGGACCTGCTGGCGGAGGTTCGCGCTGCCTTCGGAAGGGTCGCAATGGATAAGGACATCGTGCTGGTGGAAGGGGGTGCATCCCTCCGGGAGGGGGTCGGCATTGGGTTGGGCCCCGCCGATGTCGCGGAGGCGCTGGACGCATCCATTCTGGCGGTCATTCCCTTTATCAACGAGATGAGCCTGGTGGACGACTGCGCTGCGGCCCGGTTACGCCTGGGCCATCGCCTCCTGGGCGTGGTGATGAACGGGGTCCCCGCAGAGTCCACGGACTTTGTCCAGAAAATCGCCCGTCCCTGTCTGGAAGAGCGGGGCCTTTCTGTCTTCGGCGTCATCCCTCGCGAAGAACGGCTGCGGGCTATCACCGTCGGAGAAATCGCCCAGGTGCTGGGTGCGGAGTTCCTGGTCGCCCCGGAAAAGCGGGATACGCTGGTGGAAAACCTGGTAGTCGGTGCGATGAGCGTGGACCAGGCGTTGCCCCGCATCCGGCGCGTCCCTGCACCCAAGGCCGTCATCACGGGGGGAGACCGGGCCGACATCCACTGGGCCGCGCTGGAGACCGGAGCAACGTGCCTTATCCTGACGGGCCACCTGCGCCCCCAGCCCGAAATCCTCCGCCGGGCCGAGGAACTGAATGTCCCCATCCTCCTGGTCCGCCAGAACACGATGGAAACGGTGGAGGCCATAGACAGAGTCTTTGGAAAAACCCGGCTCAATCAGCCGGAGAAATTGGCCCGCTTTGAGGCCCTGCTGGCGGAGCACTTTGACTTCGGCCGTATATACCGGGCGCTGGGACTTGCGCCATCTGCGTGAGAGATTGAGCGCAGTCGCGTCCTTAACCTGCCCCCGGCCCTCAGGGCCCCGGGCAGCGGGGGGAGTGAGGGTTTCCTGAGCGCGCATGTGGAAACTTGTCTTCGTTTCGGCAGGGCGACGGCTGGCCGCTTATCCGGTACCCCCTTGGGGCGCAGATGGCCTCTGTCCCCCACAAAAAGAAGTTAAATTTGACTCTCTGGGAGTTTATGTGGCGGGCATCCATTTGTGGGCAATGTGGCGCAAACTTCATCTGCCAGGAGACCGGGTAATCACCTTATGAGCCGCCCGCGTTCTGTCTTCGTCACCGTCGCGATCGGTTACTTCGTCTGGACGCTGGGGTTCCGAATCTGGGAGTCCGCCTTTAACAATTTCGCGGTGGAGGAAATAGGGGTCCGGGCCGCCCAGATTGGCCTGGTCCACGCTATTCGGGAGATCCCCGGCCTGCTGGGGTTCCTGGGAGGGATTCTGGCCCTGGTGCTGACGGAGGTCCGGCTGGCGAACCTCTCTCTGGCCCTGATGGGGATCGGGATTCTTGCGACGGCGTGGGTCGGACAGTTCCCTTCCTTGGTCGGGGCGGCGCTGCTGATGAGCACGGGCTTTCATTTCTTTATGCCCGCCAACTCCGCCTATGTCCTGCTCTCCGTTGGCCCCCAGGAAGCACCGCGGATGCTGGGCAAACTGGGGAGCCTGGGAGCGGCCGCTTCGGTGTTGGGGACCCTGATCATTTTCGCCACACTGGAGCGGTGGGGGTACCGGAGCCTCTTCTGGGCAGCGGGCCTGGGCGTGCTGCTGGTCGGCCTGGCTCTCCTGGCCCTGGGCCGACAGCCTGCCCGACCCGCGCGCGAACGTCGTCGGACCTCGCTGCGCCGCCGCTACTGGCTCTACTACACCCTCAATGTCCTCTTCGGCAGCCGCCGTCATATCTTCACGACCTTCGCGGTCTACCTGCTGGTCCGGGAATACGGCGTCACTGCGCAGACCCTGACGCTCCTCTACCTGCTCAACAGCCTGATGGGGACGTACTTGAACCAGACCTTTGGGAAAATCGTCGCCCGGTTCGGGGAACGGTCTGTGTTGACGTTCAATTTCGCCCTTCTGGCGCTGATTTTCCTGGGCTACGTGGTTGTCCCCCAGGCACAGGGGCTGAGCGAACCGACGTTCCATATCCCGGCCCTGACGATAGGGGACTGGGTGTTCTTTCCGGCGATGGACGCCTCTCCGGCGCTGCTGATTCTCCTGGGGCTGTTTATCGCCGATAATGTACTTTTCGGCCTCTCTTTTGCGCTGGAGTGCTACTTCCAGAAAATCGCGCTGAGCCCGGCAGAGATCACGCCCAATGTGGCGATGGGCCAGACCTTCAATCACGTAGCGGCGGTGATCATACCGGTGGTGGGGGGTATCCTCTGGGAGACAGTGGGGTTCCAGGCCACGTTCCTGGCCGGGATCGGAATCGCTCTGCTCTGCCTGGGGCTAACGCAGTGGATGCGGGTGCCGGGCCCAGCGGCCTGCCCGATCGCAGTACCGGGAAAATGAAATGAAATGAACCGACAGAAACGTCCGCTCATTTCCCGTTACATTCCCGTTGCGACCGTTCAGGGGCTGCTGCGGGCGGAGGTGGTGCGCAGTTATCTCCGCAGCCAGCATATTCCTGTGCTCCTTCAGTATGAAAGTGCGGGACGGGCAATTGGTATCACGGTGGATGGCCTGGGCGAGGTTCGGGTGCTGGTTCCGGCCCGCCTGGAGCGGAAGGCCCGTCGCCTGCTTCGCAGCCGCCGAGGGAGGGGCCGAATCCGGCGGGTCTGGGCCATTCCTTTCCCGTCCCGGCGCCGCCCCCGTTTCTAAAAACGACTTCTGGTAGTGCAGGCCGCCGGCCTGCAAAAAACAGGTGGACAGTCTGAGTTCCTTACTTTATTGCCACAGGAGGAGAGCGATGCATCTCCCTCGCTTTCTCGCCATTGCTCGCGGCGATGAGCCCGCGGAACTGGTCCTTCGGAACGGACGGGTCATCAACGTCTACACTGCTGAGATCGTGGAGGCCGACGTCGCCATTGCCGACGGCCTCGTCGTGGGGGTGGGCCAGGGGTATGAGGGACTTCAGGAAATAGACCTCCGTGGTCGGTATCTCTGCCCCGGCCTGATAGATGCCCACGTCCACATTGAATCCTCTATGGTGACTCCCTACCAGTTCGCCCGCGCCGTCGTCCCCAGGGGGACCACGACTGTCGTCTGCGATCCCCACGAGATCGCCAACGTGGCGGGGGCCGCTGGAATTCGTTATATGCTGGACGCGTCGGAGGGACTCCCGCTGACAGTCCTTGTGGGGCTTCCCTCCTGCGTCCCGGCGACGACGATGGGGACGGCAGGGGCCGAACTGAACGCCGACGACCTGAAGGGGCTGGCCGATCTTCCCCGCGTTGTGGGGCTGGCGGAGTTTATGAACGTCCCTGGCCTGGTCCTGGGCTTCCCGGACGTCCTGGCGAAGGTTGAGGCCTTCCAGGGGCGGGTCATAGACGGCCACGCGCCAGGCATCACGGGAAAATGGCTTCAGGCCTACGTGGGTGCAGGGCCCCGGAGTGACCACGAGTGTACAACCTCTGCGGAGATGGTGGAGAAACTCCGGCTGGGGATGCGGGTCTTCATCCGGGAGTCCACCGCGGCGAAGAACCTGCGTGCGCTGCTCCCGGCGGTGACGCCCCAGAACAGCCGCCGCTGCGCGTTCTGTACCGACGACCGGCACCCCGCCGATCTGCTGGACGAGGGACATCTGGATCACCTCATCCGGCTGGCTGTTGCGGAGGGGTTGGACCCGGTCACCGCGATCCAGATGGCGACGTTGAACGTCGCGGAGTGGTTCCGGCTCTACGATCGGGGAGCCATCGCGCCGGGGCTTCGGGCGGACCTGGTGGTCTTTTCCGACCTGAAGAACTTCCGGCCGGAGATGGTCTTCTCCAGCGGGCGGCTGGTGGCCCAGGCCGGGGAGCCTGTGGGGGAGTGGCCTCTCCCCGCCGCCGATGAGTCCGCCGTCCGGGGGACGGTCCGGGTGGACTGGGAGCGGGTCCGCTGGGGCATCCCTGCGCCCGACCCCCATGCTTCCCGCGCCGCTGTCCGGGTCATCGGCGTCATCCCCGACCAGGTCCTGACGGAGCACCTTGTGGAAGAAGTGCCTGTCCGGGATGGAGAAGCGGTGGCCGACGCGGAGCGAGATATTCTGAAACTGGCGGTGATAGAGCGCCACCGGGGGACGGGCAACGTGGGACTGGGTTTTGTCCGAGGCCTGGGCTTGCGGCAGGGGGCACTGGCCGGGAGCGTCGGGCACGACGCGCACAACCTCATCGTCGCCGGGTGCGACGACCGCTCTATGGAGACGGCGGCGCGGGCGGTGGCCCGGATGGGAGGCGGCCTGGCGGCGGCAGTGGGGGAGCAGGTGTTGGCGACCGTACCGTTGCCCGTCGCCGGGCTGATGTCCGACCAGCCGGTGGAGGTGGTCCGGTATCAGATGGATAAACTGACGGAAGCGGCCCGTTCCCTGGGGAGCCCGCTGCCGGATCCTTTCATGACCCTGGGCTTTCTGGCGCTGGAGGTGATCCCGGCCCTGAAGTTGACGGATCAGGGGCTGGTGGACGTGGAGAAGTTCGCCTTTGTGCCGCTGTTCGTGTAACATGGGGGGGAAAGG
>JANXAH010000249.1 GCA_025062415.1 Anaerolineae bacterium | reverse complement strand
CCTTCGGCCTGGGGTGGGCGTGTGCCGACGGGGTGTTGGTAATCTGCGAAGAGGTTTGTGGGGCACATCCGCGCCCTGGTATGGCTTATTTCTAATCCGCACCCGACCTGTTAGGGGGCGGGGGGGGGGGGCTGACCGCCGCCCGCCCCAGCCCCTTCGTCTACAACCGCACCGGGAGCGGCCATGTGATACGGATCTCCTCCCGGCTCACCGCACAGGCGTAGGCGTAGACCCGCACTCCCGCCGCAGCGGCCTCTGCCAGACAGGCCGCAAAGGCCGGATCGGCCCGCGCGTGGGGCGCAAACGCCTCTGCGTCGGGCCGCTGGACGATGAAAACCACCGCCGCGCCCTCTCCCCGCCGGACCTGTTTCGTCAACTGGACCAGATGCCGTTGGCCCCGGAGCGTTGGCGCGTCGGGAAAGAGCGCAACGCCATCTTCTACCAGCGTCACCGACTTGGTCTCCACCCACACCACCCCGGCCGGGCCCTCCAGCCGGAAGTCCAGCCGGCTCTCCCCACAGCGGACCTCCCGCTCTACCCGAGTCACTTTCTCCCATTCAGGCAGCCGTCCCTCCGTCAGGGCCTCTGCGAAGAGAGGGCCGGGCAACCGCGCGTCCACAGAGACCAGAACTGCTCCGTCGGCCATCAGGAGCAGGTCCAGCGCGGTCCGGCGGTTGGGGGCGGAGCGGGGCATCAGAAAACAGGGCCGCCCAGGGGTCAGGAGTTCCCCCAGGCGGCCAGAGTTGGGAAGGTGGGCCCGCAGGACTTCTCCCCCCACCTCCACAACGACACGAAAGCGATTCTCCCGCCGAAGAAAGCGGCCCTCTACCGTCGCCGGAAACCTCATTCGCTCACACCACCGCTCCGATCGTCAGACTGACGAAGGCCCCCAGCATATAAAGGCTGGCGAACTTAAAGAGGGCCCAGTTGAGCCGCGCCGAAGGGCACACAAGGAGGGCCAGACTGAGGCCCGCCAGCCCCGCGCCCAGCACAAAGAGGACGCCCAACGCGATAGGATGAATCTGCAGGAGCCACCCGGCCAGGGCCAGCACCACCACGTCCAGAAACGTCGCGATGGCCACCACCCGTCGGGTGGCGTTGGGCCCATAGACGTTGGGCCAGACGGGAACTCCAGCCAGCCGATACTCTTTCGCATAGTGGGTCGCCAGGGTCAGAATGTGGGCGGGAATCCAGAGAAGGACACCCATCGCCAGCAGGATGCCGACCAGGTCCACGCGGCCCAGCGCCAGAGCCCGGCCCGCCAGCGCGGGCATCCCGCCGGAGATACCACCCCAGAGGATAGAGAGGGGAGTGCGGCGCTTGAGCCAGAGAGTGTAGACGCCAAGGTCTATCCCGAACCCCAGGCTGACAATGAGACCAAAGAGAGGGGAGAGCCCCCATGCCAGGGCCAGCGCCGGGACGGAGAGGACCAGGCCAAAAACCAGGGCCTGGCGGGTCCCGATCGCTCCCGCCGGAAGCGGACGGCGGGCCGTTCGGCCCATCCGGGCGTCAATATCCCGGTCCAGAACCATATTGAGCACCGTACAACCGGCGATGGAGCCAACCAGCGCCAGCGTTGCAGCGGCGAATTCCCCCCAACGCATCGCCCCGGGAAGGCTCAGCGCATAGGCGCAGACCCCCGTGACCACAAGCAGCAACGTTTGAAGGGGTTTCGTCAGGGCAAGATACGCCCGCACCCGCTGACCGACGCGCCCGCAAGCGTACCCCCGTGCCCTTGCGATCGGTTTGGTGGTGAGGTGAGGCATTTACGCCCCCTTTCGTCCAGATTCTCAAATGGAGGAACAACAATGCCGCAGGCCAGAGCAAGAGGGAGGAAAGCCGGCAGGGGCCAAAAGAGTCCAAAGTATATGAAGCAATTCATCCGGGTCCCCAGTATGATACGCAGGTCCTGAAACACAGGTTCGTTTCCCCTCCAGGGGACTATCATACCACATCTACTCAGACGGTCAAGAATTGACCACGTTGTCGCACCCTATGTTGTCCTTTTCCCCTTTTCGCGTATAATAGGAAACGGGGTGGACTGAATGGACCCTTTGGCCCCGACGTCCTGAGTCTATAGGAGTTAAGGATGAAAAAACTTCTCGTTCGCTGGGTTATCACCACGCTGGCTCTCTTCGTCGCCGCGCTGATTGTGCCGGGTATCCGCGTCTCTGGAAGTGCGTGGCTGGCCTACGCCTTAATGGCAATCGTTCTGGGATTCGCGAACGCCGTAATTCGCCCTATCCTGAAATTGCTGACCTGCCCCCTTATTCTTCTTACGCTGGGGCTTTTCACGCTGGTCATCAACGGGGTGACGCTCTGGATTTCCGCTCGGATAGCCAACTGGTTGGGAATCGGCTTTTATGTGGACGGCTTCTGGCCGGCCTTCTGGGGGGCGCTGATTGTGAGCATCGTGACAGTCCTCCTTTCAGCCCTTTTCAAGGAGGAAAAATAGTATGGAAGCGCTTACCCAGGCCCTGTTGATTTTCACACTACGGGTCATCGGGATCGCGATCAGCACCCTGGCTACGATTCTGACGGTTCAGGGACGGAAACTGCTGGCGGTTCTGAGCGGGAGTCTCAGTACGTTGATTTACGTGGTTGCAATTGCCCAGGTTGTGACCAATCTGCGCAACATTCCCAATCTGGCTGCGTATGTGGTGGGATTCGGTGTTGGGACGTGGATTGGAATGATTATAGAGGAGTGGATGGCTCTGGGCTATTCCGAGGTACGAGTGATCTCTTCCAGCCGGGGAGAGCCCATTGCCGCTGCCCTTCGCCGGGCGGGGTTCGGTGTGACCCAAATTTATGGGCACGGGCGTGAGGGGTCGGTTGGCATCGTAGACGTCTTTGTTCCTCGCAAGAGCGTTCAGACGGTCATTCAGACAGTGGAGAAAGTGGACCCCCAGGCCATTATTACGGTCTCTGAAGCGCGGGTCGTGCGACGCGCGTACTGGAGACCACCAGAGCGGAAATGGTGAGGTTGCCCCATGCTTCCGATTGGTGACGAACTCCCCAGCCGCCGGATTCCCCTGGTAACCTGGGGGATTCTGGGGGCAAATATCTTTGTCTTTTTTGTGGAATTGATGATGGGCCCCCATCTGGAGCGATTCTTTATGACATGGGGGCTGGTTCCCTACTTCTTCACAAACCCGGACCGCTATCCCTGGGCACCGTTGACACTGTTTACCTCTATGTTCCTCCACGGTGGCTGGAGCCATTTGATCGGCAATATGTTGTATCTCTGGATCTTCGGGGACAACGTGGAGGACGCTCTGGGGCATCTGGGGTACCTGCTCTTTTATTTGAGCGCAGGAGTTGTTGCGGGATTGGCTCAGGTCTTTGTTGCACCGGACTCACGGGTGCCCTGTGTAGGTGCCAGTGGAGCGATCGCCGGGATTCTCGCCGTGTATCTGGTCCTCTATCCCGCCTCTCCCGTTCGGGTGCTGGTTCCGGGATTCTACTTTATGCAGATTGCCCGTATTCCGGCACTCTTTGTCCTGGGCTTCTGGTTCATCCTTCAGTTGTTTAATGGTTTCTTGAGCCTCGGCGTTGCCACCGCTGCTACAGGAGGGATTGCATGGTTCGCCCACATTGGGGGCTTCCTGGCAGGGCTGGTCGTGGGTTTGCTGGCCCGGGTGAGAAAGCCTCCCCGGCGTTATCGGCGATACGATCGGGAGTGGTGGTGATGAGTGGTACGTAGAGTGACCTCCTCTAAAGTCTCTGGGTAAGGAGGTAAGATGGAAATCTCCCTTCAGGAATATATACAGCGGGTAGATGGGCTGATAGAGAAAGGACAATACGAAGAGGCGCAAGCCCATCTTCGTCATATTTTACAGCATTATCCAAAATATCTCCCTGCCTATCGTCTCTTCGGCCAGGCTCTGCTGGAAATGGGACAGGATGACCAGGCGGAAGAAATGTTCCGACGGGCTCTCAGCGGCGATCCGGAGGACCTCTTCGCGCGAGTCGGATTGAGCGAGATTTACAATCGGCGCGGTGACCTGTCCAATGCCCTCTGGCAGATGGAAAGGGCCTTTGAGCTAGCTCCGGAGAACGAGGTGATTCAGGAGGAACTCCGGCAGTTGTATGGTCGTCGTGATGGGTTAGCCCCGACCCGTGTGCAGTTGACCCGCGGAGCGCTGGCCCGACTGTATCTTCGGGGTGGAATGTACGCCCGAGCAGCAGAGGTGCTCCGCACGCTGGTCAAGGAGGAACCAGAGCGAATGGACCTCTGGGTAGCTCTGGCGGAAGCGCTCTGGCGAGATGGACAACGTGTTCATGCCGAAGAAGCCTGCTTGCGGGTCCTGGATGAACTCCCCTTCTGTTTGAAAGCGAACTTGCTCCTTGGGGAAATATGGGCGCGGAGTGGACGGGAAGAGGCGATGGTCCATCTGCGACGAGTTGAGGCCCTGGACCCGGAAAACCGCAGGGCGGTTGCGCTTTTAGGGGACCTCTCTCCACTGCCCGTTAAAGAAGTTCGGATTCCCTATCTGGAGTTTGTCCCCCCTGGAATGCCGGGTAAGCCAGAACCAGTTCCCCCCAGATGGGCTCCTGCAGAGGAAATCGCGCTGGTGGATCTGGAGCGGACCGCAGATGTACAGTTGGAAATACCTGCATGGTTGGAAGAACTCGGGCTCGGAGAGGTATCGGCAGTAGAGATAGAGGGCGAGATTCCTGTGCCTGCATGGCTGATGCCAGAAGAGGAAATTTCTGGTCCAAGAGAAGAAGTACCTCACGAGATTCCGGAGTGGCTGCGGGAGACCGCACCGCCCCAGGCGCCCGCCCCGGCAGAGATTCCGGAGTGGCTGCGGGAGGCCGCACCGCCCCCAGCCCCGACACCCGAGCGGATAGAAGAAAAGGTTGGCCCGTCCGAGGCGGTGGAGCGGCCAACGGCGGCAATGCCTTCCTGGCTCACAGAGGGCGGGCTCCCTGAAGGCGAGGACGTCCTGGCCTGGCTGGCCTCGCTGGCAGCGGGAAAAGAGGCGGAATTGCGAGCCGCGGTGGAAGCGGAAGCAGAGGCGCGCCTTGCAGAGATTATGGGCCGCGAGACTGCACCACCGGTACCAAAAACCGCACCGCCGGAGATGCCCGCCCCAGCAGAGATTCCGGAGTGGCTGCGGGAGGCCGCACCGCCGGAGATGCCCGCCCCAGCGGAGATTCCGGAGTGGCTGCGGGAGGCCGCACCGCCCCAGGCGCCCGCCCCGGCAGAGATTCCGGAGTGGCTGCGGGAGGCCGCACCGCCCCAGGCGCCCGCCCCAGCGGAGATTCCGGAGCGGCTGCGGGAGACCGCACCGCCGGAGGCGCCCGCCCCGGCAGAGATTCCGGAGTGGCTGGAGGAACTCGTCCCTCCGGAAGTGCCCCGTGTGGAGGTCCCGCCAGCCGAACCTTCAGTTTTCGGCTGGGCCGCTTTTGGCGAGGAGGAGGGCATACTACCCACTCCCCCCGAAGAGCGGCTTTCGGAAAAGCCCTTTGGCTGGACTACCTTTGAGGAAATTCTCGCGCCAGAGATACCGCCCTCACCACCGGAGGCTCCGGGTCCTTCTGTGGAAGTCTCCCTTATGGAACCCACACCCGAGGTGCCTGCGCCGCCAGTGATTCCTCCGGTGGAAATTCCCGTACCCCCACCGGTTGTTCCAGAAGCGCAGCCGAAGGCTCCTATGCCAACGGCCGCTCCTCCGGAGGTTCCCGAGCGGGTGAAGCCTTCCCTCACACTGGCCCGGGAATTATGGCAGAATGGGCAACACGCAGCATCGCTGGATGTCTACTCAGGGTTGCTGAAACGAGGCGAGGACCTGGAGGAAATCCTGACAGATATACAGGCTCGCCTCGCGGAACGCCCGGGGGACCCGGTCGTGCTGCGGATTCTGGGTGACGTTTACATGCGATTAGGTCGTCTGGCGGATGCGCTGGCTGCATATCGGGAGGCGCTGGAACGGCTGTAGGTCGTGCTCGCAACTACACCTTCCCAACACTACCCCAGGAGGAAGACCAACGTGGAACGCACACTCATCATCATCAAACCCGACGCTGTACAGCGTGGCCTGATCGGGGAGATCATCCAGCGGTTTGAGCGAAGGGGGCTGCGGATCGTTGCAATGAAAATGATGCGGATTTCCCCCGAACTGGCGGAGCGGCACTATGCGGTCCACAGGGGAAAGCCGTTCTATGAAGGCCTTATCCGGTATATCACGTCGGCCCCTGTTGTGGTCATGGTTCTGGAAGGGCCGCGCGCGATAGAGGTGGCTCGTCGGACAATGGGAGCAACCCACCCGCTGGAGGCCACTCCGGGCACGATTCGCGCGGACTTCGGCGTAGAAATCGGTCGCAACCTGGTCCATGGGTCCGATGGCCCCGAAACCGCCGCCTTTGAAATCCCCCTGTTTTTCCGCGAGGAAGAAATCCTCTCCTATTCCCGCCCAACGGATCCCTGGATTTTTGAGAACGTGGATTAACCCGGACGAAGATCAAAACAGCGGGCACCAGCGTTGACCGGTGCCCGCTGTTTTATCTGCTTACCTAATTACCTTAATCAATCCTCGCCCTCACTGCTGCCAGATTTCTCCGAGGATTCGGATTTAAAGGACTTCTTCCCCGGCGACGACGTGGAGGACGAGGACCGGTGATCGGTCACGTAAAAGCCAGAACCCTTGAAAATAATTCCCACGGGCTGCAGTAGCCTGTAAACCTCTCCCCCGCACTCGGGGCAAATCTTCACCGGGTCGTCGGAAAACCGCTGCACACGCTCAAATCGGACACCGCACGTTTTGCACTGATACTCATAAATCGGCATTCTCTCACCTCCCTCCCCGAACTCTGGCCTTAATTATACGTCCATTCGTTCCGGTTGGCAAGTGAATTGGTTCCGGCGATGCCGCTTTTAACGAAAATCTAACGCAAAGGGCGAATTTTGCTCTAATGGGTCCTTCTTCCGGCAGGTCGGCGTTCACTAAATTGAAACACACCCGTAAGGGATTCCGGATTGCCGAAAGGGAAAAAAGTAGTATAATAACTAATGTACCGTTCCTCGCTCTTCGGAAAGGAGGATAGAAATGCGAAGAGCAGTTGCTCCCATAATCTTAGTGGTCCTGCTGATGACGGCCCAGGTCGCTGCTGCTGCGCCTCTCCAATGGAGCATTCTGGGGCATCATATCGTTCGTCCTGGGGAAACCCTTTTCTGCATCGCCCGTGCCTACGGTGTAAGCCCATGGGCCATCGCGCAGCAGAACAACATTGTGAATCCCAATAAGGTCTATGCAGGACAGAGGCTGTCTATTCCCGATGCCTTTATGACCCTGCCTACCGGACCGGTCTGCCCGCGGCAGTTTCCAACTTCTCCAGTCCAGCCCTGCTCGTGCGTGACGCACTATACAGTCGCCCGAGGCGATACTCTCACCCGGATCAGCGCGCGCTTCGGTGTTAGCCTGTGGCGCATCGCGGAGTGCAACAGAATCTACGATCTGAACTATATTCGCGCAGGAAGCGTGCTCTGTATCCCTGGGCCGTGAATTCGGTCGGAGGGAAGTAACTCCGCTGGGGCGAATCAGCCACCGGTGCGAAAACGTCGTCTCTGTTTCACCTCTGATGAACTCCTGATGGAACCGATGGGAAAGGGCGATGCAGTGGCAAATCACCACCAGCATCGCCCTTTTCGCCCCCCTTTCCAGGTCCTCCTGCTGGACAAAATTCCCCGATAGTGGCATACTCTAATGCGTGATGATCCCCGGGTGGATTCCGAAGGGGCTGCGGGGGGCCCCCCGGGCGCCCCCCCCCCCCCCCCACCCCCCCCAAACCCGGGGGGGCCCGGGGCAAAAGCCCAAAATAAATTGACATCACGAGGAACCACCCCCGCGAACCCACCGGTTTTGGGGGCAAAGCCCCCACCCAGGG
>JANXAH010000237.1 GCA_025062415.1 Anaerolineae bacterium | reverse complement strand
GTCGGTGCGGGCCGACCTTGGGCCGAAGGCCTGAGAAGGCCGACCTGAGTCGGCGCTGATTGGAAATCAGCCTTTCTGGGCGCTGGGTGCCGAACGTCGGCCTTCGCCGACGTTCACCGGTCGGCGCAGGGCCGACCGTTGGCCGAGGGCCGAGGTAGGCCGACCTGAGTCGGCGCTGATTAGAAATCAGCCTGTCTGTGCTCTGTGTGCCGAACGTTGGCCTTCGCCGACGTTCACCGGTCGGCGCAGGGCCGACCGGTGGCCGAGGGCCCAAAAAGGCCGCCTTCAGGCGGCGCCCAAGCACCGGCCCAGCAGCGCCTGGACAGCGGAGTAAACGTCCGCCTCTCGCCGGACGATGCGCTCCACCCAGCGCTCCAGTTCCTCTTCCCCCACGCGCGAGCGCGCCCAGGCCATCAGGCCCCGCTCCAGTGCCTCCATCAGGTCGGCGCGGGCTCGCTCCCGCTCCCGGTGGTCCCAGAGGCCGCTGGACTGGAGGTAGGCCCGGTGGGCGGCGATGGCCTCCAGAACGGCCCCCACTCCTGTCCCGTCCACCGCGACCGTCTGAAGGACAGGGGGCCGCCACCGGCCCTGGGACTTCGCAGCGCTGTTCCACCCCAACTCCAGCGCCACTTCCAGCGCCCGGACGGTCTGGGCTGCGCCGGGGCGGTCGGCCTTGTTCACCACTAAAATGTCGGCGATCTCCATCAAGCCGGCCTTCAGGGCCTGGACATCGTCGCCCAGGCCCGGCGCTTCCACGACTACCGTCGTGTGCGCCGTGCGGGCGATGTCCACCTCCGCCTGCCCAACTCCCACCGTCTCCACCAGGACAACGGAGAAACCGGCCGCGTCCAGAACCCGAACGACGTCGCCGGTAGCGCGGGCGAGTCCCCCCAGACTTCCCCGGGTCGCCATGCTTCGGATGAAAACGCCGGGGTCGCCCGCCAGGTCCCGCATACGGACCCGGTCACCCAGCAGCGCGCCGCCGGTGAAGGGGCTGGTGGGGTCCACTGCGACGATGCCGACCGTCTCCCCCTGCCTCCGGAAGCCCTTCGCCAGTTCGTTGACCAGGGTGGACTTGCCGGTGCCGGGAGCCCCCGTGATGCCGACGATGTGGGCGCGGCCGGTGTGGGGATGAAGAGCGGAGAGGGCTTCCTGGACCGAGGGCTCTTCGTCCTCAATCTGGGAAATCAGGCGCGCCAGGGCCCGCCGGTCCCCCGTCAGGACTCTGGAGACCAGTTCCACGCTCACGCCTCGCCCAGAGCCCTGCGGATGGTCTCCACGATAACGTGGGTGGAGGTGCCAGGGCCGAAGATGGCCTCCACACCGGCCTCCTTCAGCGCAGGCACGTCCTCGTCGGGGATGATCCCTCCGACGAAGACCTTAACGTGGTCCAGGCCGGCCTTCCGCAATCCCTCTATCACGCGGGGGACCAAGGTCATATGGGCGCCGGAGAGGATGGAGAGCCCCACGGCGTCTACGTCCTCCTGGAGCGCGGCCTCCACAATCATCTCCGGCGTCTGGCGCAGGCCAGTGTAGATGACCTCCATTCCGGCGTCCCGCAGGGCCCGGGCTACCACTTTAGCCCCCCGATCGTGGCCGTCCAAACCCGGTTTGGCGATAAGAACGCGCAGTTTTCTGCCCATATAGCCTCCGGAAGGATTATACCCTATTTGTGCAAAGGGAGAATGTACCAACCTGTCTGGTCCAGCAGAGCCTTTTCTCGGGTTTCCACCGAAAGGGCGATCCAGAGCGGAAGGAGCCTAAAATATCCAGCAGGTCCTCCAGCAGGGCTTTTCCCTGGTAGGAGGTGCCCAAGCGATAGGCACGGGGGTAAGGGCTAGCTTCCTGTCCTGTGAAGGGGGAACGGTCCGGTTGGTCCCAACGTTGCCACCAGAGGACGGGGAGTCGTCGTTCTGGATAGGTCAAGAAGAAAACCTTTTCCGGGTCCAACCCCAGTTGAGAAAGGACTGTCAGCGATCCTTCGCGGACGTCCATCCCGCGACGGAGGGCGGCCCGGATCAGGCCTCCTGGGCCCAGCACCTCATCGTCGCAGTGGGGGGCAATGACGAGGAGACGGTGGAAGTTCCGGAGGGGCAGGGTCGGGTAGGCTTCAGCGGGCCGGTCGGGGAAAAAAAGAGTTCGCTCATACCGGGTCAGGCCGGTCAGGAGCAGAACGATCAGCGCCAGCCCAGTGATTCCGATTCGCCAACCCTTCATTTCCGGACGCGGGGATGCTGGGGCGGGGGGCCCCCCCGGGGGGGGGGGCGCCCCCCCCCCCCCCCCCCCAATAAGCCGCGTGGCCGGGGGGGGTATCCAGGGGGGGGAGATGCCGGGGGTGGGGGGGGGGGGGGGCGCGGGGGCGGGCCCCCCCCCCCCCCCCCGCCCCAGACCCCCTCATTTCTCCTTCTGCCCTTGAGCGTAA
>JANXAH010000224.1 GCA_025062415.1 Anaerolineae bacterium | reverse complement strand
CGGCGGGCGCCAGCGCCCGCCGCCGCACGCCCCCCAGTCGTCGCCACAGGGAACGGATGGAGTCGCCGGTCATACGCTCCCCATTATGCCTCAAGGTGGCCGGAGTGTCAACCTGGATATCGCTTGCACTTTTACCGGGATGTGGTATAATCAGCGATGCATTCAAATACTTGAATAAACAGATACTCCAATGCCCGTCCCGGATACCCTTCAGCAGGAAATTCTGCTCTTGCACGCACAGATTTGCCAGGGGCTGGCGGACCCCAAGCGGATTCTGCTCCTCTACGCCCTCGCGGAAGGTCCCCGTCGGGTAACGGATCTCGCCGAGGCCCTCGGATTTCCGCAGCCCACCGTCTCCCATCATCTCCGGATTCTGCGCGAGCGCGGCCTGGTCACCGCCGAGCAGGAAGGGACGGCGGTCTATTACGCCCTGGCCGACGAGCGGGTCATTCGGGCGCTGGACCTGCTGCGGGAGGTCCTGCGGGACCAACTGGTTCAGCAGGCTGACCTGGCGGAGCAACTGGGCGCAGTCGGGCGTTGAGGCGCGCCCCGTTCACAGGTTGAACGATTTCACAAAAGGAGGAAGTCATGACGTATCACGAACACGAGACTCAGAAGGCGTCCATTGTCGTCTTCAGCGGCGATATGGACAAAGTGATGGCGGCCTTTATCATTGCTACCACCGCCGCCGCCAGTGGCATTGAGACCTCTATGTTCTTCACCTTCTGGGGCCTCCAGGCTATCAAGAAGCCCGTCTCTACCGGGAAGACCCTTTTCCAGAAGATGCTGAGCCTCTTCTTCAAGGACATTGACCGCATCGGTCCCAGCAAACTGAATATGGGGGGCCTGGGTCGGTGGATGTTCAAGAAGATGATGAAGCAGCAGAATGTCACCACTCTTCCCGAACTGCGCCAGATGGCAATTGATCTGGGGGTCAAACTCCTGGCCTGCCAGATGAGCATGGACGTGATGGGCATCCGCCGGGAGGACCTGATTGACGAGGTGACCGACGTCGTCGGCGCGGCGACCTACATTGCCGAGGCGAATCAGTCACATATTACACTGTTCATCTGACGGCGTACAGGTTCTGGGAGAGCCGAAGACCGCCCCAGAACCCCCGAATGTATTTCCCGGCTGCTTTCAGAAATCTCTCAGGAGGCGCAAGATGGCAGAGTATACCCCCGAAAAGACGCTGGACGCCCGCGGTCTGAAGTGCCCTATGCCGGTGGTCAAGACCAGCCAGGAGATCAAAAATATTTCCATTGGCGGTGTTCTGGAGGTCCTCGCAACCGACCCTGGCTCTGTCGCCGATATCCAGGCCTGGTGCAAGAGCAGTGGCAACGAACTGCTGGGGATGGAGAAGGGCGAGGGCGTCTTCAAGTTCTGGATTCGTCGGGTGAAGTAGACCAGGTGACGGTCACCGCGAAGGTGACCGTCACCCGGTGTTTCGGGAGGGTGTTATGGCAACCCTGGCCTTTATCTTCTACTACATCACCCCCTACATTGCCGTCGCCGTCTTCTTCGGCGGACTGGCGTACCGAGTTTTCCGGTGGTGGCAAAAACGGCCAGCCCCAGCCCATTTCTCTCTCTTCCCTCGTCCCCAGAGCCGGCTGGGCCGCCTGCTGGACGCGCTGGTGGATATGTTCACCCTGAAGGGGCTGTTGCGGGTCAATCCGCTCCTCTGGGCCGGTGGCTTTATCATGCACCTGGGGCTCCTCTTCGTCCTCGTTGGTCACGTCCGGGCTTTCACCGACTTCTACTTTCTCTGGGACCTGCTGAGGTGGGGGAAGGAGGAGCAGCATACCTTCTCCGCAATCGCTGGAACCATCGCCGGGACGCTCTTTACCGTTCCCCTCTTCTACCTGCTGGCCCGCCGCTGGAGCGGCGCGGTCAAGTGGCTCTCCACGCCGGAGGACCACTTTGTCCTGCTTCTCCTCATTGGTATCGCCCTGACCGGCTTCCATATGCGTCTCCTGCGGACCGTGGAGATTGAAGAACTGCACCGCTTCTTCGCCGGATTGGCTTCCTTCCGCTGGCAGCCGGTCCCGGAAAGCGCAGGACCTGCCTTTATCTGGCACTTTGCCCTGGTCCAGATGCTGATGGTCTACTTCCCCTTCGGAAAACTGAGCCACATTATCGGCTCGGTGCTCTCCAAGATGGTCGCTCGGAGTTAGGAGGGCGCGATGTTGGCGAAATTCCTGGAGACGATTCGCACGCGCATTACCCGCCCCCTCCAGTACTACCAGGACATCTGCGTCCGCTGTGGAGCCTGCGTGGACGCCTGCCATTTCTACGTCACCTCTGGCAATCCGGCTCATATCCCCGCCTACCGGATGATGCTGGTCAAGAAGCTGCTCCAGCGGGGCGGGAACGGCCGAAAGGGCATCCTGGGCTGGTATCGGGATACCACCATCCCTGATGAGCGGACGGTGGCCGAACTCCGGCAGGCCCTCTGGGAGTGTACTGGCTGCCGACGGTGTTCTGTCTTCTGTCCTTTTGACCTGGACACTGCGCTGATGGTCAACGTGGGGCGGTACGCGCTCCTTCAGGAAGGGATGGGGATGGAGATGACCGCCGAAATCGGCAGCGCCGAGGTCAGCAAAGGGGAAATCATAGATGCCCTGAAGGAGTTCTACGTGGACCAGGTCCGGGAACTGGAGGGGCGGATTCGCCAGGAGTGGGGCGTCCCCGACCTGCGGATTCCCGTGGACGAGCCGGCGCGCGTCCTCTACGTTCCGGTGGTGGGTGAACACGCCATTATCCCTCTGGCGAAAATCTTCCACGCGGCCAGAGAGTCCTGGTCGTTGAGCCTGTTCACTGCGACCAACCACTCCTTCTTCGTGGGCGACATAGAGAAGGCGAAAAAGGCCGCCCACTGGATCGTTCAGGAGGCCCGGCGGCTGGGGGTGCAGGTGATTGCCTATGCGGAATGCGGCCACGCCACCCGGACGCTGCTGAACTTCTGGGACCACTGGTTCGGAGATGAGATCGCCGGTATCCAGCGGGTCAGCGTTGTCCAACTGGTCGCCTCGTACCTGAAGGAGGGGCGCATCCGGGTGCGGGAGGGCGCGTTTGACGTGCCGATGACCTACCACGACCCCTGTAATCTGGGGCGGAATGCAGGCATCTACGAGGAGCCGCGAATGCTGATTCGCGCCGTCGCCACCGACTTTCGGGAACTGACGCCGAACCGGGAACTGAACTGGTGCTGCGGCGGGGGCGGCGGGATGATCGCCGAACAGGAGATGTTTGAGGTCCGGATGCGGGCGGGGCGGCCCAAGGTGGAGCAGATTCGGCGGACGGGGGCCCGCTGGGTGGTCACTACCTGCGAGAACTGCAAGACGCAGCTTTCGGACTTAAGCGAGCGCTACGGCATGGGGGTGGAGGTCAAGGGCGTGGTGGACCTCATCGCCGACGCGCTGATCGTGTAGGGGGCCACAGGGGGGGGGGGGGGGGGGGGGGGGGGGGGGGGGGGGGGGGGGGCGGGGGGCCGCGGGGCCCGCGGCGCCGGCGCGCCGCGCGCGCCGGCGCCGCGGCGGCGCACGGACCCAGCAGGCCCCGAGGCGGCGCCGAGCCGGCCCCGCACCGCACAA
>JANXAH010000220.1 GCA_025062415.1 Anaerolineae bacterium | reverse complement strand
TCCAGCAGGTAGATGAGGGCATCGCAGACCTCCCCCAGGTTGTGGGGCGGAACGGAGGTCGCCATCCCCACCGCGATCCCCGAAGCGCCGTTCACCAGCAGGTTGGGCAGCCGCGCCGGCAACACCGACGGCTCCTGCAGGGTCCCGTCAAAGTTGGGGACCCAGTCCACCGTCTCCTTCTCCAGGTCGGCCAGCATCTCGGTCGCAATGGGGGCCAGCCGGGCCTCGGTGTAGCGCATCGCCGCAGGGCTATCGCCGTCCACCGAACCGAAGTTCCCCTGGCCGTCCACCAGGGGGTAGCGGAGGGAGAAGTCCTGGGCCATCCGGGCCATCGCCTCGTAGACGGGGGCGTCGCCGTGGGGGTGGTACTTGCCCAGGACCTCGCCGACGATGCGGGCGGACTTCTTGTAGGGGGCAGTGGGAGCCAGCCCCAGTTCGTGCATCGCGTAGAGGATGCGCCGCTGGACGGGCTTGAGACCGTCGCGGACATCGGGCAGCGCCCGCGCGACAATAACGCTCATCGCGTAGTCCAAATACGCGCGGCGCATCTCTTCCTCTATGGTCACCGGAAGGACAGTTCCAACCTCCAACCCCGTTTTCCTCCTTCAGTTTAAACAGATTTTTATAGACAATAAAAGCCGCTTATCACAACATTTCCTGCGTGATGTCTGAACCCGGTAGAACCGTCTGCGACCGCCTTTGCCCCATTTCTTTTCTCCTTCCCCCTCGCCTTCGGCGGCGGACCCCTCATCCCTTTCCTTCTCCCACGAGGAGGAGAGGGGGAAGGGAGAGCAGAAGGGGGGAGGGGCGGCGGCTTTGCCGCTGCCCCTCAAAACCTTTCTTCATTCCCCGTCTCCTTCCCTCTGATAGGGAGGGAAAGGGGGCTGAACGGAGGCCCTTCCGAGAATGTGATACATAGCGTTTCCTCTATTATCGCACATAGTTGCGGAGAACGCCAATCCCCTCTACTTCCACCTCCACCACGTCGCCGGAGTGGAGGGGGCCCACCCCGGCAGGGGTCCCCGTCAGCAGGAGGTCTCCGGGCTCCAGGGTCATCACCGCGGAGATCCAGGCGATGAGCGCCGCGGGAGAGAAGACCATCTCGGAGGTCCGGCCGTGCTGGCGGACCTCGCCGTTGACTCGGCAGACGACGGCCCGATCGGCGACGTCCCCTTCGGAGAGGCCCAGGACGATCCAGGGGCCGACGGGGCAGAAAGTGTCAAAGCCCTTGGCGCGCGTCCACTGGCCGTCCTTCCGCTGCAGGTCGCGCGCGGTCACGTCGTTGGCGCAAGTGACGCCCAGGACGAAGGCCCAGGCCTCCTCGGGGCGGATGTTTCGGCCGCGGCGCCCGATGACGAGGGCCAGTTCGGCCTCGTACTCCACCTGCTGCGACTGGGGTGGCAGGACGATGAACTCCTCTGGCCCGACGACTGCGCTGGGTGGTTTAAGGAAGAAGAGGGGCTCCGGGGGGACCTCCGCCCCGTGCTCTGCGGCGTGGGCGGGGTAGTTGCGGCCCACGCAGAGGATCTTGGTGGGTGCGACGGGGGCCAGCAGGCGGATTTCCCCCAGCCGTCCCACTGCTCCTCCGGCGGTCCAGCGGCCGAAGGGGTCTCCCAAAAGTTCCCGGATTTCCTCTCCCTCCAGGATCCCCCAGCGGGGGCCGTCGGGGGCGGCGTAGCGGACCAAACGCATCGTTGTCATAGCATCCTCCTCTGGAAAGTGCGGGGGGGGGGGGGGGGGGGGGGGGGGGGGGGGGGGGCGCCCCGCGCCCCCCCCCCCGCCGCGCCGCGCAGCGCACGGCCGCGGCCCCGCGGGCGGGGGCGACCGCCCGCCC
>JANXAH010000190.1 GCA_025062415.1 Anaerolineae bacterium | reverse complement strand
GGTGTAGCGCGGGCTGTGCAGCGCGGGCTGTTAGCCTGTATTTCTGCAGGTCTGGCGGACTGCGTTGCAGGCCCGGCGGTCTGCGCTGCGGGGCGTAGCGCGGGCTGTGTAGCGCAGGCTGTTAGCCTGTATTTCTGCAGGTCTGGCGGCCTGCGTTACAGGCCTGGCGGCCTGCGTTACAGGCCTGGCGGCCTGCGTTACGGGCCCGGCGGTCTGCGCTGCGGGGCGTAGCGCGGGCTGTGTAGCGCAGGCTGTTAGCCTGTATTCTGCAGGCCTGGCGGTCTGCGTTACGGGCCCGGCGATCTGCGCTGCGGGGTGTAGCGCGGGCTGTGTCGCGCAGGCTGTTAGCCTGTATTTCTGCAGGTCTGGCGGACTGCGTTACACCGCCACAGGTCTCTGAGGCCGTGAATTTTCAGGCAAGATCTCTGGGATGACCCCGGTTTTGCGGTGTTGCCGTACCATCGCTGCAAGCCGGATTGTCATCGGGAGGAGGTCGCTATGATGACTGCGGAAGAGTATGTCCAGAGCCTTCGGGAATTGGGCCCTCGGCGCATCTACCTCTTCGGGGAGCGGGTAGAAAACCCTGTAGACCATCCCCTGATTCGCCCTTCGGTCAACGCCTGTGCGATGACCTATCGCCTTGCCGAATTTCCCCAGTACCAGGACCTGATGACTGCGACGTCCGCCCTGACCGGTCGGCGGGTGAACCGCTTTGTTCACCTGCATCAAAGCCCCGAAGACCTGGTCAAAAAGGTGAAAATGCAGCGGCTTCTGGGCCAGGTGACCGGGACCTGTTTCCAGCGCTGCGTGGGACTGGATGCGCTGAACGCGGTCTGGAGTGTCACGTACGAGGTGGACCAGAAGTACGGCACGTCCTACCACGAGCGCTTTCGTCGCTTCGTCCTGGAGTGGGAGGAGAAGGACTGGACGGTGGACGGGGCGATGACGGACCCCAAGGGGAACCGGGCTCTGGGCCCCTCTGCCCAGGCCGACCCGGACCTCTATGTCCACGTGGTGGAGCGGCGCGCCGATGGTATCGTCGTTCGGGGGGCCAAGATGCACCAGACGGGAGTGCTGAACTCCCATCAGATTCTGGTGATGCCCACAGCGGCAATGCGCCCTGAGGACGCGGACTACGCGGTCTGTTTCGCCGTTCCCGCCGACGACCCCACGCTTATCTACATCTACGGTCGCCAGTCGTCGGATACCCGCAAATTAGAGGGGACAAGGGTGGATGTGGGGAATCTCCACTATGGTGGACAGGAGGGAATCGTCATCTTCAACGACACTTTTGTCCCCTGGGAACGGGTCTTTCTCTGCGGGGAGACGGAGTTCACCGGGATGCTGGTGGAGCGGTTTGCAGCGTATCACCGGCAGTCCTACGGCGGCTGCAAGGTGGGCAATGGCGACGTGCTGATCGGCGCAGCCGCAGCCATTGCGGAATATCAGGGGGTAGCCAGTGCCAGCCACATCCGGGAGAAACTAACGGAGATGGTCCACTTGAACGAGACACTCTACGCCTGTGGGATTGCCTGCTCTGCGGCGGGAACGCGGATGGCGGCGGGCAATTATCTGGTAGACGTCCTGCTGGCGAATGTCTGTAAGCAGAACGTGACGCGGTTCCCCTACGAGATGGCACGGCTGGCACAGGACATTGCCGGAGGGCTTCTGGGGACGATGCCCTCCGATGCAGACTTCGCGTCCGACGAGGTGGGAGCGCTTTGCCGGAAGTACCTGGCGGCAGCAGTTCCGGCGGAGGAGCGGCGGCGGATGCTGCGGTTGATAGAGGCGATGACCATGGGCGCGTTGGCGGTGGGGTATCTGGTAGAGTCCATGCACGGCGCGGGCTCCCCCCAGACGCAGCGCATCGTTATTCAGCGGTATGCGGACCTGGAGGCAAAGAAGGCGCTGGCCCGTCGGCTCTGTGGGATAGACCCGGACCCGTTTCTGCCCGGGAGGTAAAGGCTGGGGGCAAGGGGGAACGATGGCCTGGCGTGTATTCAACTACGATCCAGCCCAGCAGGATGAGTGTTAGAACGACGGGGAGGCGCATACCCAGGCGGCCCTGAATCACGAATTGTTCTAAGAGAAAAAGTACCGGCCATGTCATCAGGAACGCGGTAAGTGGACGGGTGGGACGCCCCAGATGGCGCAAGGATTCGTAGAAAAGTGCTATGGGGAGGGCGTAGATCAGGCAGTCCTGCTGATTCTGGTGCGGGCTGAGCAATGCTCCCAACAGCAGGGTGAAGGAGAAGAGCATGTCGGAGCGAGCCCGCTCCAACTTCCATCCGCGAAAGGCCCAGATGGACAGGATGCCCACAGCGCCTGTGACCAGAGCGATTCCGGTAATTGTCTGGATAAGGGGGGCCCGTTCTGCGCCCAGCCAGAGAGTCAGGGTGCCCTTGAGATTGATCATTCCTTCGGGATAAACTCCGAAGCGGTCAAAGTATCCGCTGGTTGCCACCAGCCAGCGCAGGTAGTCAGGCCAGATGGAAGGGCCAAGGATGGTTGTAGTTACCCCGACGATGACCGCCCCGGCCACGCCAATGCCCAGCAGCGCCCGCCAACGGCGCCCGCTCAGGAGGAACAGGACCGGGAAGAGCGCGGCCTGCGGCTTGACCGCTGCCAGTGTCAGCCAGACCCCGGCCCAAGCATCTTTTCCCTGTCGGAGGGCCAGGTAGAACTCTATCAGGCACCAGAGGACGAATAGTGAGAGGCTCCCGTAGAGGAAGTTGAGGAATAGCGGAAAGAAAGCGAAGAACGCGCTCAGTAGCAACCAGCGGTCCATCGGGTCCCATTCGGCGCTCAGGAACCGCAGCCGCCGGAGGACCTGAATTAGGACGAGGACCTGCAGGATGGCCCAGACCCAGAAAGAGATCTCCAGGGGTAAGAGGGAGAAAGGAGCCATCACCAGGGCAAAGTGGGGGGGGTTGTTGAAGGGAAGAACGCCGTCGTAGAACATTCGCCCTGGCCCCAGGATGGCCTGCTGGACGCGAGTTTGGAGGGCCAGGTTGTAGAGACGGGGCCCCAACCCCAGGCGAACGATAGTCCCGCCGGTGTAGAAAGCGGTTAAGTCAGCCCGCCAGAGGAGACCCTCCAGAGCAGCCTTGACAAAGAGGCCCAGGTACCCCAATGCGATCCCCAAATGCAATCCCATTAGCCATCTGGAGAACCTCAATGGCCCCTTACCCATTTGGTTTTGAACTTTCGGTTTCATTTTCTGTAAGCCTCGGACCTTTGAGATATTTTCTCTCCCCTCGCCGAAGGCGCGCAAACTTTAGAGTTGGGGAAGGAGGGCGCATACGTTATTTTGCGAAATTCCGCCAGAACTTCCGGATGAGCAGGTAGTTGTGGAGCGCCAGTAGAACCAGCGCCGGGTAGGTGAAACCCGGGAACGGCAAAATATCCTTTCCCAACCCGATCAGCACCGAAATAGCGGCTGCACATAGAAAATATACAGCAGGAGGGAGCAAGGTCCAAAGGGTAAAAAAGCGCGTGGAGATTTGGCCGGTAAGCACATGATAGAGCAAAGGCGGAAGCAGGATGAGCGCTGTATGGGCATGCATATGCCAACTGGCGATCGTCGTTGCAGCCAGAAGCAGAAGCAACATCTCCTCACGCTGTTCTGATGCCCTTTTGTTGACCCGAATTGCGTAGAGTAGAGCCAGCAGGGCAACCCCGATAGAGAGCCCTGCGCTGAGTTCAGGGGCGATCTCAGGCAACCAGATGGAGAGTAACTCTCCTACCATACGAAAATTGATCATCAGTTGGGGATGCAGCGAAGGTTCGTTGCCGGTATGACTGATGAATTGAGTCACCCAGACTTCCATCCCCTTCGGGCCAAGAAGCATGAAGGAGAGAACCCCAATTGCCACCAGCACAACTGAAAATCCGGAAAGGACTTTCCATTCCCCGCTCAGAATCAGAAAGGGAAGAATGAGCAGAAGAACCTGCGGTTTGATCAGCAGGCCACCCATCCATAGGCCGCTGCGGAACGGGTTTCTACCCCAATTGCGCTGAAATTCCCCCACACATACCATAAGCCAGACGTTTACCTGCCCACATAAAAGGTTCGTGAAGGACGGAAAAGAAAGCAGCGCCAGGCTTATTAGAAGAAGGCGTTCGTTAGGACCTGAGGCCAGGTGGGCGGAGCGCAGAGGCCTTTCAGAGCCCTCGGTCGCTTGCAGAAACCGATTCAGATATCCGATAAATAGGAGGAGGTTCACCAGCAGCCAAACGAGGAACCCCCTGGCTATTCCCAGAGGCACAAGGGGAAGGAAGGGCAATAAAAAAGGCGGGGGATAGAAGAACCACATTGTGCCCACTCTGGATGAAGTGTAGGGCGCTACCAGGGTTTGTTGGACCACTTCTTGTGTAGAGAGGTCATAGACCTTGGGAAAGCCTTCTTCCCATGCGATCTGGGCAGAGGCGAAGAAAACGCGGAAATCCACGCCGATCAGGCTAAATAGGCCCTCGTTGAGGAGAAGGCCCAAGGCGAGCAGGAGATAGAGCGTGCCCAAAGCAAACAGGAGCAGACGGAGCCTCTTGTCGGAAGGCCCCGGACAAGCAGAGCACATCTCCTGCGGGGACATCATCTAAGCCCTCCGGTTCGGAGTGTCCACGGAGTATATTTTCGGCTCCCCATCAGTCCGACCAGCGAGGTGCCGACAAGGGCGTTCTGCGGAGTGCCCATCCCGTGAAATAGAGGCTGAACGCGAACAGGATTTTCCCGGCAAGTAGGGCGTCCAGGCCTGCGACGGGGGAAATGACGCCAAAGGTCTCCAGGAGGATGTTGACGAAGGGCACCCAGGCTGGGAGCAGGGCCCAGAGAGGCAGAACGGGCCGTGGGAGGGCCTGGCGAGCCTCCAGCGCCAGGAGCGGCGGGAGCAGGATCATCGCCATATGGCCGTGGGCGTGCCAGGTGGCCGCAAGGGTGGCGGCCAAAACCCCCAGCGTAAACCGCTTCTGGCCATCCACATCTTGGAGGTCCGCCCGATGGGCCATCGCCAGAGCCGTACCTGCGGTCAGTACAATTCCCAGTCCTGCCAATCCCCAGGCCAGCGGGGCGGGGAGGGCCCACGAAAGCAGAAGTCCAACCGACCGCCAGTTCATCATTGTCTCCGCGCCCACGACCTCCGGGACCAGGCCAGGGACAGGTCGGGAGAACCCGCTCAGGATCCCGATCCAGGTGACCATTCCGGACGGCCCGACCAGCAGGAGTGATATTCCGAGCAGCGCGGTTATCCCCACTGCCAAGCCGGCCAAAATGCCCCACTGGCGCGCCAGAAGCAACGCGGGCAGCAGCAGAACCATAGTCTGTGGCTTGAGCATCAGGCCGCTGGCCCAGAGGCCAGCCTGAAAGGGCCGTTTGTATTCCCATTCCCGCAGAAAGAGGCTCACGCAGAGCATCAGCCAGAAATTGCTCTGGCCCCACAGGAGGTTGGAAAAGGCCGGGAAGGAGGCCAGGGCCATCGCCAGCACTTGACGCTGACCCGGGGCTGGAAGTTCCCGTATCCACGGGCGCAGAACCAGCAAAGGTCCGAGAAGGTTCAGTGCCGACCAGAGGGCGAAGGCGACGACAGGGCTCAGGAAGGTCAGCGGGAGAATAGGAAGGAGAAATACGGGCAGGAACACCATCGGGATCAGCACGCAGGGGGCCTCCGCTCCGGCGACCTGACAGAGGGCTCTCTGAACAGGGATGTGACGTTCCAGGTCGTAGATGTGGGAGAACCTGTCCTGCCGGGCGATGTGAGCCGCTGCGTAGAGTGCGCGAAAGTCGGCACCGACGGCGGGAAAGAGTCCGGCGAAGCGAAGGGCTCCGAGCAGGTAGAGAAATTCAAGCAGCGCCAGTGCGAATAGGATTAGGGAAAGAGATCTGGATTGTCTCAAGGCCATCTTTTTGGTCCGTTTCATCTATTATTAAATTGGGT
>JANXAH010000180.1 GCA_025062415.1 Anaerolineae bacterium | reverse complement strand
ATCGCTGAGAGCGTTTCTGAAAGTTGTCAAAGGTCGCGCAACCTCACCCCACCCTCTGCCCCCTCCCCTCTCCCGCTCGCCTGCGGCGGCGGGCGGAAACCTCACCCCTCCCCCGACCCCTCTCCTCTCCCGCAAGTGGGCGAGAGGAGGGGAAACCTGTTCCCCCCTTCTCCCCCGCTTCGGGGAAGAAGGGGGGTAGGGGGATGAGGGAGTGTCCCACCCACAAAAGGCTACTGTTGGAATTTGTTAAACCGCAATATCACGTCTGGATTCATTTGTTAAAACTCATCAGCGTCACAGGCCCTGGAGAGCCTGAACTTTCAAGAAGGCAGGGCTCCCCCACACTCTCCGCTGCTGCTTGACGAAATACCGCTTTAAGGGTATACTTACCTCTGAATTGCGGAGCCGGAGTGGCGGAACCGGCAGACGCGCGCGACTCAAAATCGCGTGGGCTTGGCCCGTGTGGGTTCAACTCCCACCTCCGGCACTCGTTCCAACCTCCGTTCCGGATAAGGATGATTTTTGCGGCGAACGCTGCAAAAATCATCCTTTCTTTCTCTGCAAGGGGAATTTCCCATGCGCCTGGTCTACCCTGGATTGCTCGGCCTGGCCCTGGGCTTGGGCCTGGGGCTCCTGGTGGGCTGGGTCCTCTGGCCCGTCCAGTACACCAACACCGCCCCCGCCCAACTCCGCCAGGACTATCGCACCGACTACATCCTGATGGTCGCGGCGGCGTATCGCGTGGAAGGGGACCCGGAAGCCGCGCGCGGGCGGCTGGCCCAGTTGGACCCCGAAGACCCCTCCCGCCCCCTCGTTGAGTTGACCGAGGCGCTGATCGCTCAGGGCGGACGCCCCCAGGACATTCGGATGCTGGTCCGTCTGGCGGAGGCCCTCGGTGCAGTGACACCCCCGATGACCCCCTACTTGCAGGGATTCCCGTGAGCCGACGCACCTTTCTGCTGACCTTCCTGGCTGGCCTGACGGTCGGGCTGGCGCTGGGGCTGATTTACTCCTGGCTCATTGACCCCGTCCGCCTCTACAACACCACCCCGCCCCTTCTGCGCACCGACTACCGGCACGAGTGGATTCGGCTGGCGGCCCTGGGATATGTGGCGGACGGGGACCTGGAGCGGGCGCTGCTCCGCCTGAAGGGACTCCCGGAAAAAGACGTCCGTGAAGCCCTGACGGCGATGATAGAGGCCTATGCGGCCTCCGGTCAGCCGGCCTCCACGATGCGGCGGCTGACAGCGTTGGCAGACCGCCTGGGAATCCGAACTCCGGCTATGCTGGCCTATCTGGAGACCACGGAGGTCCCTCCTGCGACTGTTCCCCCCACCCCGACCCCTCCGCCGCCCCTTACTCCATCCCCTACAATTCCCCCCACGGAGACGCCTGCCTTTGTGCTCCCTTCTCCGGTTCCCTCCCTCTATCGGGTCGCAGAGCAGCGAATTGTGTGTGAGGGGGTGCGGGAGCAACTGCGGGTATGGGTGCGGATATGGCCCCCGCCTCCAGCAGAGACCCCGACCCCCGTCCGGGGAGCGACGCCGACTCCAGCAGGCCCCCAGCCCGTTCCTGGCGTCGTGCTCTGGCTCCTCTGGGCCGACGGCGCCGACCGGGCTGTGACGGGTCTCCGTCCCCAAATAGACCCCGGATATGCCGACTTCCATCTGAAACCGGGGATTCCTTACGCGTTGAGCATCGGCGAGCCCAACGCCCCTGTCCTCTCCGGCCTGATGCTTCCGCCCTGCCCCGATGGAGCATGGGGGTCGTGGGAAGTCGTCCTGGAGCGGTGAACGGGTGAGGTTTACACGTTTTCTGCACCCCCTCTGCTTGCTGGAGACGCCAGGTGTGGTAAACTGTTTTCTGCGTGATGTAAGGCTCTTTTGGGAGGTGACTATGCCTTTGGTGAATCTCTGGCGGGAACTTCCTCCGGGCCCCGACGCTCCACGGGTCATCTATGTCGTCGTGGAAATCCCGAAACGCTCCAGGAACAAGTACGAATACGATGAAGAGGGAGGCTTTATCAAGTTGGACCGGGTCCTGTATTCCTCCCTTCACTATCCGGGAGACTACGGCTTTATCCCGCGCACGCTCCACGACGACGGTGACCCGCTGGACGTGCTGGTGATGACCAATGAACCAACCTTCTCCGGCTGCGTGATAGAGGCCCGTCCTCTGGGGATTTTCCACCTGATGGACCGGGGCAAAATAGATGATAAGATTCTGGCCGTACCCCATACAGACCCGCTCTTTGACGAGTACCGGTCCCTGGAGGACGTGCCCTCCCACTTTCTGGAGGAAGTCGCCCACTTCTTCAGCGTGTACAAGGACCTGGAACAGGTGGAAGTTCGGGCGATCGGCTGGGAGGGACTGGATCGGGCCTACCAGGAGATAGAGCGGGCCATTCAGATGTATGTGGAGCGGTTGCGCACCCACAGATAGTTCCGAAGATGCGCTCGCGTATCGTCATCCGGATTTGGGAAAGATGACACTGTTCCCGATAGGTGAAGGGCATTAAGATTCGGAGTTGAAAAAACCCACCGTGAGTTCCGAGCCCTTCCGATGGATAGGGAACAGAACCGTCGGGCGCGAGTACTTATCATAGATGACCACGAGGCAGTACGTCAGGCCCTGGAGGCCTGCCTGCAGACCTGTGGGGAAATAGAAGTCGTGGGGTGCACTGGCTCCTGGCAGGAGGGAGTCCTGCTTGCGCAGGAACGGATGCCCGACGTGGTTCTTCTGGAGATCAAGCGGGCGGATGGTCAGGGATTGGCTGCGCTGCGCCGCCTACGGGCAGAATGTCCCGCTGTCCCCATCGTGGTCCTGACCTCCTATCCAGACGCGGCGGAGCGGCGGGAGGCCCTGCAAGCTGGTGCGGCACGGTATCTGCTCAAAGAGATCGGGTCGGCCTACCTGCTGCGGGAAATATATTCGCTGGTCCAGTCCCGGTAGTCCTGCTGGCGAAGCGGGGGGCGGGCGGCGGCCCGCAAAAACGGGCCGCCGCCCGCCCCCCGCTTTTGCCCCCGAACAGAGGGGCCCCCTCAATCCTCATATCCGTACGGGTGGGCCCGGTGCCAGTTCCAGGCATGCTCCACAATGGTGCGCAGGTCCGGATACTGGGGCTGCCACCCCAGTTCGCGGCGAATCCTCTCGCTGCTGGCAACCAAGACGGCGGGGTCCCCTGGACGCCGGGGCCCCACCTCGGCCGGGATGGGATGCCCGGTTACCTCCCGGCAGGTCTCTATGACCTCCTTAACGGTGAACCCCTGTCCGTTCCCCAGGTTGTAGACCCGGCTTCCCCGGTCCAGGGCCTCCAGCGCCAGAATGTGGGCCTGGGCCAGGTCCGTGACATGGATATAATCCCGGATGCACGTCCCGTCGCGGGTCGGGTAGTCGTCCCCATAGATGGTCACCTTGTCCTTCAACCCCAGGGCAACCTGGAGGACCAGCGGAATCAGGTGCGTTTCAGGCCGATGGTCCTCCCCACGCTCTCCAGTGGGAGAGGCCCCCGCTGCGTTGAAGTAGCGGAGCGCGGCGTAGCGGAACCCGTAAATCCGGTCCAGCCAGAAGAGAATCCGCTCCAGCAGGTTCTTGGACTCCCCGTAGGGGCTTCCCGGAACGATCTCTTCCTCCTCGTCTATAGGAATCCGCCGGGGACGGTCAAAGAGATTGGCCGTTGAAGAGAGGATGAACCGCCGGACCCCATGGGCCACGGCCTCCTGGAGCAGATTGAGGCCGTTGGTGACATTCTCCCCCAGATATTTGAAGGGGAGTTCCATAGATTCAGCGACCAGGGTATAGGACGCAAAGTGCATCACCGCGTCTATGGGATAGGTCTCAAAGACCTCCCGGACAGCCCTGCGGTCGGCCAGGTCGCCGTAGACGAAGACCGCTTTGGGGTGGACAGCGGCCCGGTGGCCCGTGTACAGATTGTCAAAGACGACGACGGAGTACCCCTTGCGGATCAGTTCCTCCACAACGATGCTTCCGATATAGCCTGCGCCTCCGGTGACCAGGATATTCAAAGCACCCTCCTGACTCTCTACAGAGAATAGAGACGGGGCGGCGGCTTCGCCGCCGCCCCGTCAGCGGCTGACCCTACTCGCCCTCCGGCGGAGGCGGCGGGGTCTGACCTGCCATCTTGGCCCGTTCCTCCGCAACCAGCATCCGCCGCAGGGTCTTGCCCACATAGGTCTTGGGGAGTTCGGTTCGGAACTCCACATACCGGGGATACTTATACTTCGCCAGCCGCTCTTTGGACCACTCAATAATCTCCTCTTCGGTGGCTGTCTCCCCCGGCTTGAGGACGACCCAGGCCTTCACCGTCTCTCCGCGGTAGGGGTCGGGAATACCCGCCACAGCCACCTCCAGAATCTTGGGGTGCTGCTTAAGGACCTCCTCCACCTCGCGCGGGTAGACGTTGTAGCCACCGCAAATAATCATATCCTTCTTGCGGTCCACAATGTAGAAGTAGCCGTCCTCGTCCATCTTGGCAATATCGCCGGTGAAGAGCCAGACGTTGCCATCGGGCATCTGGCGGAGGACGTTGGCCGTCTCAGTGGGCATCTGCCAGTAGCCCTTGAAGACCTGAGGTCCCCGGATGATGAGTTCGCCTTCCTCCCCCGGACCCAGGAAGCGAGTCCCGGTATCCAGGTCCACGATGGCGGCGTCCACGTCCGGCAGCGGCAGGCCGATGCTCCCCTCCCGGTTCTCGCCCAGCATCGGGTTGCAGTGGGTGGCAGTCGGGGCCTCGCTCAGGCCATACCCCTCTCGCAGGTTGCCCCCCGTCAACTGCTCAAAGCGGGTCTGGGTCTCCCGCAGGAGCGGAGCAGAGCCACTGATGCAGGCCCGGATAGAGCGGATGTTGACCTTCCCCTCCAGCACTTTCGGATGGTTGTTGATGGCGTTGTACATCGTCGGCACACCGGGGAAGATGCTGGGCTTATACTTGTTAATCGTCTCCAGGATGTCATTAATGTCCCGGGGATTAGGGATGAGGATCTGAGTCGCCACTGCGGCGATGGAGAAACACATCGCCGCCACCATCCCGTAGACGTGGAAGAGAGGCAACGCCGTCAGGACGGTCAGTTCCGCGTCTTTGACCCCCGGGAGCCAGGATTTAATCTGCAGGGAGTTAGCAACCAGGTTAAAATGGGTCGCCATTGCGCCTTTCGGGATCCCGGTGGTTCCACCCGTGTACTGGAAGATGGCGACATCTTCCTTGGGGTTAATTTCCACCCTGGGGCGCTCGGCGGGGGAATGGGCCTTGAGGACATCCTGGAACCACCGGTCGCCCGGAGCCAGGTCCACCCGGTCGCCCGATTTCTTCTCCATCGCCAGGGTGAAGAGAAGCCGAAGATGGGGCGGGAAATACTCCTTGATGTTGGTGACGATGACGTGCCGGACCTTCGTCTTCGGCTGGACCTGTTTGACCACGGGGTAGTAACGGCTCATCACGATCATCACTTCTGCCCCGCAGTCATTCAACTGATGCTCCAGTTCAGGCGGGGCGTAGAGGGGGTTGCAGGCCACCACGATGCCCCCAGCCTTGAGAACACCAAAATAGGAGATGATAAATTGGGGGCAGTTAGCCATTAAGATGGCGACGCGGTCGCCCTTCTTCACCCCCATCTTCGCCAGCGCCGCTGCCATCCGGTCGGTCAGTTCGTTCAGTTGCCGGTAGGTGAGTTTCCCTCCCTTGAAGATAATGGCGAGGTGGTCGGGGAAGCGGCGCGCGGCGTCCTCCAGGAAGTGGTAAAGAGGAACTATGGGGTAATCTATGTGGTGCGGCACGCCGGGGTCGTACCGCTTCAGCCAGGGTCGCTGGATCTCCATGGGGCCTCCTTTCCTTGATTGGTTGGGGTTTTTAGGGTCTGGACGCTACAACAACACAGAGCGCAAAGCGCTCGCATTCCCGCGTTCACTATATCCTGCGCCCGGGGACATCGCCGGATGTTGCGTGCTGGCCCCACCACCCAATTTCCGGCTTGGGGGTGAATTGTCCCTACATCCCGCCAACTGCCTTAAATATATTAACACATCTTTTTCCCTATGGCAAGTGACGCCCATCCCAAGCGGAGCCACGGACGGACGACACTCCCAGACAGGCTCACAGCGCGCTTATCGCTTTGCGCTCATCGCTTGATAAAGATCAAATCCTCTGCGCCCAACTCCTGATTAGGATATAACCGAACAAAGTCAAGCATATAAGTCTCGGTTAAGGTCGGACTGATGAACGTGTGAGCATAGAGCCGAATCTTGAGCGGAACAGTAGGTAGGGCTGGACTTGAATCAACATATACCCGCCCACTGGATAAGCCTCCACTGACCTCCAAAGTCACATCGGTTGACCATGTCAGTGTGAAAGCGACTGCACCGGCTCCTATCATCGTATTCCAATTCGGAATCGCAAAAAAATCCTGATGCAGTGGATCGTCAGGGTTACGTCCAGGAATACCGGCTGATTGGCCCGCACACTTATTCTCCGCATTAGGCTGGGAACGAAGAAGACCGAGTTGCCCACTCGCTTTGAAAACGACTCCATAGTGGCATTTACCATCAGCGCCTTCCCAGATCTCAAAACCAAAGCTTGAATCGGTGAATTCGCTCTGCATCTTCCAGTCCGATGATTGAATTACGCCTTGCAGGATGCCGCCTGAAAACTTAGGTTTGCTCTGAACTTCAGCACCAGAAAGCGTCAGCCATCCACCACTTACGACCGGAACGCCTCTGTACACATCCCATTTAGTTAGGTCAAGTTTGCTACCGTCAAACTCGTCACTGAACAACATGGAAGCCCGTGCTGCAAGCGTAGGAGAGGTAGGCATCGGTGGAGTGCAACTAACGGTCAGCAGCAAAAACGCAAAGATGAGAGACACAGTCGCTATATTAAGTTGAATCTGTTTCTTCATAGGCACCTTTACAACGACGGCCCAAGCCTAACGGCTCCCCGATCAGCCGCGCCGCCGAAGGCGACATCGGCCGCCAGAGCGGCGGATTTGGCCTGCGGCCCTGAACTCTGACCGTCCAGCCGCTCGTGGTGAGGCACCTCCAGATAGAATACTTCGGCTGCGTATATCATCACTCTGAAACACGACAGGGTGGAAAAGGTGCGCCAAAATGGTAGATATTGGCCCAGGTATATATAGGCCAATAAATCACGATAAAAGCAAGTCCGATTACTTCGCTGGGAATTTGCCGCAAATGCGCCAAAGCGTAAGTTAGGCATCCTGAAGTGGGTGATCCCACACCCCCCGGCGTTCCTTCGCCATTCACCTCTCACAGGCGGGATGTGACATCCGCACGGCCCAGGAACTGCCGGGCCACAGGGGTGTGTGGACGACGATGGCCTAAACCCGTACTTGGGCGAAGCAGAGCAAACGTCTCCTGTGGCGGAACAGTCCGGCGGTGCGCAGCCCGCTGGACTTTCAGGGGAGCAAGTGCGCTGTCTTTAACTCCAGTAGCACCAGGGCCCCGCGCAGTTACAGGGCCTGGTCTGCCTCCAGCAATGCTACGGCTTCACCGGAATCCGGATGACCTGCCCAACGCGTATCTGGTGGGGGTTCGTGATGCGGTTGTAGGAGGCCAGGTAGAGATAGTTCATATTGTAGCGAAGGGCGATCCGGAAGAGGTTATCTCCGGGCTGGACGGTGTAGAGAATCTCACCCGGCGCAGAGGGAGTCGGGAAAACTCCAGGACGAGGGATGCGCAGAACCTGACCCGGATAAATCCGATCTGGGTTCACGATGTTGTTGTAGGCTGCCAGGGCCCGGTAGTCCACGCCGAAGCGCAGCGCGATCCGGAAAAGGCGGTCTCCCGGCTGAACAACATAAGTGGTTTCCCCTGCTTCAGTAGCCACCGGTGTCCCGACAGGCTGAGGCGCTGGGGTGGGAGAAACTTCCGGAGCAGCCAGAGAGGGCGTGGATGCGGGCTGAGGAGGGAGCGGAGTCGCTACGGGCGGAGGCGCAGAAGGTGTCTCTACCACAGGGACCGGGGACACGACAGGAGCCTGGGGAGGCGGCGTCGGTTCAGCCGGAGTTAACGTCTGCTGTGCAGCCTCGGCGGCCAGGGTCGCCATTCCCCACTCTGCCTGCTCTCGCTGAGAAGGGGTCGGGGTCACATCGGGGGCAGCGGGCATATAGCAGGCGGCAAGGAAGAGGACCAATATCAGACCAACAGGGGGAAGAAGCCAGAATAATCTTCGCATCAGGAAACCTCCTGAAATGGTAAGCCCGAAGGGCGAAATTCCGCTTTAAATAATACCATATCACGTATGGCTCGTCAAGCGATGAATGTGGCTCAGCGGTTAGCCGCTTCCCACAGTTCTGTCTCAACATACCGCCGAACTTCAGGTTGCCCTCTCCCCCGGTCGTGATAAAATGGGGCTGAGGCGCAACCCAGCCCCCTATGGACTCCGGGTTGTTCCGATGGCTCAGAAGTCTGTCTATCGTTTCTCCACCAGGTCCTATGGGTGACCTTCTGCGCGAGGTCCGCGAGTTTGTCCGACGGCATCGTCTGCTGGAAATGGGCGACCGGGTGGTGGTCGGCGTCTCCGGCGGGCCCGATTCCCTCTGTCTCCTCCATTTGCTCCTCCGGTTGCGGGAGGAGTATGGCCTGTATCTGCACGTTGCCCATCTTCACCACGGCGCGCGCGGGGAAGAGGCCGACGCCGACGCTGCGTTCGTCGCCGACCTGGCCCGACAGTGGGAGCTCCCGGCCACTGTGGAGCGGGTGGACGTGCCCGCGGTCGCCCGCGCCCACAAACTGGCCTTTGAGGAGGCCGCCCGGCGGGTCCGCTACGGCTTCCTGGCCTACGTCGCCGGTCAGGTGGGCGCGACGAAGGTCGCCGTCGGGCACAACGCCGACGACCAGGCGGAGACGGTGTTGATGCACTTTCTGCGCGGCGCAGGACTGGCGGGCCTGCGGGGAATGCGTCCAGCCACCCCCCTCTCGGAGTACCGTCTCCTGGAACGGGATTCCCCCTTCCCGCTCCCTCCCGTCCTCCCGACAGTGATCCGCCCGCTCCTGGCGACGCCGCGGGAGCGGATTGAGGCCTACTGCGCCGAACACGGCCTTCAGCCCCGGTTTGACCGCTCCAACCTGGATACGACCTACTTTCGTAACCGCCTTCGCCACGAACTGCTCCCTCTGTTGGAGACATACAACCCCAATATCCGGCGCCGTCTTCTGCACACCGCGGAGGTCGTCGCCGCAGACTACGAACTCCTGACCCATCTGCGGGATCAGGCCTGGCGGAAGGTCGTCCGAAAGGAGACGCCGGAGGCCGTCTTCCTGGACCGGGCGGCGTGGATGGCGCAACCCCTCTCCCTCCAGCGGGCTCTGATCCGGGAGGCGGCCTACCGTCTCCGCCCCTTCCTGCGGGATGTGGACTTCGTCCACGTGGAGGCCGCCGTCCGGGTCGCAATGGAAGGGGAGACGGGGGCCCAGGCGACCCTGCCGGGGGGTCTCGCACTGTTCGTGGGCTACGATACCCTCACCGTCGCCGACGCGTCGTACGTCCCTCCGCAGGAGGGGCCAGCGCTCCCGCCGGGGACGGTGCTCCCTGTCGCCGTGCCGGGGGAAACCCTCCTCCCGGATGGGGAGTGGCGGCTGGAGGTGACCTTTCCTGAAGAGTGGTCGCTGGAGGCCGTGGAGGCCAATCCGGACCGGTGGGCGGCGTGGATGGACGCGGAGGTGCTGAGGCCCCCCCTTGTCCTGCGGACCCGCAGGCCGGGGGACCGGTTCCGCCCCCAGGGATTGGGCGGCCACGCGCCCGCGCTGGCCGACTGGATGGTCAACGCCAAAATCCCCCGCGCCTGGCGGGACACACTCCCCCTCCTGGTCGCTGGAGACGGCGAAATCCTCTGGGTCTGCGGGTGGCGGGTCTCTGAGAGGGCCCTGGTCCGGCCCACCACCCGCCAGGTCGCCCACCTGCGGTTCCGGCAAGGCGCAGATGAACGCAGATAGACGCGAATTTCAACGAGAGAAGCGCGTCGGGTTATTTTAAAGACGCCTATTACACTTCATCCACCGTTCCGGAGGCCCAATGGAACCCGAAACTTTCATCCGCATCAACCGCCGCGTTTTTCTTCAATCCCTGGTCATCCTCTTCGTTCTGATGATGGCGGCGGGCATCCTGACCCGCGTCCTGCCCGCAGGCGCCTATCACCGTGTCCAGGTGGATGGTCGGGAGATGATTGACCCCGGCTCTTACCGCCTGGTCCCCCGGCCCGACTATCCCATCTGGCGATGGTTCACTGCACCCGTGGAAGTCCTGGGCGCGCCGGGGAATCTGATGGTCATTGTCATCATCCTTTTTGTTCTCCTTATCGTCGGTGCGTTCGCGGTTCTGGAGCGGAGCGGCATCGTCCGGGCCGCTGTCCGCCGGATTGTTCGGCAATTCGGCCACCGGAAGTACGCGCTTCTGCTGGTGGTTTCTTTCTTTTTTATGGCCCTGGGTGCCTTTTTCGGCATCTTTGAGGAGGTGGTTCCGCTGGTGCCGATGATGCTCGTGCTCTCCCGCGCTCTGGGCTGGGACGTCCGGGTCGGGCTGGGGATGTCCATCCTGGCGACCAATCTGGGTTTCTCCGCGGCGATCACCAATCCGTTCACCATCGGCGTTGCCCAGGAGTTGGCTGGGCTCCCCCTCTTTTCGGGCTGGTGGCTGCGCATCTTCGTCTTTGCCGCTGTCTACCTGGTCTTTGCGGCCTTCCTCATCGCCCAAGCCCGCCAGGTGGAGCGCAACCCGGACGGAGCGCTGACCTTTCAGGAGGAACCCTCCGCCCCCGGAGAAGGGGAACCCCCTTATGTCGGCCGTGCGCTGACCTGGTTTGGCTCGCTGACGCTGCTGAACCTCGTCGTCCTTTCCGTTGGCCCCTTCATTCCTGGACTCTCAGACTTTATCCTGCCGATAGTGGGCCTGCTCTTCCTGGTCGCCGGGGTGGGAGCGGGCCTGCTCTCCGGTGCAGGAGGCCGGGTGGTAGGACGTGCCCTACTGGACGGATGGGCAGGCATCGCCGCCAGCATCCCGCTTATCCTGATGGCTGCCAGCGTCCGACACATCGTTGTCCAGGGCGGCGTTCTGGATACCCTCCTGCATCTGGCCTCTCAGCCCTTCCGGGAGGCGAACCCCTTCTTTTCGGTCCTGGCTATGGTGGGGCTGACGCTCCTCCTGGAGTTCTTTGTTCCCTCCGGCTCCGCCAAGGCTTTCCTGATGATGCCCATTCTCCTGCCCCTGGGCGAACTCCTGGGCGTCACCCGCCAGACCGTTATCCTGGCTTTCTGCTTCGGAGACGGCTTCTCCAACCTGATGTACCCCACCAACCCCATCCTGCTCATCTCCCTGGGGCTGGCGTCCCTCAGTTACTCCCGCTGGTTCCGCTGGTCGCTGCCCCTGTGGGCGCTGGTCTTTCTGATCGCCCTGCTGTTTCTGGGTCTGGCCGTCTTCATTGGCTACGGGCCGTTTTAGGGTAAAAACCACGAAGAGCACAAGGGACACAAAGTACACAAAGTTTTTAAAAGTGAGGTCTCTTGTCTGCCCCCGTGGGGAAGGCTTTCGCAGACCTCTGTATCCTTTGTGGTGAAAATATGCCAAAACATTTCCGTCCGTTCCTGCTCTTGCCTCTGCTGGCTGGATTCCTGCTCATTGGATCGGTCGGCACGTTGCATTCTGCGCCTGCTGGCTCCACCCCACCCTTTGCGACCCTGCCTCCTGCCCTCTGCGACCCTGCGACGTGCGACCTGCGACCCTGCGACCTGCGATATGCAACCTGTGCCCTGGTGGACCCC
>JANXAH010000052.1 GCA_025062415.1 Anaerolineae bacterium | reverse complement strand
CACCGGCTTCAGCGAATGGCTCTCCCACGTCTACTACGACGAGGACCTCACCGCCCTGCTCTCCCTCTACGATTTCGCGGAGGACGAGGAAATCCGCGCCCAAGCCGGGCTGGTCATCGGCCTGCTCCTGCTGGATATGGCGCTCAACTCCTGGCGCGGGGTGTTCGGCTCCACCCACGGCCGGGCCTATGAGAACACAAAGAAATGGACCGCCTGCGAGGGCACGACCGACACGACCAAACTCCTCTTCGGTATGGGCATATATTCGGGCTTTAACAATATGTCTGCCCCGGCCTTTGTCCTGAGCAGTTACCGCCCGCCGCCAGCGGTCGTCGCCATCGCCCAGGACGTCGCCCGCACCGGTGAGAACCGCCAGCGAATGGGCCTCCGCCTGGACGAACTGGAGGCCTGGGGCCTGCGCCCGGATAATTTTGAGGACGGGATGCACTGCCTGACCCTGGAGGCCTACTTCCACCCGCGCACGGCCCGCCACACCCTGCGGATGTTGGATACCTGCCGCTGGTGGGAGAACCGCTTCTTTCTTGCCGTCCGGCCCTACCGGTCTCTGCTCAAAGCGCTGGACGCGGTGGGAGGCCTGCCGCTGCTGGCGCGCGTCCTGGAGCGGGATATTTGCCGCAACACCCGTGAGGAAGTCAACATCTACACTTACAAAACCCCCGACTACATGCTCTCCACGGCCCAGGACTACCGCAAAGGGTACGGCGGCGACCAGCAGCACATCTGGCAGGCCACCCTCGGCCCGGACGCGGTCTGTTTCACCACCCACCCGGCCCGGCTGGAAGGGCGCACGCCGGATTACTGGGCGGGCTCCGGCCTCCTGCCGCGCGCGGCCCAGTACCGCAACGTGGCCGTTATCATCTATAAACTGGAAAAAATCCCCGCCCTCTACGTCCCGATCCGCCACTTCTACACCCACGCCTGGCTTCCCCGGGACCGGTTTGACGAGGTAGTGGAGGCCGACGGCTGGATTTTCGCCCGCAAGGGAGAGGGATACCTGGCGCTGCGCTCCCAGCACCCGTACTTCTGGAACGAGGGCCGCCCGGTGGACGGTCCGATCGCCATCCGTCTGGCGGAGGAAGACCGGGGCCGGGAGGTCGTCGTCCCCGGACGACACAACATCTGGATTTGCCAGTTGGGGCGCCGGGCGGAGGACGGCGACTTCGCGGCCTTCGTGCGCGCCCTCCGCGCGGCCCCTCTCGTCTTTGAGGACCTGCGGGTGACCTTCCACTCACCGGGCAACGGCGAAATCCGCTTCGGCTGGGAGGGGCCGCTGCAGGTGAACGGCGTTCCCTTCCCGCTGAGCGGCTACCCGCGCTACGAAAACCCGTACCTGCGCGTCCCCTTTCCGGCGACAGACCTCCAGCCCTTCTCCGACCTCGGCCTATGTGGGACAACTGCTTGCAGTTGTCCCTACATCCCACTGCGATGAGGGTTGTGCTCCGATGAAAGCACACGCTGGGATACAACTTGTCGCTATTCTACTGTTCTTGCTCTGTCTCCCGTCCATGGAAGTCCATCCCGCCAGCCCGCCCACCTGCTCCGCCGCCGCAAGCCTCACCCCCGACTACACCTACATCGTCGGCAGCGCCCACTTCAGCGACCCCGACGGCGACCCCGAAGCCGGTAGCCGCTACCGCTGGCTCGTCAACGGCGCGCCCATTACGGATACCCTCGTCGCCGAGGGCATCCTGCTGAATTTTGACGGTTCCACGACCGGCGCCAGCGGCGAAACGCCCACCGCCGCACAGGGCGTCGCCTACGTCTCCGGCAAGTGGGGCCAGGCCCTGGCCCTTGACACCACTCATGGCGTGCTGAAATATCCCCGGCAATACAACTTGCCTCTGGACGAAGGCACTATTGAGATGTGGGTGGCCCTGCGGGCCGACGGCAGCGACCCCCGCTATACCGCAAAGAACCACTACCTGTTTTTCTACCGCGACGCCAGCGGCGACTACCTGCTCATCGGCCAGAGCAGAGATTCCCGCATCCTCTACGCAGGCGGAGTGGTGGGCGGCCAGTGGCAGAGCGCCTACGGGAGCAGGGCCTTTATGGGCCACTGGAAGGCCGGCGAATGGCACCACATCGCCTTCACCTACTCGGCCTCGGGCAACTTTATGCGCTTCTACGTGGACGGAATTCTGACCGCCGACACCAACGAACGCCGCTACCGGCCCCCCGACCCGGACGGAACGGAATTCTCCATCGGCGGCTCCCCCTGGTGGAGCAACGTCGCCGATTACTACATAGACGGCGTGCGCATCTGGGGCCGCGCCGCCTCGGCGGAGGAGATCGCCGCCCGCACCCAGCGGGAAACACCCCCGCGCCCCAACGAGGTCTGGCTGCCGACCGCTGTCCTGACCCCCAGCGCGACGGTAGTCTACGAATTCATCCCCCGCACCGCAGGGGGCGAAGAGGGCACGCCCTGCCGCAGCGCGCCGGTGACCTATCCCGGCATCCCCGTCTTTGACCCACAACCTCCCACCACGCTCCTGCCCCCCGGGAGCACCGCCCTCACCCTCACCGTCCGGACGCTCCTCCCCACCCGCTGCGCCTGGAGCGCCCAGGCCGACCGGTCCTACGGCGAGATGACCCCCTTCGGTGAGCCGACGGACACCCTCACCCACACCACGACCGTCCGCGACCTCAACCCCGACCCGAACTTCATCAACGATGTCTTTGTCCGCTGCGCCAGCCACCCCGACTTCCGCATGCGCCTGCGCTACCGTGCCCTCTCCCCGTCCAATCCCCCCTTCCCCCGCACCGGCAACCTCTGGGGGTGGTGGGAGTGGCGGAGCAAGTACCCGCTGGAGCATCTGGCGAAGGTGGACCTCTGGCTGGGGGCCGACGGCGCCACGCCGGAGGAAATCCGCCAGTTGCGGCAACTCAACCCCCACATCCGCATCCTCACCTCCATCAACGCGGTGGAGAACAACGACATTCCCTCGCCCGACTACTACCTCAAGGACGTCAACGGCAACCTCATTGAGGTCTGGCCCGGCTCCTACCGCCTCAACCTGACCAAACCGGAAGTGGCCGAGTACCAGGCCCACTACGCCTACCGCTCCTGGCTCAATTCCGGCATGCAGGCTGACGGCGTCTTCTTTGACAACGTGATGCTGACCCAATCGTGGCTCAGGTACGACATCTACGGCAACCCCGTGCGCATAGACGCCAACGAGGACGGCGTGGAGGACGACCCCGCCTGGCTGGACGCGGCGTGGAAGGCCGGGGTGTTGCACGAAATCCGCACCTTCCGCCGCCTGATGCCCTATGCCATCGTCAGCGCCCACTCGGTAGACATCCACGAGCCGGGCGTCGGCGAACTCTTTGACGGCATCAGCCTGGGTTTCGTGACCGCCGACGTGATAGAGGGCGAACGTTCCTTCGGCGAAGTCTGGGACCTCTACCAGACCTGGATGCGGGAGGCCCGCCAGCCGCCGGTGGTGATGTTTGAGTCGTCGCCAATAGACCAGATCGCCTACGGCTATGACTACTCGCCCTGGCGCCACATCCCGACATCCACGCTGGAGTTTGCGCGCACCTACTATCCCTGGATGCGCTTCGGCCTGGCGCTGACGCTGCTGCACGACGGCTACTTCGCCCACGAGTTCGGCGACACCTGGCACGGCAACGACTGGTGGTACGACGAACTGGACTTCCCCCTGGGCTACCCCCTCGGCCCCGCCTACCGGGTGGACGTGGGCTTTGACCCCGGCCCCAACCGCATCGTCAACGGCGGTTTTGAGAGCCCCATCGCCGACCCCTGGCGCTTCTGGGCCAACGCCGGCGCTGGCTGTCTGGCCGCCGTGAGTCGGGACGGGACCACCGCCGCCGAGGGCCAGTACTCCGCCCGCATCGTTGTCACCGCCACCAGCGGCACCGACTGGCACGTGGACTTCAATCAGAACAACCGAAGCCTGGAGAAGGACGCGGTGTACGACCTGACCTTCTGGGCCAAGGCCGACCGTCCCCGCACCCTGGCCCTGGCGGCCTCCAAAAACGCGCCCCCCTGGACCAACTACGGCCTCTGGCGGCGGGTGACGCTGGGCCCGACCTGGCAGTTGTACACTGTCACCTTCCAGGCTACCGCCACCGTCACGGATGCCCGCATCCAGTTCTTCGCTGGCGCCGTCACCGGCACCGTCTGGCTGGACGGAATCCAACTCCGCCTGCACCCGCCCGACGTCTTCCGCCGGGACTACAC
>JANXAH010000103.1 GCA_025062415.1 Anaerolineae bacterium | reverse complement strand
GTGCCAGCGGGAGTTGGCGGCCCCGCCGGTGGCCGACGGGGACGTACCAGCCCTCTCCCTCCCGGTCCGTAAAGGCCAGGCCCACGATGTCCGCCCGCATGGGGTCTTCGGAGGTGGTCTCGGTGTCAAAGGTAACAGTAGGCGCGCGGGAGAGTCTCTCCACCAGCGCGGCCAGTTCCTCCGGCTCCCGGACGATGTGGGGGACGGTCGGGACCGCGCGGCGGGCGGGCTTCGTTGGCCCGGGCACTTCAAAGAGGGGGAGTTGGGTGGGGCGCTCGGGGCGCCCGGACGGCACTTCGCCGTCGTTTCGTGCCGGACTACCAACGGACGGCACTGCGCTGTCGCTTCGTGCCGGACTACCAGCGGGAGGGAGGCGGTCCAGCAGGGAGCGGAATTCCAGTTGGCGGAAGAGTTCAGTCACCCGCGCCCGGTCATAGTTGCGGACGGTGCACTCCTCCAGATTCAGGCGGACCGGGAGGTCGGTGCGGATCGTCGCCAGTTGCTGGCTCAAGAAGGCGGTCTCCCGGTTCTTCTCCAGCGCCTCCCGGTAGCGGGACGGCGTCACTTCATCCAGGTGGCTGTAGATTGCCTCCAGCGAGCCGTATCTACGGAGGAGGTCGGTGGCCGTTTTCTCCCCGACGCCGTTGACGCCGGGGATGTTATCGGATTTGTCGCCGACAAGGGCTTTGAAGTCCCGCAGTTGAGCCGGAGAAAGGCCGCTATAGCGGGTGCGAACGGCCTCTTCATCGTAGATAGTGCCATCGGAAAGGCGGCGACCAGCCAGGAAGACCTTCACACCCGGCCCGACCAGTTGGAGAAGGTCCTTATCTCCGGTGACGATCACCGTCTCCAGGCCCTGCTCGGCGGCCTGCCGGGCCAGGGTGCCCATCAGGTCGTCGGCCTCCACGCCGGGGACCTCAAAAATGGGGATACCAAAAGCCTGGACAATCTGCCGGATGCGGTCCATCTGGACGCGCATCTCGTCGGGCATGCGGTCCCGGTGGGCCTTGTATTCCGGGAAAAGTTCATCCCGGCCGGAATGGCCTGCGTCAAAGCAGACGGCGATGTAATCGGGCTTGAGTTCCTGAAGGATATGGAGGAGGGTGGAGGTGAAGCCGTAGGTGGCGTTGGTCGGTTCGCCGTCGCGGGTGGCGAAGCCCTCCAGCGGCAGGGCGTGGAAGGCCCGGTAGGCCAGAGCATGACCGTCTATGAGAACCAGGCGCATATTACAGGTCGCAGGGTCGCGAGGTCGCAGAGTCGCAGGGTACAGAATGGATGATGAACATTATACCACAGATAGGGGCCTTGCCAATTTCTCAAACTGTGCTATAATCGCCGCCAGTTGGAGGCTCAAATGCATCTCCCGGTGGCTGCTCACTATACCAACAATAATAATCGTTGGTATGGCCCGCCCGAAGGGCGGCAGCCGCCGCTGTAGCGCGTGAAGATTTTAGTTTTTGGCAGGCCGCCCTTTTGAAAAGGGCGGCCTGTTTTTTTATACCCCGAGGGAGGTGCCGATGAATCTGCGGCTGGCCCTGGCACAGGTCAATGTCACCGTCGGAGACCTGGAGGGCAACGGGGAGAAAATCCGGGCCTGGATAGAACGGGCCCGGGAATGGAAGGCCGACGTCGTCGTCTTCCCGGAAATGGCGCTGACCGGATATCCCCCCGAAGACCTCCTGCTCAAACCCGACTTTGTGGAGGCGGCAACGGAAGCGCTCCACCGCCTGGCCCCCGCCACCCGGGGGCTCACAGCAGTCGTGGGGTCCGTCCACGCCGCCGGGGACCTCTACAACGCGGCCGCCGTCTTCCACAACGGCCATCTGGCCGGCGTCTACCCCAAACACTATCTCCCCAACTACGGCGTCTTTGACGAGGAACGGTACTTCCGGGCCGGGCGGGAGAACCTCGTCTTTATCCGGAACGGGGTCACGCTGGGCATCAGCATCTGCGAAGACATCTGGTATCCCGAAGGGCCGCCGGAGGCCCAGGCGTTCGGGGCCGGGGCGGAGGTCCTCATCAACATCTCCGCTTCCCCCTACCACATGGGCAAGGGACAGGCGCGGGAGCGGATGCTGGCGACGCGCGCCGCCGACATGACCGCCTTTGTCGCCTACTGCAACCTGGTGGGCGGCCAGGACGAACTGGTCTTTGACGGCCAGAGCCTCATCTGCGGGCCCCAGGGGGAACTTCTCGCGCGGGGCAGGCCCTTTGAGGAGGACCTGGTCGTGGCCGACCTGGACGTCCGACAGGTCTTCCGACAGCGGCTCCGGGACCCCCGCTGGCGGAAGGTCCACCCATCGGAGACGGTCCGCCGGATAACGTTGCCGGAACTCCCCATCCCCCAACGGGAGCCCCTCACCCCGTCGCTGGCCCCGCCCCTGGACCGGGTCGCCGAGGTCTACCAGGCGCTGGTGCTGGGGACGCGGGATTACGTCCGCAAGAACGGTTTTCGGGAGGTCGTCATCGGCCTCTCCGGGGGCATAGACTCCTCCCTCACCGCCGCCATCGCCGCCGACGCCCTGGGGCCCCAGAACGTCGTCGGCGTGGCGATGCCCACCCGCTACTCCTCACCGCACAGTCTGGAAGACGCCGAACTCCTCGCCCACAACCTGGGCATCCGCTTCCTGGTCATCCCTATAGACGCCCTCTTTCAGGGGTTCCTGGACACGCTGGCTCCCATCTTTCAGGGACGGGAGCCGGACGTGACGGAGGAGAACCTTCAGCCGCGCATCCGGGGAACCATCTTAATGGCCCTTTCCAACAAGTTCGGCTGGCTGGTGCTGACAACGGGCAACAAGAGCGAGACCAGCGTGGGATACGCTACCCTCTACGGCGATACGGCGGGAGGCTTCGCGGTCATCAAGGACGTGCCCAAGACGCTGGTGTACGAACTGGCCCGCTACCGGAACGCCCGCGCGGGGTGGGAAGTCATCCCGAAACGGGTGCTGGAAAAAGCGCCGTCGGCGGAACTGCGCCCCAACCAGCGGGATACAGACTCCCTTCCGCCCTACGAGGTCCTGGACCCCATCGTCCAGGCGTACGTGGAGGAAAACTGCGGCCTGTGGGAAATCGTCGGGCGCGGGTTTGACGAGGAGACGGTCCAAAGGGTCATCCGAATGGTGGACCGGAGCGAGTACAAGCGCCGCCAGAGTCCGCCGGGGGTGAAAATCACGCCGCGCGCCTTCGGGAAGGACTGGCGGCTGCCCATCACCAACCGCTATCAGGGGAGGGAACCGCCATGAGAAGCCGCTACCACATCCCGGTCCGTCCGGCTCCTCCGCCGGAACGGGGATACCCGGCATCCTTCGCCATCGCCGAGGGAGACCGGTACATCCACTACGGCCATCCCGTCTTTGAGGGTCGCCTGCACCGGGGCGACGATCACTGGACCGCCGAAATCATCACCCAGACCTGGTATCAGGCCGAAACGGGGCGCATCCCCATCTCCGGCGCCGGATACGGCGGCCGATTCGCCGGGGAGGGCTTTGACGGAATCTGGCTGGATATGTCGGAGATCGTCCGCCCCACGCGCGATGGCATCCACGGACGGGAATACATCTCCACCCAGGTGGACCTGGGCGCCCGTCCAGACCACCTGCAGTTTAACCCCAGCGGGAACCTGCAGACCCCTTTGCTCCCCGGCATCAGCCTGCCCATCCCGGTGCTCTTCAACCCCCTTCCCATCTCCCTCCCCGGGCGCGGCGCGCTCCTGGCGCTGGCCCTGGCGGCCCGGCAACTGGGCACCCTGGCCCTCATCTCCCCCGCCGACTATGGCCCGGACCTGGCCCCCTTCGCCCCCTGCTTGGGCGCTATGGTCCCGGCGGGGAGCCTGGAGCCTCTCCCCTGGTCGCCCCCGTACATAGAACTGGAGGCCAACAGCCCTGCAGACCTGGCAGAGTACAGGCCGACATCCTTCGCTACGCCCTGTAGGCCGTACTGCGAACAGGAGACAGACGGTCCCATAGGCACCTCCCGGATTCCCGGGAC